>NZ_JBFAUT010000073.1:9633-40827 GCF_040679475.1 Actinoallomurus sp. NPDC052274
GGAATCGAAGGCGCTGCCTCACGGGTCGCTCCTCCGGCGAAGGAGGATTCATGACCGAGCGGAGCGAGGGAATCGAAGGCGCTGCCTCACGGGTCGCTCCTCCGGCGAAGGAGGATTCATGACCGAGCGGAGCGAGGGAATCGAAGGCGCTGCCTCACGGGTCGCTCCTCCGGCGAAGGAGGATTCATGACCGAGCGGAGCGAGGGAATCGAAGGCGCTGCCTCACGGGTCGCCCCTCCGACGAAGGAGGATTCATGACTCTTCTGTCCGTCGAGGACCTGGTCGTCGACCACCACACCCCGGGTCGGCCGCCGGTCCGGGCCGTCGCGGGAGCGAGCCTCACCGTCGAACCGGGCGAGGTCGTCGGCCTGGTCGGCGAGTCCGGCTGCGGAAAGTCGACGCTCGCCCGCGCGGTCTGCGGGATCACCGCTCCCACCGGTGGTTCGGTCGCGTTCGAGGGCCGTCCGGTACGCCCGCTCGGCCTGCGCCGCCGCGATCCGGCGCTGACCCGGATCCAGATGGTGTTCCAGGACCCGTACGCCTCGCTCAACCCGCGCCGCAGGGTGGGGAGGCAGATCGCCGACGGGGTCCGCGGCGAGGCGACGCCGGGAGAGCTCCTGGAACGAGTCGGTCTCGACGCGGACATGGCCGGCCGTTACCCGCATGAGTTCTCCGGCGGGCAGCGGCAGCGCATCGCCATCGCCCGTGCCCTCGCCGCGGAACCGTCCCTGCTGATCGGAGACGAGCCCATCTCCGCGCTGGACGCCTCCGCGCAGGCGCAGGTCGCGGGGTTGATGCGGTCCCTCGCCGTCGAATCCGGCGCCGGGCTGCTGTTCATCAGCCACGACCTGTCGGTGGTCCGGCTGATCGCGGACCGGATCGCGGTGATGTACCTCGGCAAGATCGTGGAGATCGGCCGGACCGCCGAGGTCTGGGACGACCCGAAACACCCCTACACCCGGGCGCTGCTGGCCGCGATCCCCACGCCGGACGGCTCCGGCACGCTCCCCGCCGAGCTCCCCGGCGACGTTCCCAACCCGGCGGCACCGCCCTCGGGCTGCCGGTTCCATCCACGCTGTCCGAGCGCGATGGACGTCTGCTCCGTCCGGGAGCCGGTGCCCCTGGGCGGAGTGGCCTGCTGGCTCTACGACGCACCGGGCTCGGCCGCCGAGTGAGCGCGGAACGCCTGGACCGGCTCCGGTCCCTGCTCACCGCGCACGCCGTCGACGTGCTCGTCCTCCGGCCGTCGTCGAACCTGAGGTACCTCATCGAGGAGACGCTCCCGACCTTCCTCGTCGTCACGCCCGACGGCCCGCCGGTCCAGGCCGTCGACACGGATCGCGACGTGGTCGCGCTCGTCCCCGTCGGCGCGCGGGTCGCGGTCGATCCGCAGATGCCGGCCCATGAGCTGCTCGCCCTGCAGGCGGCGCTCGGCCCGGAGACGCCGATCGCCTCCGCCGCGCCGTTGCTCGCCCCCCTCCGGATGCGCAAGTCCGCCGAGGAGATCGAGGTGATGGACCGCGCGGCGAACGCGGTCGACCGGGCGCTGGTCGCGGCGCGCGACCTCACCTGGTCCGGCTCGACGGAGCGCGAGATGGCGCGGCGGCTGCGGGCCCTGCTGCTCGAGACCGGGCACGAGGAGATCATGTCCGTGGCCGTCGCGGCGGGGGAGAACTCGGCCGATCCCCACCATCGGCCCTCCGGCCGGGTGATCAACCCCGGTGACGCCGTCCGGGTGAACATCGGCGGCCGGTACGGCGGTTACTGTTCCGACACGGCGCGGATGTTCGTGGTGGCCGAGCCGCCCGAGGACTTCGAGGCCATGTACTCGGTGGTGCTCGCCGCCCAGACCGCCGCGTGCGAGGCGGTACGCCCCGGTGTCGCGGTCGGCGAGATCGACGCGATCGCCCGCGAGGTCATCGCGGACAACGGGTACGGCGCGTTCATCCTCCACCGAACCGGCCACGGCATCGGCCTCGACGAGTACGAGCCGCCCTACCTGACGCCCGAGGACGGAACCGTCCTCGACGCGGGTGTGACCATGTCGATCGGACCCGGCGTCTACCTGCCCGAGTTGTACGGGGCACGGATCGAGGACGTCGTCGTCTGCACCGACATGGGCGCCCGCCGGCTCAATCAGACGCCTCGGCTGCTCTCGGTGGTCGACCTGTAGCGCGTCCGGTTCAGACGCCGAGCGCGCGGAGGCCGGCGGCGACGACGGCCGCGACCACCAGCACGACGAGGAACGGAGCGCGCAGGAGCAGCGCGACGACGGCGGCGGCGAGGCCGGCCAGCCGGGGACCGTTCAGCTCCAGCGCGCGGCCGTGCGCCAGTGTCTGCACGGCGACCAGTGCGGTCAGCAGCGCGACCGGCACCAGCGCGGTGAACCGCCGCACCCGCTCGTCGTCCAGCACGCGCTGCGGGGCGACGAGCCCGGCGAGTTTGAGCGCGTAGCAGCCGAGTCCCGTCGCGAGGACGGCGATCCAGACGGCCATGACTCTCCTGTCTAGACTCTCGTGAGCTCTTCGGGGGCCGGGCGTACCGGGGGAGTGCGACGTACGATCCCGGCCAGCGCGGCGACCGCCGCCAGCATGATCGGCACGCCCGGCGGCAGCAGCGGCGTGGTCGCGACCGCGATGGCCATCGCGAGCAGCGCCACGATCCGCTCGGTGCCGCCGGAGGTGAGGCGGGGCCACAGCAGGGCGAGGAACGCCGCCGGGCCGACCACGTCGAGGCCGTACGTCTCCGGATTCCCCAGCCGGGCCGCGCCGAGCGCGCCGAACAGGGTGGAGAGGTTCCAGGTGAGGTAGAGGCTGATCGCGGTGGCCCAGAAACCCGCGCGGGCCGACCGGGGGGCGGGCTGGGCCGTGGCCACCGCGGTCGTCTCGTCGATGACCAGATGGGCGGTCAGCAGCCGGCGCCACCCGCGTACGCCGAGCGTCGGCGCGAGCCGCAGACCGTACAGGGCGTTGCGGCCGCCCAGGAGTACGGCGCCGAGGGCCCCGGCGATCAGGTTGCCGCCCCCGGCGACCACCCCGATCAGCGCGAACTGCGACGCTCCCGTGAACGCCACGACGCTCAGCGCGCAGGCCTGCGCCACGCCGAGCCCGGCGGCGACCGCGGCGGCTCCGAACGCCAGCCCGGACAGGCCGACGGCCAGGCCGACGCCCAGCCCGTCGCGGACGGCAGGACGTGTCTGCGAATCCATGCCCGCAGGCTAAGCGGCCCGACATCTACCGGTCTTGCACGAAATTGCAGTTCAGCCCGGCGCTGTTCGGCACCTCCAGGGCCGCCCGCCGACCGCGGCCGTGGCACCGCCTCCGGGACAGAGCCGCGGCGAGCGGCCGACCGGTCTCGGAGTCCGCGACGTTTCCGTACGGAAGGCACGGCGATCCGGCGGACGGAGCGGGATGAAGCGCCTCATACCGCTCGCGGAATTCGGGGTTGACCGAGCATCCCGTCCGCCCACCGAGCGGAAGAGCCGCTCGGGGCGATCGGACAGGCAGGCGCCGGGCGGGGCGGTCAAGATGGGGCGGCCGCGCGGGCTGTCGGGCACGGCGGCTGGGCGGGGTGGTCGGGTGAGGCGGCTGGGCGGGGTGGTCGGGTGAGGCGGCTGGGCGGGGTGGTCGGGTGAGGCGGCTGGGCGGGGTGGTCGGGTGAGGCGGCCGGGCGGCGTGGTGCCGGGCGGGGCGGTCCGCAACTCGCCGACGGACAGCGCGGTCCGGGGTTTGTCGGGCCCCGACTCTCCGACCAGGCCGACGATCTCCCCGTCGCGCACGTCCAGGTCCACGCCGGGCCGGAACGGCGTCCTGGACGCCTCTTCGGCGATGCCGATGTCGCCGAAGACACGGACCAGGACGGCCACCGCGCGGCCGTACTCCTCACGGAAGACCCGCTCGACCGACCTGGCAGGCCGACTCCGACCCGTCCTGGGCAAGATGGGGCGGCCGGGCGAGGCTGCCGGGCGCGGCGGCTGGGCGGGGCTGCCGCGCGGGTGGGCGGTCAGGCGGGGCGGCCGAGGAGGTAGGCGCCGGGCGGTACGCCGACGATCCGCTTGAAATGCCGGGTCAGGTGCGCCTGGTCGGTGAACCCGAGGTCGGCCGCGACCTCCGCGGGCCGGACGCCGACGTCCAGGAGGGCCCGGGCGCGCTGGACCCGCAGGTTGACCAGGTAGGCGTGGGGCGGCAGCCCGTACGCGGCCCGGAACGCGCGCAGGAGGGCGAACCGGCCGGTGCCGACCATGGCGGCCAGGTCGTCGAGGGACGGCGGGTCGGACAGCCGCTCGTGAAGGATCTCGCGGGCGGCGCGGACCGCCCGCGGCGGCGCGCCGCGTGGGACCGCCCGGGGCGGCCGGGCGGCGTGGCGGCGCAGGAGGCCGGCGAGCGCCCGGTGCAGCGTGGAGGAGGCCGCGAGCGCGTCGCCGCCGTCGGCGCTGTGGTGCACGGCGCGCAGCAGCCGGACGGCCTCCGGGTCGTCCAGCACCGTCTGGGGGAAGTAGGGCGTGCCGGACGGGGCGCCCAGCTCGGCGGCGATCTGCGCCACGACGTCGACCGTGGGGTACAGCACGCGGTAGCGCCAGCCCTCGGGGACGCCCGCGTGACCGGTGTGGACGACCTCCGGGTTCAGGAGCAGGAGCTGGCCGGTGGTCGCCCGCAGCAGCGACCCGGCGTGCTCGAACTCCTCCACCCCGGACTCGATCAGTCCGACGGTGTAGGTGGCGTGCGCGTGCCTGGCGTAGCGGTGGGTGACGTAACGGGCGCTGAGCAGGTCGACGCCCGGCTCGGCCGGGTGTCGCCGGTAGTGCGCGACCTCCCGGCTCATGGCACCGATGCTATCGGCGCCGCCGACGTGGCCGGCAGCACCACCGGCAGCCCGAACTTCGGAAAGAGCCGCAGGTCGAAGAACATGACGACGTGCGCGACTCCGGTCGGCCCGGGCGTGACCACCTGCAGCGCGAACGCGTGGTGCGCGCCGTCGGCGGCGCGCATGTAGACGGCGAAGGCCGGCTGGCCGTTCGCCCGGGTCGGGACCAACCGCATCGCGCCCGGGCCGTCGGCGGGGCACTGCTCGCCGATCAGCCGGCCGATGTTCTCCGCGCCCTGGTACCAGCCGGTGTAGGGCGGCATCTCCCAGACGGCGTCCGCGGTGAGCAGCTCCACGATGGCGGCGACGTCGTACTCCTCGAACGCCCGGACGTAACGGGCGAGCAGCGCGCGCTCCTCCGCCGACGTCGGCTCGGCCAGGTCCTCCGGCGGAGTCGCCACCTCGTCGAGCCGGGCGCGGGCGCGCTGCAGGATGCTGTTCACCGCCGTGGTGGTCGTGTGCAGCGCCTCCGCCACCTCGGCGGCCCGCCACTTCAGCACGTCGCGCAGGATCAGCACCGCGCGCTGCCGGGGCGGAAGGTGCTGGAGGGCGGCGATCAACGCGAGCCGGATGCTCTCCCGGGAGGCGACGATCGCGGCGGGGTCGGCGTGCTCGGCGCCGGCCATCGCGTCGGGGATCGGCTCCAGCCAGGGCACCTCGGACCGCTCGATCAGCGGGTCGTACGGGTCGGCGCTCGGCTCGCCGAGACCGGTCGGCAGAGGCCGGCGACCCCGGCTCTCCAGGGCGGTCAGGCACGTGCGGGTGGCGATCCGGTGCAGCCACGTCCGCAGCGAGGACCGGCCCTCGAAGCCGTCGTAGGAGCGCCACGCGCGCAGGTACGTCTCCTGGACCTGGTCCTCCGCGTCGTGCACCGAGCCGAGCATGCGGTAGCAGTGCGCCAGCAGCTCGCGCCGGTACGGAACCGCCTGTCGTAGGAAGTCGTCCTTGACCGCCTTGTCCGTGCTCATGGTGACCCCTCGAGTTCGTCGCTCCGGGTGACCGGCGACCCGCGGGCAAACGCCGCAGGCCCATCGTCCCGGTATACGCCCGCCCTACGACAGAACGGCACTGACTCGCCCGAGACCGTCGGTCTACCCGGAGGTGACGCGGGCCCGGTACCGCTGTGCGTCTCATTGGCCGAGACGAGGATTCCGCCGGGTGGCGACCCTCCGGTCGCCCCCGCTACTCTGGGCACGTGGATCGTCGCTATTTCGGGTTTACGCAGCCGGCTCCGGGTGGGCCGGTCGCCGTGACCTGAGCGACGACCCCCGAGCCGGCCAAGGCAGAGCCCCACGGGCTCTGCCTTTCGCTTTTCCACCGTGAGTGGGCGGCTCGGCTCCGGGCCCGCCCCGGAAGGAGATTCCGATGGACCTGCACGATCGGGACACCCCCGTCATGATCGCCGGACCGGCGGCCGACCCGGACGTCGCCGTGGTCAGCCTGCGCCGGCTGCACGGCCGGGCGAACGCCGCCGCCGAGCTGACCCGGGTACGCCGGTCGTACCACGGCCCGCTGCTCGTCGAGCCGTTCTCCGCCCTGGACCTGCCGGCCATCGTGACGCACGCGGACGGAGTCGTGGTCGGCGGCGCCTGGATGCAGGACTTCCAGCTCTTGCGGGCGGTGGCCCGTACGGGATGTCCCGTGGTCGTGCAGCGGGCCCCGGCGGCCACGCTCGAGGAGTGGCTGTCGGCCGCGGAGTACTGCGTCGCCGAGGGCAACCAGGACGTCGTCCTGTGCGAGACGGGCACGCGCACCCACCTGCCGCACGCGACCATCGACCTGTCGCTGGTCCGGGCGGCCGGACGGCACCGGCCCGTCCTCGCCGACGTCTCGGCCGCCCCGGACCTCGCCGTCGCGGCGCTGTCGGCGGGCGCGCGCGGACTGCTCCTGGGCGAGGATGCCGAGCCGGAGGTGGTGGCCGGGGTGCGGGCCAAGGCGGCGCTGCTCGGGGCCCTGACGCGCGACGACGTGCCGGAGACGATCCCCGACGCCCGGGCGGCGATCGACCGGGTCGACGCGGCGCTGGCGACGCTGCTGGAGCGCCGGGCGGAGCTGGCGGCCACCGTGCAGCGGCTCAAGCCGGTCGGCGGCTTCGCGGGCCGGGACCCGCGGCGCGAACGCGAGATCGTCGAGGCCATGGCGTCGCGCGCGCCCCGACTGGGCGCCGACCGGCTCGGCCGCATCATGACGGCCGTCATCGAGGCCGGCCTGGAGGCGTCCGAAGAGCGCGACCTCTCCCCGGCCTGACCGCCCCCGGCCCGCCCTTCCACCGCCCCGGCATACCCGGCCCGACGGCCGCCGCGGCGTGCCCGGCCCGGCCTCCACCGTCCTGACGTGCCCGGCCCGGCCTCCACCGTCCCGGCGCGCCCGGTCGTCCCGGCGTGCCCGGCCCGGCCTCCACCGTCCTGACGTACCCGGTCCGGCGTCCACCGTCTTAGCGTCCGCGGGTCCGGGGGCCTGGCGCGTCCGGGTGGTCGCCGGCGTGGTGGGTCCGGTTCGGGGGCGGCCCGAATGCTCGGCGAAGGTCGCCGCGCGGTGGAGCTTCGTCTGGGTTCGCCGGGAAGCTGACGCTGTCATGGCCGCGTTCGCCGAGCGTTCTGCCCGCCCCCGCTGGGGCCTCGGATCAGGGGGCGCGGCGGCCGGGGTTCGGGCGGCCTGGGGTGACCGGCCCGGGGTCCGCCGGTCCTGGCGTCCATTGGTCCGGAGGCCTGACGGGTCCGGGGCGCTGGAGTGGTGGGTGCGGTTCGGGGGTGGACCGAATGCTCGGCGAAGGTCGCCGCGCGGTGGAGCTTCGTCCGGTTTCGTCGGGAAGGCGACCCCGTCATAGCCGCGTTCGCCGAGGCTTCCGCCCGCCCCCGCCGGGACGGCTCCCGGATCAGGAGGGGCGCGGCGGCCGGGGTTCGGGCAGCCCGGGGGTGACCGGCCCGGGGTCCACCGGCCGGGGCCAGGGAAGGAACCTGGCGGCTTGGTATGCCCGGGTCGGCTTCCGCTGGTCCGGGGACGCCGGTGAATCTAGTGGTTCGGCCGGGGTGGCGGGTTTCCGTGTGGGGGCGTGCCGGATGCTCGGCGAAGGCCGCCGGGCGGTGGAACTTCGTCCGGTTTCGTCGGGAAGGTGGCCCTGTCATGGCCGCGTTCGCCGAGCGTTCGGCCCGCCCCGCCGGCCGTGGCGTCCGGCCCGGCGTCCACCGTGCCCCATTGGCCCTGGCGTGCCCGGCTCCCGCCGGTCCAGTGTGCCCGGCCTGGCGTCCACCGGTTCGGCGTGCTCGGTCCGGTGTCCACTGGTCCGGAGGCCTGACGCGTCCGGGTCGTCGGAGTGATGGGTCCGGTTCGGGGGTGGGCCGAATGCTCGGCGAAGAGAGCCTTGTGGTGGAAATTCATCCGGGCTCGTCGGGAGCGCGGCCCTGCCATGGCCGCGGTCGCCGAGCGTTCCGCTCGCCCCCGTCGGTCGCCGAGCGTTTCGCTCGCCCGCGCCGGTTGCCGAGGCTTCCGCTTGCCCCCCGCCGGGACAAGGGCCCGGGTCAGGGGGCGCGGCGGCTTCGGACGGCGCGCCAGCCGACGAACAGCACGACGGCGACACCGGGCAGGCACCAGAAGGCGATCTTGTTGGCCGTGTCCGCGAAGGCCATCAGGACGACGACCAGGACGAGGAACCCGAGCGTGACCCAGTTCGACACGGGGGCCCACGGCATCCGGAAGGACGGCCGCTCGATCTCGCCGCGGTCCGCCCGGGCGCGGAGGCGGAGCTGGCAGGAGATCAGGGTCGCCCACACGGCGACGACGCCGAGCGAGGCGATCGAAGTGGCGATGTCGAAGGCCATCTTCGGCACGACGTAGTTGAGGACCACGCCGAGGAGCAGCACGATCGAGGTGAACAGGATCCCGCCGTACGGCACATGCCGCGCGCTCATCCGTCCCACGAACCTCGGCGCCTCGCCCTTGACGGCCAGCGCCCGCATGACGCGGCCGGTGGAGTAGAGGCCCGAGTTGCAGGACGACAGGGCGGCGGTGAGCACGACCGCGTTCATGATGTCGCCGGCGCCGGGGACGCCGAGCCGCGAGAACACCGTGACGAACGGGCTCTCGTCCGCGCTGTAGACGGTCCAGGGCAGGACCATGGCGAGCAGCAGGACCGAGCCGACGTAGAAGATGCCGATCCGCCAGATCACGCTGCCGATCGCGCCGGGCAGCACCTTGCGCGGGTTCTCGGTCTCGCCGGCGGCGATGCCGACCATCTCGATCCCCGAGTAGGCGAACACGACCGCCTGCAGGCTCATCAGGACGACGGGCACTCCGTGCGGCAGGAAGCCGCCGTGCGCGGTGAGGTTGGAGACGCCGGCGTGATCGTCGCCGACGCCGGCGCCGGTGAGGACCAGCGCCAGGCCGACGAACAGGAAGACGACGATGGCGAGGACCTTGATCACGGCGAACCAGAACTCCAGCTCACCGAAGAGCCGTACCGACAGGAGGTTCACCGTCAGGAGCACGGCCAGGGCGACCAGGGCCGTGACCCACTGTGGGATCTGCGGCAGCCATTTGTGCACGTAGATGCCGGCGGCGGTGGTCTCGGCCACCCCGGTCATCGCCCAGTTGAGCCAGTACATCCAGCCGCTGGCGAAGCCGGCCCACGGGCCGATGAACTCCCGGGCGTACGTGACGAAGCTGCCCGCGCTGGGCCGGTGCAGGACCAGCTCGCCGAGCGCGCGCATGACGAAGAACGCCGCGATGCCGCAGACGGCGTACGAGAGGACGAGGCTCGGGCCGGCCGCGGCGAGCCTCCCGCCGGCCCCGAGGAACAGGCCGACGCCGATCGCGCCACCGATCGCGATCATGCGTACCTGGCGGTTGCCGAGGGACTGTATGTAGCCGGCGTCCTCGTCGCCGGGAGCGGTGCCCTGGTGGTCCAGTGCTGTCGACACGCAGCCTCCGATTTCCAGCGGGTTCCGCTCCCCCGAAAACCGCTATACGGGCACTGACCTTACAAGGTGGCGGAGCGTGTTCGCGCCGCGACACGGGCTTGGTCGATCCGCGGGCCGAAATGCGATAGACCCTGGTAGGTGAGGTGTACGCCGTCGTCCGGACCGCGGGCCGTGACCGGAGACGCCTCGTCTGGGGAGAGACATGGCCGACCGAAAACAGGTATAAACCGGACATCCGGAGTGTCGGGCCCCGGCGATCACTGCGGCACCGTTAGGCTCAGGGGACCCGGTCCCCGGCCGGCCCTTCACCCCCAGACGACGACTTCCGACGCGGCGCGTGCTTCGGGCACGCGAGGCGTCGCATGCCTGAAGGAGGCGCATCGCGCATGAGTGACTCGTTCGTGCATCTGCATGTGCACACCGAGTACTCCATGCTCGACGGGGCTGCCCGTCTCAAGGAGATGTTCGCCGAGGTCGACCGGCAGAAGATGCCGGCCATCGCGATGACCGACCACGGCAACACCCACGGCGCCTACGACTTCTACAAGCAGGCCACCGCGGCCGATGTGACGCCCATCGTCGGGATCGAGGCGTACGTCGCGCCGGCGTCCCGGTTCCACAAGGAGCCGGTGCGCTGGGGGGAGCCCAGCCAGAAGGGCGACGACGTCTCCGGTGGCGGCCACTACACCCACAAGACGATCTGGGCGCGCAACGCCGAGGGCCTGCACAACCTGTTCAAGCTGACGAGCCGGGCCTACACCGAGGGGTTCGTCCGCAAGTGGGCCCGGATGGACTTCGAGCTGCTGGCCGAGCACTCGGCCGGCCTCATGGCCACCACCGGCTGCCCGTCCGGCGAGGTCCAGACCCGGCTGCGCCTCGGCCACTTCGACAAGGCCCTGGAGGCCGCGGCCAAGTACCAGGAGCTCTTCGGCAAGGAGAACTACTTCCTGGAGCTGATGGACCACGGCCTCGACATCGAGCGCCGGGTCCGCGACGGGCTGATCGAGATCAGCAAGAGGCTGGGCATCCCGCCGGTCGTCACCAACGACTCGCACTACACGCGGGAGTCCGAGGCGTCCGCGCACGACGCGCTGCTGTGCATCCAGACCGGCAAGCAGCTGTCCGATCCGGGCCGCTTCAAGTTCGACGGGTCCGGCTACTACCTCAAGACCGCCGACGAGATGCGGGCGCTCGACACCTCCGACATCTGGGCCGAGGGCTGCCGCAACACCCTCGTCGTCGCCGAGCGCGTCGACCCGTCCGGCATGTTCGAGTACCGCAACCTCATGCCGCGGTTCCCGGTGCCGGAGGGCGAGACCGAGGAGTCGTGGTTCCGCAAAGAGGTCTGGCGGGGCATGGAGCGGCGCTTCCCCGAGGGGGTCGACGAGGAGCACCGCAAGCAGGCCGAGTACGAGATGGACGTCATCTGCCAGATGGGGTTCCCGTCGTACTTCCTCGTCGTCGCCGACTTCATCATGTGGTCGAAGAACAACGGGATCGCGGTCGGCCCGGGCCGTGGCTCGGCGGCGGGCTCGCTCGTCGCGTACGCCATGGGAATCACCGACCTGGACCCGCTCCCGCACGGCCTGATCTTCGAGCGGTTCCTCAACCCCGACCGCGTGTCGATGCCCGATATCGACGTCGACTTCGACGAGCGTGGGCGCGCCGACGCGATCCGCTACGTCACCGAGAAGTGGGGCGCCGACAAGGTCTCCATGATCGCCACCTTCGGCACCATCAAGGCCAAGGCCGCGATCAAGGACGCGGGCCGCGTCCTCGGCTTCCCGTACGCCCTGGGCGACCGCATCTCCAAGGCGTTCCCGCCGGCCGTCATGGGCAAGGACATCCCGCTGTCGGGGATCTTCGACGAGAAGCACCCGCGGTACGGCGAGGCCGGCGAGCTGCGCAAGCTGTACGAGGAAGAGACCGACGTCAAGCAGATCATGGATCTGGCGCAGGGCCTCGAGGGCCTGATCCGCCAGACCGGCGTGCACGCCGCCGGTGTGATCATGTCGGCGGAGCCGCTGACCGACCACATCCCGATCATGCGCCGTGACTCCGACGGCGTGATCATCACGCAGTTCGACTACCCGACCTGCGAGACGCTCGGCCTGCTGAAGATGGACTTCCTGGGCCTGCGCAACCTGACGATCATGCAGGACGCGCTGAAGGCCATCAAGGCCAACAAGGGCGTCGAGCTCGACCTGCTGAAGCTGCCGCTGGACAACAAGAAGGCGTACGAGCTGCTGGCTCGCGGCGACACGCTCGGCATCTTCCAGCTGGACGGCGGCGGCATGCGCTCGCTGCTGCGCCTGATGCGCCCCGACAACTTCGAGGACATCTCCGCGGCCCTCGCGCTGTACCGTCCCGGCCCGATGGGCGCCAACTCCCACACCAACTACGCGCTGCGCAAGAACGGCCAGCAGCCGATCACTCCGATCCACAAGGAGCTGGAAGAGCCGCTCGAGGAGATCCTCAGCACGACCTACGGCCTGATCGTCTATCAGGAGCAGGTCATGGCCATCGCGCAGAAGGTCGCGGGGTACAGCCTCGGACAAGCGGACCTGCTCCGCCGCGCGATGGGCAAGAAGAAGAAGGCGGAGCTGGACAAGCAGTACGCCACCTTCGAGTCCGGCATGAAGGAGAAGGGCTTCTCCAAAGAGGCGATCAAGGCGCTGTGGGACATCCTGCTGCCCTTCTCCGACTACGCGTTCAACAAGGCGCACACCGCCGGATACGGCCTGGTCTCGTACTGGACCGCCTACCTCAAGGCCAACTACCCGGCCGAGTACATGGCGGCGCTGCTCACCTCGGTCAAGGACGACAAGGACAAGAGCGCCCTCTACCTCAACGAGTGCCGCCGCATGGGCATCAAGGTGCTCACGCCCGACGTCAACGAGTCCGATTCGGACTTCACCCCGAAAGGTGACACCGAGATCCTGTTCGGCCTGTCGGCGATCCGCAACGTCGGCGAGAACGTCGTCGACGCGATCGTCAAGGCCCGCACCGAGAAGGGCCGCTTCACCGACTTCCAGGACTTCCTGCGCAAGGTGCCGCCCCAGGTGTGCAACAAGCGGGTCGTCGAGTCGCTGATCAAGGCCGGCGCGTTCGACAGCCTGAGCCACGAGCGCAAGAGCCTGGTCATGGTGCACGAGCAGGCCATCGACGCGATCATCGACATCAAGCGCAACGAGGCGATCGGGCAGGACTCGCTGTTCGGCGGGGGCGACGACGTGGTGGACACCACGTTCGACATCGCCATCCCGGAGGGGGAGTGGGACAAGACCACCCTGCTCGCCTTCGAGCGCGAGATGCTCGGCCTGTACGTCTCCGACCACCCGCTGCTCGGCATCGAGCACATCCTGTCCGCCAACGTCGACTGCTCGATCGCCGCGCTGACCGCCGACGAGCGGGCGGACGGGCAGATCGTCACCGTCGGCGGCCTGGTCTCGGGGCTGCAGCGGAAGGTCACCAAGAAGGGCGACTCCTGGGCGCTGACCACCCTGGAGGACCTCGAGGGCGCGATCGAGCTGATGATCTTCCCGTCGGCGTACCAGCTGTGCTCCACGCTGCTCGCCGAGGACGCCATCCTCGTCGTGAAGGCACGCCTCGACAAGCGCGAGGACACCCCGAAGCTGATCGCGATGGAGGTCACCCAGCCGGACCTGACGGTCAGCGACTCCGGCCGGCCGCTCACCGTCTCGATGCCGGTGACCCGGGTGACCCCGCCGGTCGTCCAGGGCCTGAAGGAGGTGCTGGGCGCCCACCCCGGCCAGACCGAGGTCCACCTGCAGTTGCAGAACGGCCCGCGGACCACGGTCGTCCGCCTCGACGACAAGCTCCGGGTCACGGCCTCACCGGCGCTGATGGGCGACCTCAAGCAGCTCCTCGGGCCGACCTGTCTGGTCTGAGCGGGCCCGGCCGCCGCGCGGACCCGCGCCGGCGGGCGGTCTTGATCGGCTCCTCAAGCCGATCCGTCTGGTCCGCGCGGAACGGCGCCGCCGCACGGACCGGCGCCGACGGGCGGACCGGCGTCGGCGGGCGGTCTCGAGCGGCGTTCCGGGCCGCCGGCTCGTCCCGGCGCGGCGGATCCGCTCACAGCGGCAGGACGTGGTGGCCCGGGCGGAACACGTCGTCCGGGTCCCAGGTCTGCTTGACCCGGCACAGGCCCGCGTGATCCTCCGGCGTGTAGGCGTCCCGCGTGCGGGTCGGGTCGGTGAGGAAGTTCAGGAAGGACCCGCCGGTCGCGTACGGCCGCAGCCGGCGGGCGAGGTCGTCGACGCTCGCGTCCACCCGGGCCCGTACGCCCGCGTCGCCGTACCCGGTCCCGCCGGGCCCGTACGGCGCGGTGGCGATCACCGAGAACGGCACGTCGCGGTGGCCCACCGGCCCGGCGTCCGGCGCGGGCCGCGCCATCGCCCCGCCCCAGTGCCGGACCTCGACCGCCGGCCCCGGCGCGTCGCCGAACGCCGCGTCCGGCAGCGTCCCGAGCACCGCGTCCGGTAGGTCCCGGAACAGGTCGAGGTGCTGGCGGACCGCCATCGGAGGCGACGACGCCCCGGCGAGCGCCGTGCCGGCCTCGGCGAACGTCATCGCCCGGAAGCCGTCCACCAGCGGCGCGCCCGCCGCCTCCAGCAGCGGCCCGAGCCGGCGTTCCGCCTCCTCGTACCCGCCCAGGTGGAAGACCCGGACGGCGAGGACCGGCCGGCCGCGCACCGGCTCGGGGACGGCCGGGACGTCCGGCATCCGCATGAGCATGACGGCCGTGTTCAGCTCGTCCGGTTCACCGGCCGCCCACTCCCGGTAGCGGGCGAGTGTCTCGGCCGCGTTGCCGGCGTCGTACAGGGACAGCCCCGCGTAGACGCGGCCGACGGCGTGCAGCCGGAGCTCCAGGGCGGTCACCACGCCGAAGTTGCCGCCTCCGCCGCGCAGCGCCCAGAACAGGTCCGCGTGGTGCTCGGCGTCCGCGGTCACGTGCTCGCCGTCGGCGGTCACCAGCTCGGCCGTCACGACGGAGTCGGCGGCGTACCCGTGCTTGCGGGACAGCCATCCGGTCCCGCCGCCCAGGGTGTACCCGGTGACGCCGACGAACGGCGTGCCCGACAGCGGCGCCAGGCCGAACGGAGCGGCCGCGGCGATCACGTCGGACCAGCGCGCGCCGGGACCGACGCGGGCGACGCACCGGTACGGGTCGACCCGCACGTCCGCCATCCGGCCCGTCGTGAGCAGCAGGCCGTCGGCAGGCGCGTGCGTGCCGTGTCCCGTCGCCTGGACGGTGAGCGGCAGCCCGCTCTCCCGCGCGGCGATGACCGCGGCCCGTACGTCACCGGGGCCGGTCGCCTCGGCGACGACCAGCGGACGGTGCTCGATCCGGAGGTTCCAGCCGGAGCGCGTCGCGTCGTACGCCGCGTCGCCGGGCAGGTGCACCGGCCCGGCGAAGGTGTCGCGCAGCGTGCGCGCGACCCCCTCCGGTCCGGCGGTCGTCGTAGTCGTCATGTCGTCCCGCTCCCCGTGAGTGTCGGCCGTCACCGGCGTGACGGCGGTCGCCTCTCGAACGGTGTCGATGCTCGCCGTCCGGCCGCCCCGCCGTCGTCGTACGGGGGACGGCAGTCGCGCTGCGGCGTCCGGCGCAGCGAAGGCCGGCGTACTCCCGGGGGAGTAGCGCGCGGCTCCCCTCTCAGGAGGAACCGGAGAAGGCGGCCGGCGGTTTACGCTGCCCGGATGGGGATCCAGCACCGGCTCAGTCCGCCCTTCTCCGACCTGATCATCGCGACGGCCGTGGCCGCCATCGCCCTGGTCGGCGCGGCCATCGCGCCGCCCGGACACACCGGGCTGGACGCCTTCGGCTACCTGCTCCTGCTGGCCGGGTCGTTCGCGCTCGTCGGGCGCCGCCGGGCGCCGGTCGTCGTGCTGCTGGTCACGACCGGGTGCGTCCTCGCCTACCTCGTCCGCGGCTACCCGGGCGTGGCCGCCGCGGAGCCGGTGATGGTCGCGCTGTTCACCGCCATGCGCGCCGGGCACCGGTTCGTCGTACTCGTCCCCAAGGCCGCCCTCGTCATCGCCGTGATCACCGATCTGACGCTGCACCACGGGGAACCGGTCCGGCAGGTGCTGCAGGACCGGTTCCTGCTGGCCGGGTGGCTGTTGGCCAGCGCGATGATGGGCGGCGCGTTCCGGCAGTGGGAGGCGTACGTCCGCGAGGCACGGGAGCGGGTGGCGGAGGCCGAGCGAACCCAGGAGGAGATGGCGCTGCGCCGGGCCGGTGAGGAACGCCTGCGGATCGCCCGCGAGCTGCACGACTCGCTGACCCACAGCATCTCCATCGTCAAGGTGCAGGTGGGGGTGGCGATCCACCTCGCCCGCAAGCGCGGCGAGCCGGTGCCCGAGGCCCTGCTGGCCATCCAGGAGGCCAGCGGTGAGGCGATGCGGGAGCTGCGCGCCACTCTGGAGGTGCTGCGCGACGGCGATCCCGGCGGCAGCGGGCTCGACCGGCTGCCGGACCTGGTGCGCCGGGCCCGGTCCGCGGGCCTGCCGGCCGACGTCACGGTCACCGGCCGGCCGCGTGACCTGCCGGCCGCGGTCGACCGCGCGGCGTACCGGATCGTCCAGGAGGCGCTGACCAACGTCGCCCGGCACGCCGGCCCGGCCGCCGCGTCCGTGCGCATCGGGTACGGCGGCGACACGCTGACGGTGCGGGTCGACGACGACGGGCGGGCCGCGCCCGGAGCGCCTCCGGAGCCGGGCGTGGGGCTGACCGGGATGCGGGAGCGCGTCACGGCGCTCGGCGGGGAACTGCGTGCCGAGCCCCGCTCCGAGGGAGGCTTCACCGTCCACGCCGAACTCCCGATCGCGGACGGGCCCCGGACGGACGGCCACCCGATCCCCGCGCCCGCCCCGAACCGCGCCGCCGACCGGGCCGCTGATCAGGTCGCCGCCGAGCAGGCCGCCGATCACGCCGTTCCCGATCACGCCGTTCCCGACCACGCCGCCGACCGGGCCGTGCCCGGCCGGGCCGCCGTCGTCCGCGGCGAGGAGGCGGCACTGTGATCCGCGTGCTGCTCGCCGACGACCAGGCGCTGATCCGCGCCGGGTTCCGTGCCCTGCTGCAGGCCGAGGACGACATCGAGGTGGTCGCCGAGGCCGCCGACGGCCGGGAGGCCGTCGCGCTCGCCGCCGCCCACCTGCCCGACGTCGCCCTCGTCGACGTGCAGATGCCGGTCCTCGACGGCATCGCGGCGACCCGCCGGATCACCGCCGACGAACGGATGTCCGGCGTCCACGTCGTCATGCTCACCAACTACGGGCTCGACGAGTACGTCTTCGACGCGCTCCGCGCGGGCGCGAGCGGCTTCCTCGTCAAGGACACCGAACCCGCCGACCTGCTGCACGGCATCCGCGTCGCCGCGCGGGGCGACGCGCTGCTCGCCCCTGCCATCACCCGGCGTCTGATCAGGGAGTTCGTGTCCCGGCGCCCGCCCGCCTCCCCGGACGTGATGGACGTCCTGACCAACCGGGAGCGGGAGGTGACCGCGCTGGTCGCGCGCGGGATGTCGAACGACGAGATCGCCGCGCACATGGTGATCAGCCCGACGACGGCCAAGACGCACGTCAGCCGGGCGATGACCAAGCTGCGCACCCGCGACCGCGCCCAGCTCGTCGTCCTGGCCTACGAGTCGGGCCTCGTGAGGGCCGGTGACGGCTCCGCCGCGCCGTGGGAGTCCGACCACTGACGCCCCGAACGTCCACCGTGGGCGCCGGCCGCGGTGCGGCGTCAGACCCGCGCGGCGCCGAACGTCCGCCGGTAGGCGGCCGGGGAGACCCCCACGGCCGCGTGCAGGTGCTGGCGCAGGGACGCCGCGGTGCCCAGGCCGGCGCGCCCGGCCACCTGGTCGATCGGCAGGTCGGTGGTCTCCAGGAGCCGCCGGGCCTCCTCGATCCGCTGGCGGACCAGCCACTGCGCCGGACTGAGTCCGGTCTCCGCCCGGAACCGGCGGGTGAAGGTGCGCACGCTCATCCCCGCCCGGCGCGCCAGCCGCGTGAGGTCGAGCGGCTCGTGCAGCCGCTCGAGGGCCCAGGCGCGGGTCTCCGCCGTCGATGAGCCCGCGGGCGCCGGCAGCGGTCGCTCGATGAACTGCGACTGCCCGCCCTCCCGCCACGGCGGCATCACCGAACGCCGGGCCGCGCGGTTCGCCACGGCGCTGCCGTGGTCCCGGCGGATGACGTGCAGGCACAGGTCGACCCCGGCCCCCACCCCGGCCGAGGTCAGCACGTCGCCGTCGTCCACGAACAGGACGTCCGGGTCCAGCGGCACCGCGGGGTGGAGCGCGCGGAACCGGTCGGCGTGCGCCCAGTGCGTCGTCGCCGGGCGGCGGTCCAGCACGCCCGCGGCGGCCAGCACGAACGCGCCGGTGCAGATCGACATGAGCCGCGCGTCCGGGCGCCGCCGGGCCAGGGCCGCGGCCACCGGCGGCTCCAGGGTGCCGTCCTCCAGCGCCGCGCCGCCGTGCACCCCCGGCACCACGACCGTGTCGGCCTCCGCGAGGATCTCCGGGCCGTGGTCGGGAACGGCCGCGAACCCGGCCGAGGTGCGCACCGGCCCGCCGTCCGGGGTGCAGACGCGGACCCGGTAGTGGGGTCGTCCGCCGGCGTCCCGCGCCGCGCCGAAGATCTGCGACGGAACCCCGAGGTCGAACGCGACGACGTCGTTCAGGGCGAGGACGACCACCTCATGCGGCATGGCCCGATTCTTTCATATGTTGGCTTTCGGGCCACTCGTCGCGGGAGCCGCCGGCGGCGAGACTCCATCGGGTGACCCAGACACTTCCCGACACACCGGTACGGACCCGCCCGCGCCCGCACCGTGCCTGGATCGTCGCCGCGGTGACCCTCATCGCGCTCGTCGGCGCCGCCGGGTTCCGCGCCACCCCCGGCGTCCTCATCGACCCTCTCCGCGCCGAGTTCGGCTGGCCACGGGGCACCATCTCCTCCGCCGTCTCGGTCAACCTCCTGCTGTACGGCCTGACGTCCCCGTTCGCCGCCGCCCTGATGGACCGGTTCGGGATGCGCACGGTGGTGTCCGCCGCGCTCCTGCTGGTGGCGGCGGGCAGCGGCCTGACGGTCTTCATGACCGCGCCGTGGCAGCTCGTCGCCTGCTGGGGCGTGCTGATCGGCCTCGGGACCGGATCGATGGCCATGGCCTTCGTCGCCACCGTGACGTCCCGGTGGTTCGTCGCGCGCCGCGGCCTGGTGACCGGCGTGCTCACGGCGGCCGGCGCGGCCGGGCAGCTGGTCTTCCTGCCGGTCCTGGCGCACCTGGCCCACATGCACGGCTGGCGGTCCGCCGCGGTGACCGTCTGCGTCGCCGCGCTGGCCGTCGTGCCGCTGGTCGTGCTCCTCCTGCGCGACCACCCCGCGGACGTCGGCCTCCCGCCGTACGGCGCCGACGAGATCGTCCCCAAGCCGCGCAACGCGGGGGCGGCGCGGCGGGCGCTCGGCTCGCTCGCCACGGCCGCCCGGAAGCCCGTCTTCTGGCTGCTGGCGGGCGGCTTCGCGATCTGTGGCGCGTCCACGAACGGCCTCGTCGGCACGCATTTCATCCCGGCCGCGCACGACCACGGCATGCCGGAGACGACCGCCGCGAGCCTGCTGGCCCTCGTGGGGATCTTCGACGTGGTCGGCACGATCTTCTCCGGCTGGCTCACCGACCGGGTCGACTCCCGGGTGCTGCTCGGCGTCTACTACGCCCTGCGTGGATGCTCGCTGCTCGTGCTGCCGAGCCTGTTCGCCCGGACCGCGCACCCGAGCATGCTCGTGTTCATCATCTTCTACGGTCTGGACTGGGTCGCCACGGTGCCGCCGACGGTCGCCCTGTGCCGGCAGCACTTCGGGATGACCGGACCGATCGTCTTCGGCTGGGTCTTCGCCTCCCACCAGATCGGCGCCGCGGCCGCCGCCGTCACCGCCGGCGTCATCCGGGACCGCCTCGGCGACTACGCCGCCGCCTGGTACGGCGCGGGGGCCCTGTGCCTTCTCGCCGCACTCCTGTCGATCCGGATCAAGAGACGGGTTATGGCAACGTAAAACGCTTTGCCTACTGTTTACCGAGACTTCGTACGAGCCGCTTACAGTGCGGAACGTGCCCGAGACGCTGGCCGAGGAGCTGCTGCTCCTCGCCTATGACCTGCGCGGAAAGTGCCGCATCGGCCCGGTCGAACTCGACTGCGGGGTCGCCGGCGCGATGCTGTCGGAGCTGAGGCTCGCCGACCGGCTCCGGCTGGACGGCGCGGTGCTGGCCGTCGCCGACGCCGAGCCCGTCGGCGATCCGATCCTCGACGGACTGCTCGCCGACATCGCGGCCTCGCCCCGCGGCCGGACCCCGCAGGAGTGGGTCACCCGGCTGCGCGCGACCGACCACCAGCAGCGGCTGCTGGCGCGCCTGGCCGACCACGGCCAGGTCGCCGTCGACCGCCACCGCCTCCACCGTACGCTCGGCGTCTTCGTCGAGACCCGCTATCCCGTACGGGACATCGTGGGGCTGTGGGAGGCTCAGCAGCGCGTGGTCGCGGCCGTCACGACGAGTGCGCCCGCCGACGTCCGTACCCTCGCCCTCGGCGCGCTGGTGGCCGGGGCGGGGCTGGGCAAGGCGGTGTTCGCCACGTCGGGGAACTGGCGTGTGCTCCGGGACCGGATGCGCGCGATGACCGAGGGCGACTGGATCGCCGACGCCGTACGCCGGGCCCTCGCCGTGGAACTCGGGAGCGTCTCCGTCTGACGAGGGTCAGCGGCCGGAAACGGTCATCGACAGGTCGGTCAGGCGATCCTGGTCGTCGAACAGCGCGACACAGGATCCGCCGTCCGGCAGCTTCGCGGTGATCGACGTCTCGGTCTGCCGGTACGGCAGGCGGTGGTGGCTGAAGAACCGCAGCACGGTCAGCCGGTGGTCGGCCGGGAAGAGCGAGAGGCCGCCGGTGATCAGCCGGGGCGCCGCGACGGAGTCCCACACGGTGCCGGGCACGGCCGGGTCGCGGACCGCGAAGTAGGCGACGCCGCCCTCGTAGCGGCCGGGGATCGTCCCGCGGAGGCCGAGGAGGCCGTTGGTGACCAGGGCGACCAGTTCGCCGCCGTTCTGCGCCGGCCCGTCGTACCAGGCCAGGTCCAGCTCGGGCGTCGCCATCTCGGGCACGCCGAGCCGGGAGCCCATGGGACGCGGATTCAGCACCGCCGGATGCTCCGGGCCGAACTGCGGATTGGCCCAGCCCCACAGCCAGCTGCGGTCCTTCTCGGCGAAGCTCCCGACCAGGGCGACGTGCAACGTGACGTCACCCTTGGTGTACGTGCCGCTCGCCAGGTCGGTGGTCCAGTCGCCGTCCGCCGGCAGTACCCCCGCCAGGACCTCCCGCTGCTGGGCGGCGACGGCCGCGTACGCGGCTCCGAGCCGCTCGAAGGCCGGGCTGAATCCAGACATGCCGGGCACACTATCTCAGAAGATGAAAGGACCGGAGCAGGCCAGGAGGGCGTCCAGGTTGAGGCGCTACGCTGCCTTGTTCACCGAACGCCGGGGGAGGGCGAGTGGCGAGCCGGATACGCATCGGACTGCTGGCGGCACTTGCGATCACGGTGCTGGGAGTGCCCGTCGGGCTGTTGTGGGTCGCGATCGCGCCCCGGACGGTCTACCAGGTCTCGGGCGGCAAGGGCCTCCTCGCCGATCCGGAGACCCAGACACTGATCGCGGCGGACGGCTGGTTCGCCGTGCTGACCGCTGCCGCGGGCCTGCTCTGCGGCCTCGCCGCCTATGTGCTGGCCGGGCGGGTGGGGGACCTGGGCCCGCTCGCGGGGATCGCGGCGGGCGGCGTCGCGGCCGCGGTCGTCGCCTGGCGGCTGGGGCACCTCATCGGCGAGAGCGCCTACCAGCACGCGCTGCGGACGGCCGGCGACGGGGCGCTCGCCCGCGCCCCGCTCGGCCTGCACGCCCTCGGCGTGGTCCTCGCCTGGCCGCTGACGGCGGTCGTGGTGTTCGGCCTGCTGGAGGCGCTGGACGTGGCGCACCGGGAGTCGCGCGGCCGGCTAGCCGCGGGCGATGCCGGCCGTCGACGCTCCGGTCAGCCGGACCAGGTCGGCGGGGGAGAGCTCGATCTGCAGGCCGCGCCGACCGGCCGAGACGTAGATGGTCGGGAACCCTGACGCGGAGGAGTCGACCACCGTCGGGAGCCGCTTGCGCTGCCCGAGCGGGCTGATGCCGCCACGGACGTACCCGGTGACGCGCTCGGCGTGCGCCGGGTCGGCCATCGCGGCGCGCTTGCCCCCGGCCGCGGCGGCCAGTGCCTTGAGGTCCAGCGAGGACGAGACCGGCACGACCGCGACGGTCAGGTCGCCGTCCACCTCGGTGACCAGGGTCTTGAAGAGCCGGTCGTGGGAGACCCCGAGGGCGTCGGCGGCGGCCTCGCCGTAGGAGTCCGCGTCCGGATCGGCCTCGTACGGGTGCAGGGTGAACTCGATTCCGGCGCGGGTCGCCGACACGGTCGCGGGCGTGCCCTTGCCGCCCGATCGCCGGTTCGATGCCACTTGTCTCTTTCCTTCCGGAGAGTCAGTTCGGGCTGACGGTGCCGCCGAGGAACTCCGACGCCGGCACGGCGGGGAACACCTTGAGGAGGAGGTTCTCCCGGCGCAGCAGGTCGTACTCCAGGTGGAGCCGGGTCGCGGCGTCCTCGGCCTGCAGCAGTCGCTGCTTGTCGTGGCGGTCCAGGACCATCGAGGCGGCGACCACGTAGGACAGCTGGACCGGCTGCTCCGGGAGGTCGTCGAGTTCGGTCACCTCGGCGCCGTGCTCGATCAGCCGGTCGCAGTAGCGATGGAACAGCCGGGTCACCGGCCCGGCGATCTCCTCGACGCCCGGACCGTTCTCCTCGGGCAGCATCGTCACGTCGGCGCGGAGGTAGCTCAGGGAGTCGTCGACGTCCTCGATCCGGAACCGCGTGCCGCCGCTGGTGACCACGTCGTAGCGGCCGTCGTCGTGCCGCTGGACCCCGCGGAGCTCCGCCGTGCAGCCGACCGCGGCGAGCCGGCGGGCGGCACCGGGACCGACCTCGTGGCCGAGCTCGATGGAGACGACGCCGAACCGGAAGGGCTCTTCGCCTTCGAGGAGGTCGCGCATGAGGTCGCGGTACCGCTCCTCGAAGATCTGGAGGGGCAGCACCAGCCCCGGGAACAGCACGGCTCCCAGCGGAAAGATCGGCAGCCGTTCGGTCACGGCGTTCAGCGTACGACGTCAGGACGGTCGCCGTCGCGCGGCTTCTTGTGATCTACAACGTAAAGGCGGTCGGCTCCGACGATCGACGACCAGTCGGAGGTCACCGGTCGGATGGTGTGACCGTAGTCACCTTGGACTAGATCGCGTCAACCGGCACACACCACCGCGAGCTGCGGGGTTACGGTCGGACGACCGCGCGGCCCCGGCCGCCGCGGTACGGCGGTACCTCCCGCCGACTTGTCGTTCGGAGGCCCTTATGTGGCTGAACATGTTGTTCTTGGCGATCGCCAGTCTTTGCGTCGGATTCATGCTCGGCTGGATCGTCGCCCGCCCCCGCCGCTGGGGCGGCTTCCCCACCGGCGGCCCGGCCGCCGCGGACCAGCAGGAGAACTGGGAGCAGTTCACCGGAGGCGCGCGGCCCGGCGCTTAGCGCCGAGGCCTAGGGTGTGCGCATGCGCATGCGCGTGTACGTCGTCGACGCCTTCACCGACCGGCCGTTCGCGGGCAATCCCGCCGGAGTCTGCCCGCAGACCGACCCGGCGGACGCGGGTTGGATGCAGCGCGTCGCGGCGGAGCTCAACCTGTCCGAGACGGCGTTCCCGCGCCCCGTCGAGAACGCTGACGCCGACTTCGAGCTGCGGTGGTTCACGCCCGCCGTCGAGGTCGCCCTCTGCGGCCACGCCACACTCGGCGCCGCGCACGTGCTGTACGAGACCGGGGCCGTCCCCGGCGACCGGCCGATCCGCTTCCAGACCCTGCACAGCGGCGTGCTGACCGTACGGCGGGAGGACGACCTGCTCGCCATGGACTTCCCCGCCGTCCCTCCGACGAAGGCCGACCCGCCCGCCGGCCTGGCCGAGGCCCTCGGCGTCGAGCCGCTCTGGACCGGGCGCAACGGCCAGAACGACGTCCTGGCCGTCCTCCCGGAGGCCGGGGCCGTCCGCTCGCTGCGGCCCGATCAGCAGGCGCTCGGCCGGATCGACGCCCGGGGGATCTGCGTCACCGCGCCCGGCGAGGACCACGACTTCGTGTCCCGATTCTTCGCGCCGAGGGTCGGAGTCCCCGAGGACCCGGTGACCGGCTCGGCGCACTGCATGCTGGCGCCCTACTGGGCCGAGCGCCTGGGCCGCACCGACCTGGTGGCCTACCAGGCGTCGGCGCGCGGGGGAGAGGTGCGCCTGTCGGTCCGCGACGACCGCGTCATCCTGCGCGGCGGCGCCGTAACCGTCATCGAAGGCACCCTCCGCGCCTGACCCTCGGCATCTTTCATGATCACTGGCACCTGCTGCCGATAGAGAGCGGCGACCGCCGGTGATCATGCCGGGCCGGGGAAAGGCCCAGGCGTACTGATCAGTGCAGCTCTACCCGTACGGTCCGGACCTCACGAGCGATCTTGGCGTCAGCGGTCACCAGCGGACAGTCGAGAAGCTCCGCCAGAGCCACATAGGTCGCGTCGTACGCGTTGAAGTCGCCGCGGAGATCCCAGGCACGGTCGCCCGTGACATCGTCGGAGTGACGGGTGAGCGGCAGGCTCTCCTTCACGATCCGTGCTCCCTCGGCCCTGGACGGGGTCACCTTGCCCGCCAGGAGCAGGCCACGCAGGGCACTGCGGAACTCGTAGTCGATCAATTGGGGGACATGGAGCTGCTCCTCGGCGACCACCGTGACCAGCTCCTTCGACGGTGACGCGCCGATCAGCGCCTCCACCAGGGCGGAGTTGTCGATGACGATCATGATTCGCGGGTCTTTCGAACCTCGGTGAGGATGTCCTCCCGGCTGGCTCCGCCGCCGAGCTCCTGGAGGGCGAGCAGTCTCTCCCGGACCTCGTCGGGCGTCGGCCGGGTCGCGATCTCGGTCAGGATCTGTGCCACGTAGGCGGACAGTGACATCCGGGCGCGGGCGGCCCTGGCTTTCAACTCGGCCACGGTCTCCTCGTCCAGGCCGCGAACCTGCAGTGTCTTGTCCATCTCCTCGTCCATGTCTCGAGAGATCTCAAGCATTTTGCATGTCCAGCATGCCAAGGCACCAAAGTGATGTCACTTGCATACTTCCTGACGTCTCGTTGGGTGAGACGGGCGTCCGGGTGGGTGGAGCTCCTTCGTAGACTGATCAGGTGATATCCCGTATCGACCTGCGCGGGTCCCTGCCGGACGACCTGCGCACCGTGCTGCCGAGAGCCGAGCTCGACGTTGAGGCCGCCCTGGAGAAGGTGCGGCCCATCTGCGATGACGTACGCCATCGTGGCGCCGAGGCCGTACGGGACTACACCGCGCGCTTCGACGGGATCGAGGTCGGGGCGCTGCGGGTGCCCGAGGCGGCCATCGGCCGTGCCCTCGAAGAACTCGACCCCGCCGTCCGCGACGCGCTCGAGGAGTGCATCCGCCGCACCCGCGTCGTCCACCGCGCGCAGCGGCGCACCGACGTCACCACGCAGGTGGTCCCCGGCGGCACCGTCACCGAACGCTGGGTGCCGGTGGAACGGGTCGGGCTCTACGTCCCCGGCGGTCAGGCCGTCTACCCCTCCAGCGTCGTCATGAACGTCGTGCCCGCGCAGGAGGCGGGGGTCGAGTCCCTCGCCGTCACCTCGCCGGCGCAGCAGGAGTTCGGGGGCCTGCCGCACCCGACGATCCTCGCCACGTGCGCCCTGCTCGGCGTCGACGAGGTGTACGCCGCGGGCGGCGCGCAGGCCATCGCGATGTTCGCCTACGGCACCGAGGAGTGCCGGCGCGTCGACATGGTCACCGGGCCCGGCAACATCTGGGTCGCGGCCGCCAAGCGCCTGCTCAAGGGCGTCATCGGCATCGACTCCGAGGCCGGTCCGACCGAGGTCGCGGTGCTGGCCGACGCCACCGCGGACCCGGTGCACGTCGCCGCGGACCTGATCAGCCAGGCCGAGCACGACACGCTGGCCGCCGCCGTCCTGGTCACCGACTCCGAGGAGCTCGCCGCCGCGGTCGAGCGCGAGCTGACCGAGCAGGTCACGCGGACCAAGCACACCGAGCGGATCACCGCGGCCCTGGCCGGCCGCCAGTCCGGGATCGTGCTCGTTGACGACGTCGACGCCGGGCTGAAGGTCGTCGACGCGTACGCCGCCGAGCACCTGGAGATCCAGACCGCCGACGCCCGCACGGTCGCGAGCCGGGTGCGCAACGCCGGCGCGATCTTCGTCGGGCCGCACGCCCCGGTGTCGCTCGGCGACTACATGGCCGGCTCGAACCACGTGCTGCCCACGGGCGGGTGCGCCTGCCACTCCAGCGGCCTGTCGGTGCAGACCTTCCTGCGCGGCATCCACGTCGTCGACTACGACGAGGCCGCCCTGGCGGACGTGACCGGGCGGGTCGTCACGCTCGCCGAGGCCGAGGACCTGCCCGCCCACGGCGCCGCCATGAAGGCCCGGTTCGATTGGGGTATCCCCGAGTGACGTCCTTGCGCGACCTTCCGATCCGCGACGACCTGCGGGGGCGGGAGCCGTACGGCGCGCCGCAGCTCGACGTGCCGGTGCGGCTCAACACGAACGAGAACCCCTACCCGCCGTCGCCGCGACTGGTCGAGGCGCTCGGCCGCGCGGTCGCCGAGGTCGCCGGCGGACTCAACCGCTACCCCGACCGCGACGCCGTCGAGCTGCGCAAGGACCTCGCCGACTACCTCGGCCACGGCGTCACCGCCCGGCAGGTCTGGGCGGCCAACGGCTCGAACGAGATCATTCAGCAGATCCTGCAGGCGTTCGGCGGCCCGGGCCGTAGCGCGCTGGGTTTCGAACCGTCGTACTCCATGCACCCGATCATCACGCGGGTCAGCGGCACCGCGTGGATCGACGCGTACCGCGACGAGGACTTCGGGCTGGAGGCCGAGCGCGCGGTCGCGGCGATCGAGGAGCACCGCCCCGACATCGTCTTCCTGACCTCGCCGAACAACCCGACGGGCACCTCGCTGCCGCTCGAGGCGATCGAGGCGGTTCTGGCCGTGGCGCCGGGCATGGTGGTGGTCGACGAGGCGTACGCCGAGTTCCGCCGGCAGGGCACGCCGAGCGCGCTCTCGCTGCTGCCCGGCAACCCCCGGCTGATCGTCACGCGGACGATGAGCAAGGCGTTCGCGATGGCGGGCACCCGCGTCGGCTATCTCGCCGCGGACCCCGCTGTCATCGACGCGCTGCTGCTCGTGCGCCTGCCGTACCACCTCTCGGCGGTGACGCAGGCGGTGGCGCGCACCGCCATCGCCCACCAGGATGAGCTGCTGGGCGCGGTCGAGGCGCTGCGCGCCGAGCGGGACGCCCTCGTCGGCTGGCTGCGCGGGGAGGGCTTCGAGGTGGCCGACTCCGACGCCAACTTCGTGTTGCTCGGCCGGTTCGCCGACCGGCGGGCCGTCTGGCAGGGCATCCTCGACCGCGGCGTGCTGATCCGTGAGGTCGGTCCGCCGGAGTGGCTGCGGGTCAGCGTCGGCACGCCGGAGGAGATGGCGGCCTTCCGCGCCGCCCTCAAGGCAAGCGTATGAGTTCCAACGGAGGAGAGAAGCGGATGCGCACCGGACGCGTCGAGCGGGGCACGAAGGAGACGCAGGTCGTCGTGGAGGTCGACCTGGACGGTACCGGGCGGGTGGACGTCGCCACCGGCGTCGGCTTCTTCGACCACATGCTGACGCAGCTGGGCAAGCACGGGTCGTTCGACCTGACCGTGAAGACCTCCGGTGACCTGCACATCGACAGTCACCACACGATCGAGGACACCGCGATCGCCCTCGGTCAGGCGTTCCGCGAGGCTCTGGGCGACAAGTCCGGCATCCGGCGGTTCGCCGACGCCAGCGTGCCGCTGGACGAGACGCTCGCCCAGGTGACGGTCGACCTGTCCGGCCGGCCGTACCTCGTGCACACCGAGCCGGAGGGCATCGCCCCGATGATCGGCCCGGACTACGACACGACGATGACCCGCCACATCTTCGAGGCGTTCGTGTTCAACGCCGCGATCTGCCTGCACGTGCACGTCCCGTACGGGCGCAACGCGCATCACATCGTCGAGGCGCAGTTCAAGGCCCTGGCACGGGCGCTGCGGGACGCCGTCGCCCACGATCCCCGCGCGCACGGCATCCCCTCGACGAAGGGCACGCTGTGAAGAACGTCGTCGTCCTCGACTACGGATCGGGCAACCTCCGCTCCGCCGAGCGCGCCGTCGCCCGGGCCGGGGCGGACGTCACCGTCACCGCCGACTTCGACGCCGCGCTGAACGCCGACGGCCTGGTGGTCCCGGGCGTCGGCGCCTTCGCGGCGTGCATGAAGGGGCTGCGCGGCGTCCGCGGTGAGCAGATCATCGGCCGCCGGCTCGCCGGCGGCCGCCCGGTGCTCGGCATCTGCGTCGGCATGCAGATCCTGTTCGAGAAGGGCGTGGAGCACGGGATCACCACCGACGGCTGTGCCGAGTGGCCGGGCACGGTGGAGCGGATCGAGGCGCCGATCCTGCCGCACATGGGCTGGAACACCGTCGAGTCGCCGGAGGGCACCGTGCTGTTCGCGGGCCTGGACCCCGACACGCGGTTCTACTTCGTGCACTCGTACGGCGTGCGCCGCTGGGACATGCCGCCCGGCCGGTTCACCCCGCCGCTGGTGACCTGGAGCGAGCACGGCGAGCGCTTCGTCGCGGCGGTGGAGAACGGCCCGCTGAGCGCCACGCAGTTCCACCCGGAGAAGTCCGGCGACGCCGGCGCCGTCGTCCTGAAGAACTGGCTGTCGACGCTCTGATGAGCAAGGAGCGTCAGCGGCGCCGGGCGGAACGGGAGGCGGCGCGGCAGCGCGCCGCCGCCGAGGCCGCCCGCCGGGACGCGCGTAAGGCGCGGCGCCGGGCCCGGATCGCCCGGGTCACGCGGCTCCTGCCGCGCCGGTCCGGGCGGCCGGGCGGAATCCTCGCCCGGCGGCGCCGCGAGCAGAACGCCATCGTCGCGGTGGTCTTCGTGCTCATCCAGGTGGTCGCCTGGATATATCTGTCCTCGTGGACCGGGCGGCTCGGGGTGCTGGCCCTGTCGGTGTTCCTGGTCCCGGTGTTCGTCACGCTCGCCTTCGACCGGAGGTCTTAAGACATGTCCCTGGTACTGTTGCCCGCCGTCGACGTCGCGGCCGGTCAGGCCGTACGTCTGGTGCAGGGGGAGGCCGGCACCGAGACCTCCTACGGTGAGCCGGTCGAGGCGGCCCTGGCCTGGCAGAGCGCGGGCGCGGAGTGGATCCATCTGGTCGACCTGGACGCCGCGTTCGGCCGGGGGTCCAACCGCGAGCTGCTCGCCGACGTGATCGGCAAGCTGGACGTGAAGGTGGAGCTGTCCGGCGGGATCCGCGACGACGACTCCCTCGCGGCGGCGCTGGCGACCGGCTGCTCGCGGGTCAACATCGGCACCGCCGCGCTGGAGAACCCCGACTGGTGCCGGAAGATCATCGCCGAGCACGGGGACAAGATCGCGGTGGGGCTGGACGTGCGCGGCACCACGCTCGCGGCACGGGGCTGGACCCGCGAGGGCGGCGACCTGTGGGAGGTGCTGGAGCGCCTGGAGGCGGACGGCTGCCCGCGCTACGTCGTCACGGACGTGACCAAGGACGGCACCCTCCGCGGGCCGAACACCGACCTGCTCCGCGAGGTCTGCGCCCGCACCGACCGCCCCGTGGTCGCCTCGGGCGGCGTCTCGTCACTGGACGACCTGCGCGCGCTCGCCGGGCTGGTGCCGGTGGGCGTCGAGGGCGCGATCGTCGGCAAGGCCCTGTACGCCGGCGCGTTCACCCTGGAAGAGGCCCTGGCCACGGTGGGAGCGGGCGCGTGATCAAGCGGATCTCCTCCGGCGGTCCCTGGGAGGACATGGTCGGGTACTCCCGGGTGGTCGTGGCCGGGCCGTGGGTGCTCGTCGCGGGCTGCACCTCGACGGTGGACGGCGAGGTGCGGTACGAGAACGACGCGTACGGCCAGACGAAGACCGCGTTCGGCATCGCGCTGCAGGCCGTGGAGAAGGCCGGCGCCTCGGTTGAGGACGTCGTGCGGACCCGCATGTACGTCCGGGACATCGCCGACGCCGAGGCCGTGGGCCGGGCGCACCGCGAGCTCTTCGGCGAGGTCCGCCCGGCCGCGACGATGATCGAGGTCTCCGCGTTCATCGACCACCGGATGCTGGTGGAGATCGAGGTGGACGCCTACTCCGAGGCGCTTCAGGACGGAGAGAGAACATGAGTGTCGCGGTTCGGGTGATTCCCTGCCTGGACGTCGACGCCGGGCGGGTGGTCAAGGGGGTCAACTTCGAGAACCTCCGGGACGCCGGCGACCCGGTCGAACTGGCCCGGCGCTACGACGCCGAGGGCGCCGACGAGCTCACCTTCCTCGACATCACCGCCTCCAGCGGCGGCCGTGAGACGACGTACGAGGTCGTGCGCCGCACGGCCGAGCAGGTGTTCATCCCGCTGACGGTGGGCGGCGGCGTCCGTACCGTCGACGACGTCGACCGGCTGCTGCGGGCCGGTGCGGACAAGGTGTCGATCAACACCGCGGCGATCGCCCGGCCGGAGTTCCTCCGGGAGGCGGCGCACCGGTTCGGCTCGCAGTGCATCGTGCTGTCGGTGGACGCCCGCCGGTCCGCCTCCGGGTTCGAGGTCACCACGCACGGCGGGCGGCGCGGCACCGGCCTGGACGCGATCGAGTGGGCGCGGCGCGGCGAGGAACTGGGCGTCGGGGAGATCCTGCTGAACTCCATGGACGCCGACGGCACCAAGAACGGCTTCGACCTGGAGATGCTGCGCGCGGTACGCGCGGTGGTGAGCGTCCCGGTCATCGCGAGCGGGGGAGCCGGCGCGATCGAGCACTTCGCCCCCGCGATCGACGCGGGCGCCGACGCGGTACTGGCCGCGAGCGTGTTCCACTTCGGCGACCTCAAGATCGGCGACGTCAAGGAGTCGCTGCGCGGGGCCGGCCACCCGGTCCGCTGACCGGCGGCGCCGCCCCGCGCCACCCTGGCACGCGCCCCCGGCGCCGCTCCGCGCCGCCTCGGCATGCGGTCGCGGCGCCGCTCCGCGCCGCCTGGGCGTACCGTCCTCGCGCCGCTCCGCGCCGCTCCGTGCCGTGTCGCCTCGGCGCGCTGTCGCGGCGCCGCTCCGTACGCCGCCTCGGCGCCGCGCCGCACACCGCCCCCGCCTGTAAACCGCCCCCCCCCCGC
>NZ_JBFAUT010000074.1:0-12073 GCF_040679475.1 Actinoallomurus sp. NPDC052274
CGGCGATATGCCGAGCGTTTGATCGATCTTGCCGAAGCGTCGGCGCTCGGCGTCACGGACGAATACTCGCGGGACGGGGAACTCCAGTCGACCGCGCCGACCTGCTCGCGGTCCTCCCCGCGGTGCCCGCCGACCTGCTCGCGGTCTTCGCCGCAGTGCCCGCCGACCTGCCGGTGGTCTTCCCGCCCGTCGCGGCGCGCGTCCGCGTGCCGGCGGGCGCGGCCTCGGTCCGGTCCTTACGGGACCTGCCGTCGGTCTTGCCGCGCGGCGTGGCCTTGCCCGCCTTGCCCCGCGCCGCCGCCTCGGCCCTGTCGCGCGGCGCCGGCTTCGCGGTCGTCCGGTCCCGCGAGGTCGGCTTCGCCGGCTTCTCGGCCGCGGCGGCTCCCCGGCCGGTCGCGGGCGTGCCCTTCTTCGCGATGTCCTTCCCGGCATCGCGCGCCCGGATGGGCGCGTCCCCGCGCCGACGGCGACGCCGGGTCTCCGGCGGCGGAGTCGTGATGGTCATGCGATGCCTCCTGCTCCACTCCGCCCGCTCGGCGGCTGCTCACCGAGGGGCATCGCGCCGATGCCTCGCGGACGTCGCTCCTCCCGGATCCGCTCGGCGGCGCGCAGGCGTGCCGAGGCGGCTCGGGGGTTGGTCGTGGTCTCCTCGTCGGCCGGTTGCTCCGCCCCCCGGGTGAGGAGACGGAACCGGGGCTGCAGCTCGGGCAGCGGGACCGGCAGGTCGGGTGGGGTGGTGTCGGTGGTGCGCGCGGCCAGCGCCCGCTTGACGATCCGGTCCTCCAGCGAGTGGTAGGACAGGACGGCGATGCGCCCGCCGACGGCCAGGGCGTCGAGGGCGGCGGGCACCGCGCGCTCGAGGGCGGCCAGCTCGCCGTTCACCTCCATGCGCAGCGCCTGGAAGGTGCGCTTGCCCGGATGGCCGCCCGTGCGGCGCGAGGCGGCGGGGATGGCGCCGCGGACGACGTCGACGAGGCGGGCCGTCGACGTGAGCGGGGCGCGCCCCCGCTCACGGACGATCGCCTCGGCGACGCGCCGCGCGAACCGCTCCTCGCCGTAGTCGCGCAGGATGCGCGTCAGGTCGGCGACCGAATAGGTGTTGACCACCTCTTCGGCGGTGAGCCGCTGGGTGCGGTCCATCCGCATGTCGAGCGGTGCGTCGTAGGAGTAGGCGAAGCCGCGCTCGGCCTCGTCGAGCTGCGGGGACGAGACGCCCAGGTCGAAGAGGATCGCGTGGATCCGCGGAACGCCCAGGTCGGCCAGGACCTGCGGGATCTCGTCGTAGACCGCGTGCACGAGCGTGAACCGGCCGGCGTAGGGCTCCAGGCGGCGCCGGGACCGCTCGAGCGCGGTCGTGTCGCGGTCGAGCCCGATGAGCCGCGCCCGCGGGTACGCGGCGAGGACGGCGGTGGCGTGCCCGGCGAGGCCCAGGGTGGCGTCGACGTAGATCGCGTCCTCATCGGAGGGCGCCGACAAGGCCGGAGCGAGCAGCGCCAGGATCCGGTCCAGCATGACCGGAACATGGCCCTGCGCGCGCGGCCCCTCCTCGCGCTCGTCATCGCCGTGCATGAAACCCCCTCAGGACGCCACTGCTCGCGGACAGCGCTGAGACCGCGCTCGCTGACGCCCGTCACCCCTGAGGAAGAATCGTTCAGGGACGATAAAGGCGGCCGGTGTGGCCGTCTGCCCCGTGGAAGACGCCACCCCTCCTGCTCGGCGGCTCACCGCTCAATGGCTTGACGCCGGCCCCCGATCGGGATTTCGTCCGGCCAGGTCCCCATCCGCTGCTCCGTGAGGAAGATGTGCAACGGCCATCTGGCACCGGGGAAGGTGCGCCAGCTGGGAGCGGGTGGAGACCTCGCCGAACGGATCCGATCACCGGCGATGGTGCGTCAAAGAATCCCGGGCAGCACCTCCTCCGACAGATCGGAGAACTGCTGCTCCTGGTCGGCCAGGTAGGTCTCCCAGGCGGTCGCGTCCCAGATCTCCAACCGCGTGTTGGCACCGATGACGGCGCAGTCGCGGGTCAGGCCCGCGTAGCGCCGCAGCGCCTGCGGAATGGTGATCCGGCCCTGCTTGTCGGGGACCTCGTCCGAGGCGCTGGCGAAGAAGACCCGGCTGTAGTCCCGCACTGCCTTGGCGGTGACCGGTGCGGTGCGAAGCGCCTCGGTGATGCGCTGGAACTCGGCCTCAGGGAAGACGTAGAGGCAGCGTTCCTGGCCCTTCGTGATCACCAATCCCCCTGACAGCTCCTCGCGGTACTTCGCCGGCAGGAACAGTCGTCCCTTGTCGTCCAGGCGCGGTGAGTGAGTGCCGAGGAACATCGGCCCCCACCTCCCGCTTCGCGGGGTCGATTGCCCTCCCCCACGGCGCCCCACTGTACTCCACTCTCCCCCACGGTCAACGACCAAAACACCGGTCACACGGCATCTCGCCACGCGTACGGCCAGGTCAGAACAGGGCGTCCTCGTGGGGCGCCACAGACCCCGTCAGAGCCGCCCGGCGCGACGGTCAGGGCCGCCGGACCGACGCCGCCGGAGGGCCGGGCGGGGCCGGTGGGGGAAAGTGGAGCACCTCCGGGCGTCACGACCCGTCGCCGTCCGGCCGCGGACCGCGTCGGCCGGGCCGGGAGGTCGTCGCGAGGGCGCCCCCCGCCGCGGCCGGGACATCCCCGCGCGTCGAGCCGCAGCCATCGCCGCGGCAGGGCCCGACGACGTACTGTCAGTACGACATATCGGGTGGGAGCGTCCATCCACGACGGCCGGGCGATGCGGCGCCGCCGTCCGGGTGGCCCGAGGAGGGGTAAGTGTCAGTAAGCACGCACGGCGACATCGGCCGGGGACTGGACGGGCTGGCCCAGATCTCGAGCAAGATCCTCGGAGCCATCGAGTCCGTCATCGAGGGCAAGCCCGATGTCGTACGCCTCGCGCTGACCGTCCTGCTCGCCGAGGGTCACCTCCTCATCGAGGACGTCCCCGGCGTCGGCAAGACGATGCTCGCCAAGGCCCTCGCCAAGTCGATCGACTGCTCGGTGCGGCGGGTGCAGTTCACCCCCGACCTGCTGCCGAGCGACATCACCGGGGTCAGCGCCTACAACCAGGAGCGCCGGGAGTTCGAGTTCAAGCCGGGTCCGGTCTTCGCGAACATCGTGGTGGGCGACGAGATCAACCGGGCGTCGCCGAAGACGCAGTCCGCGTTGCTGGAGTGCATGGAGGAGCGCCAGGTCACCGTCGACGGCCGCACGTATCCGCTGGACGCCCCGTTCATGGTGATCGCGACGCAGAACCCGGTCGAGATGGAGGGGACCTATCCCCTCCCGGAGGCACAGCGTGACCGGTTCACCGCCCGGATCGCGATGGGCTACCCGGAGCCGGCCGCGGAGCTGGAGATGCTCGACGTGCACGGCGGGCCCTCCCCGCTGGATCGGCTGCAGCCCGTCGCCCAGGACGGCGACGTACGGACGATGATCGAGGTCGTCCGCGAGGTGCACGTCGCGCCCGCGCTGCGCGGGTACGCCATCGCCCTCGTCACCGCCACCCGGGACCATCCGGAGCTGCGCCTCGGCGCCTCACCGCGGGCGACCCTCCAGCTCGTCCGGGCCGCCCGCGCCTACGCGGCCCTGGACGACCGGGAGTACGTCCTCCCCGACGATCTGCAACGTCTCGCCGTCCCGGTGCTCGCGCACCGGCTCCTGCCGACGGCCGAGGCACAGGTCCAGCGCCGGTCGCCCGAGCAGATCGTCGCCGAACTGGCCGAACGCGTTCCGGTCCCCGATCACCGGCGCTGACATGGCGGCGACGCTCCACGCGCTGACCACCCGGGGCCGGTCGTTCATCGCGGCGGGGGCCACCGCGATCGTGTGCTCGTTCGTCCTGGGCGAGCGGGACCTCCTCCGCGCCGGCCTGCTCATCCTGGCCCTGCCGCTGCTGTCCGTGCTGGTGGTCTCGCGGACCCGCTACCGGCTGACCTGCTCGCGCCGGGCGAGCCCCACCCGCTTCCCCGCCGGTGGCGAGGCGCAGGTGAACGTCCTGCTGGAGAACGTCTCGCGGCTGCCCACCGGGATCCTCCTCGTCGAGGACCAGGTGCCGTACACGCTGGGCGGTCGCGCGCGGTTCGTCATCGACCGGATCGAGCCGGGCGGCGCCCGGGAGATGGCCTACCGGGTACGGGCGGACGTCCGCGGCCAGTACCGCGTCGGGCCGCTGACCGTGCGCCTGGCGGACCCGTTCGGGCTGGTGGAGCTCGCGCGGTCGTTCACGGCCGCCGACGTCATCACGGTCACCCCGGCGATCGTGCCACTCCCCGCGGGCCGGCCGACCGGTTCGTGGACGGGCGGCGGTGAGAGCCGGGCCCGCATGGTGGCCGGCGCCGGGGAGGACGACGTGACGCCGCGCGAGTACCGGCACGGCGACGACCTGCGGCGGGTGCACTGGCGGTCGACGGCGCGCCGCGGGGAGCTGATGGTGCGCCGCGAGGAACAGCAGTGGCAGACGAGCGGCACCCTCTTCCTGGACACGCGGAGGACGGCGCACTGGGGGGACGGTCCGGGCGCGTCGTTCGAGCACGCGGTGTCCGCGGCGGCCTCGATCGGGCTGCGGCTCGGCCGGGAGGGGCTCGGCCTGCGGTACGTCACGGACGAGGGCGTGGCGCTCGCCCCGTCCGCGACGTTCGAGGGGGCGCTCCTCGACCTCCTCGCCGTCGTCCGCACGTCGCGGAGCCGGTCACTGCGACCGGGCCTGGCGGCCGTCCGCGAGACGGCGAACAAAGGCGACGGCCTGATCGTCGGAGTGTTCGGGCGGCTCACCCCCGAGGACGCCCGGGAGGTCGCCGGGGCCGGGCACGGGACCGCCGCCCGCGTCGCGGTGATCATCGGGGAGGAGAGCGCGGACCCGGAGGTCACCCGGATCCTGCGCGCGGCGGGGTGGCGGGTCCTCCCCGTGGCCTCGGCCGCCGCGCTGCGGACGGCCTGGCCCGACGGCGGGGGACGGCGCGGACAGCCGGACCGGACGGAGGCGCGATGAGGATACGTCTGACGATCGCGGCCTGCGCGGCCACGCTGCTCGCCTCGGTCGCGCTGTACCCGCTGTTCAAGACGGCCGGGTGGTTCGGCAGCGGGCTGGGCGCGGTGCTCACCGTGGGCGGGGCGGGCGCGTTGACCCGGCGCTTCCGCCTGCCCGTCCCGGTCTGTCTGCTGATCGCCGCGATCGCGCTGCTGTGCTACCTCAACGTGCTGTTCGCGTCCGGTGACGCGCTGCTCGGGGTGGTCCCGACCCCCGGGTCGGTGTCCTACCTGGCGGACCTGGCCCGCGACGGCTGGCAGGACTCGTTCCGCTACGCCCCGCCCGTGCCGGTGCTGCCGGGGGTGGAGCTGTTGAGCACCGGCGGCATCGGACTGATCGCGATCCTGGTCGACCTGCTCGCCGTGCGTCTGCGCCGCGCCGCCCCGGCCGGGCTGCCCCTGCTGGCGATGTACGCCCTCCCGTCGCGGTTCCGGCAGGAGAGCGCCGGCTGGCTGCTCTTCCTGCCGGGCGCGGCCGGATACCTCGCGCTCCTCGTGGCCGACGCCCGTGACCGCCTCTCGGGCTGGGGCCGTCCGGTGTTCACGCGGTACTGGTCGGGCGAGGCGTCCCGGGACGACCGCCCCGACTCGAGTCCCCTGTCCGTGACGGGGCGGCGGATCGGGCTGACCGCCGTCGCCCTGGCGGTCGTGGTCCCCCTCGCGGTGCCCGACATCGATCCGCACTGGCTGCCCGAGGCCGGTGGCGGCGCCGGCAACGGGCTCACCACGGTGACGACCCCGGATCCGCTGGTGAGCCTGAAACGGCAGCTCGTACGCGCGGACGACGCCGTCGTCCTCACCTACCGCACGTCCGACGACGGTTCCTCCCCCGACTACCTGCGGATGTACTCGCTGGACCGGTTCGACGGCGACGGATGGACGTACTCCGCCATCCACGGGGACAAGAACGCGCGCGTCGACGGCAAGACCCTGCCCTCGGCGCCGGGTCTGGAGCTGGACGCCTCCCTCCTCCATCCCGTGACCACCAGGATCTACGTCGACTCGCACGTGCGCGGGATGACCGTCCTGCCGACCCCCTACCCGCCGACCAAGGTGTCGATCAAGGGCGACTGGCGGGTCGACGCCTCCACGTTGATGATCTTCTCTCCGCACGAGTCGGCGGGCGGCCGGGCCTACACGGTGTCGAGCGTGCGGCCCGCGCCCACGTACCAGCAGCTCGAGGCCGTCGCGCCGCTCCCCGCGGAGGTCGTGTCGCGGTACCTGCCCGTGCCGGCTACGGTCCCGGCCGACGTCGCCGCCCTGGCGCGCAGGCTGACCACGACGGCGTCGACGCCGTACGAACGGGCCGTCAAGCTGCAGCAGTGGTTCACGAAGCCCGGCAACTTCACCTACAGCCTCGACGCGCCCTCCCCGCGCAATGTCGGGGCGCTCCGCGACTTCCTGTTCGGCAGCAAGACCGGGTACTGCGAGCAGTTCGCGGCGTCGATGGCGCTGCTGGCCCGGATCGTCGGCATCCCCGCACGCGTCGCCATGGGCTACACGGCCGGTGAGCGGCGGGCGGACGGCAGCTGGGCGGTGCGCACCAAGGACACGCACGCCTGGCCCGAGCTCTACTTCTCCGGAATCGGCTGGCTGCGCTTCGAGCCGACCCCGACGGGCGGGACGGGCCAGGGCAGCGCGACCGTGCCGGAGTACACGAGCCCGCAGCTGCTCCCCGGCGCGCCGGTCGCGGGTTCGACGAGCCGGCTCCCCTCGGCGGGAGAGACGCCGGGCGGGCGCTCGGCCACCGGCCCCGGGTCGGTCCCGCACCGCCGCGCCGACCCGATGGACCGGAGCGGTTCGGCCGGTCCGCTCGCCCCGACGCACCGCGACGGCCTGCCGGTCGGCCCGCTGCTGGCGCTGCTGGCCGTCGTCCTGCTCGCCGCGCTGCCCGCGGCACTGCACCGCCTGGCGCGAGTCCGCCGGTGGGCCCGCGGGTCCACCGAGGCCGATGTGGCGCATGCGGCCTGGGACGAGCTACGGGTCGCCGCGGCGGACTTCGGCCTCCCGTGGCGGGCCGGCGACAGCCCGCGCGCCGCGGCCCGGCGGCTCATCGAGGCGCGGCCGCTGGACGAGCCGACCGCCGAGGCGCTGGCCCGACTCGTACGGGCCGAGGAACTGGCCAGGTACGCGCCGGCGCCCGGTCCCGGCACGGGGCTGCGCGGTGACGCGTTCTCGGTACGGGCCGCCTTCGCCGCCGCGGCGGGACGACGCGGCCGGTGGCGGGCCCGGGTGCTGCCGTCTTCCTCGGCGGTGTTCCTGCGCGGGGTGGGCGGCCGGGCGCTCGACGTGTTCGACCGGATCGACTCCCTCGCCCTGCGCCGGCGACGCCACTCCGCCGGCTGAACGCCGAGCGGAGCCCGCCGGCACGCCCACCCGGCGGCACGCCCACCCGCCGGCACGCCCACCCGGCGGCATATCCACCGGACGGCACATCACCCGACGGCATGGGACGACCGGGAACGCCCCCGCAAGGACGGGGCGGCCGGCCGGGAAGCGCGTCACCGCCCGGCGGTCCGCCGGGCGGTGACATGGTCGTCGGGACGTTAAAGCTCTCCGTGGCGGCGGCGCCAGCGCTCCTCAAGGCGCTCCATGAACCCGCCGCTGGCCGCTTTCGGCCGCCTGCCCCGCCTGCGCGGCGCCGGATCGGCCACTCCGTTCATCCGCTTCCAGCTGGTCAGCCCCCACGCGCAGCAGGTGACCATGAGCAGGAACCCGGCCACGCTGATCACGATGCTGATCGGCATGGTGTTCACGATCACGCCTGCCAACACCACGAACAGGCCCAGCGCGGAGCCGATCGCGGCCTTCCAGATCCTGCGCCTGTAATGCACCTGCGGATCGGTCGAGCGGACCGCCGAAGCGAACTTCGGATCCTCGGCGTACAGCGCGCGCTCGATCTGGTCGAGCATGCGCTGCTCGTGGTCAGAGAGCGGCACGGCGCCTCCCAAAGACAGCCCCACGAAGGGGAATCCCACGCCGGACGGGGACATGGCTATCGGTGATATGCCCAGAATACGAGCCCTGACGACCGGGGGAAAGAAAACGTTCGACTGTGGACAGGAGGATCGTCAAGTCATCGCCCCTGATCACTCACCGTGGTCACACTGATCACATCCGCCTCATACCTCATTTTCGGCCTCTCGACCGTGGCGAGCATCACGCTCGCGGTCCGCGCGGACCAGGGCGGCGGGGCGTACGGCACCCGCGCCGAACCGCCGTGCCGCCAGGTCCATGGCCGCCTCCGCCTGGCGCCAGCCGACCTCCGGCTCGCCCAGGGCCAGCTGCCGAGGAGTCGTGCCGGCCGGCACCAGATTCTCGACCCGCACGCCCACCAGCCGCAGCGGGGCGCCCTGCAGCCCGGACGCCTCGTACAGCGCGCACGCGGTCGCGTAGATCTCCCGGGCCACGTCCGTCGCGTCCGCGAGCGTACGGGCGCGGGTCAGGGTGGTGAAGTCCGGCCGGCGGAGCTTGACCGCCACGGTGCGGCCCGCCTGGCCGCTTCCCCGCAGCCGCGCGCCCACCCGGTCGGACAGCCGCAGCAGCTCGCGCCGGATCGCCTCCGGGTCGGCGAGGTCGCGGTCGAAGGTCTCCTCCGCGCCGATGCTCTTGTCCGGCACGCTCGCCGTCACCGGCCGCGGGTCCCGTCCCCACGCGAGGTCGTGCAGGTGCCGGCCGACCGCCTCGCCGACCTCGCGCCGCAGGGTGTCGACCGGCGTCCGCGCGAGGTCGCCGACCGTTCGCAGGCCGAGGCGCCGGAGGGACTCCTCGGTGCGCTCTCCCACGCCCCACAGGGCCGCGACCGGCAGCGGATGCAGGAAGTCGACCACTCCGTCCGCGGGCACGACCAGGAGACCGTCCGGCTTGCACCTGGTCGACGCGAGCTTGGCCACGAACTTCGTGCTCGCGACCCCGACCGAGCAGGTGATGCCCTGCTGCTCGTGGACCTGCTCCCGGATCATCCGGCCGATCTCCGCGGACCGGCCGAGCCGGCGCCGCGCCCCCGCCACGTCGAGGAACGCCTCGTCGAGCGCGAGGGGCTCCACCAGCGGCGTGATCGACCGGAAGATCTCCATGACGCCCGCCGACGCGGCGGCGTACCTGTCGTGGCGGGGCGGCAGCACGACCGCCTGCGGGCAGAGCCGCCGGGCCCGGCTCATCGGCATCGCCGAGTGCACCCCGAAGGCCCGCGCCTCGTACGACGCGGCGGACACGACGCCGCGCGGCCCCGCCCCGCCGACCACGACGGGACGGCCGCGCAGCTCCGGGCGCTCCAGCAGCTCGACGCTCACGAAGAAGGCGTCCATGTCCACGTGCAGGACCGTGCAGCCGGTGTCGTCCCCCGGCGGGCCGGGCTGCGGCCCGGGCCGGTGCAACTGCTGTTTCCTGCTCATCGGTCGCTCACTGGTCGCCGTTCATGGTTTTATGACCGGCGCCGGTAGGCCAGGGCGTGGAGCTGAGTGGCGACGTCCTTCAGGACGGGGTGCATGGAGACGGCGCGCTCGAGGGCGACGAGCTCGTCGGCGGCCCCGCGCTCACCGTCGATGATGCCGCTGGGGACCAGGTCGGCGAACACCCGGACGCCGTGCACCGGCCCCGCCCGCAGGCCCGCCGCCTCGATCAGCTCGGCCAGCATCCCGGAGGTGAACCGGCGCGGCACCGGGTCGCGGTCCCCCCAGCGGCCCTGGGCGCTGGACAGCACGCGGCGGGCGTCCTCGAAGTGCCCGGCGAGCGCCCGATGGAGCACCGCGGCGACCTGGTTGGCGGCCAGCACGCTGACCGCTCCGCCGGGCCGGACGGTGCGGGCGACGGCGGCCAGCGCCGTGGCCGGGTCGTCGACGTACTCCAGCACGCTGTGGCAGATGACGAGGTCCGCGCTGTCGGGGCCGACGACGTCGGGCAGGCCGTCGGCGTCGCCCTGCGCGGCGCGGACCGTGACGCCCGCCTCGGCCGCGCGCCGTTCGAGGCCGGCGAGGGCGTCCGGGCTGGCGTCGACCACCGTCACCCGGTGCCCGAGCTCGGCGAGCGGCACGGCCAGCCCGCCGGTGCCACCGCCCGCGTCGACGACGTCGAGCCGGTCACGGCCCGACTCCTTGGCGGTCTCGTCGAGGACGTCGCGCAGGATCTCCCACACGACGGCGGTGCGCGTCGACCGCGATCGCGGACGATCGGTCACGGCTTGCCCCCTCCCGGCTCGGTGTCCTCCCCACCCTAGTGCCGTGCCCACCGGCTGAGTGCCCTCGGCCGGCGGGCGCGATCAGGAGGGATGGGCGCGGGCGCGCGGGTACGCACGGATCCGTTCGCCCCCGGCTTCGGGCGTGGAGACGTCCGGCCGGCACCGCCCCGGTGCCGGCCGGTCCTGCCTGGCCGGCCTAGAGGGACAGGGACGGTTTCAGCTCCAGCAGCCGCGACAGCAGGCCGTTGACGAACCGGGGCGACTCGTCGGTGGACAGGTCGGTCGCCAGGGCCACCGCCTCGCTGACGGCGACCCCGTCGGGCACGTCCTCGCTCCACAGCAGCTCGTATCCGCCGAGACGCAGGATGTTGCGGTCGACGATGGGCATCCGGTCGAGCGTCCAGCCGACGGCGTACGTCGCGATCAGCTCGTCGAGGCGCTCGCGGTGCGCGGCGACTCCCTCGACGAGTCGCTCGACGAAGTCCTGCTCGGCGAGCCGGTGCTCCGACTGCCGGGTGCGCCGGTCGAGGACCTCGACCGGCGACTCACCGCGGACCTCGGCCTCGTAGAGGATCTCGAGGGCGCGTCTGCGCGCCTTGCTCCGTGCCGCCACGGATCAGGCACGACCCAGGTAGTCGCCCGAGCGGGTGTCGACCTTGATCTTCTCGCCGGTCGTGATGAACAGCGGAACGTTGATCGTCGCACCGGTCTCGACCGTCGCGGGCTTGGTGCCGCCGGTGGAGCGGTCGCCCTGCAGGCCGGGCTCGGTCTCGGTCACCTCGAGCACCACGGCGGCGGGCAGCTCGATGTAGAGCGGCGTGCCCTCGTTGAAGGCGATCACGGCGTTCTGCTCCGGCAGGAGGTAGTCCGCCGCGTCGCCGACCGTCGAGGCCGGGATGTGGGGCTGGTCGTAGGTCTCGGTGTCCATGAAGACGAAGTCCTCGCCCTCGCGGTAGAGGTACTGCATCTCGCGCTTGTCGACGTTGGCCACGTCGACCTTGGTGCCGGCGTTGAAGGTCTTGTCGACGACCTTGCCGGACAGGACGTTCTTGAGCTTGGTGCGGACGAACGCGCCGCCCTTACCAGGCTTGACGTGCTGGAACTCCTGAACGGTCCACAGCTGGCCGTCGAGGTTCAGCGTCATGCCGTTCTTGAGGTCGTTCGTCGTCGCCACTGTGTGTCGTTCTCCCGCTTCGGCGGTCTGCCGCGTCTAGCTGACGAGCAGGTCCTTGGTGGTCTTGGTGAGCAGCTCCGGACCGTCCGCACGGACCACGAGCGTGTCCTCGATGCGGACTCCGCCGCGACCGGCGACGTAGACGCCGGGCTCGACGGTGATGGGAACTCGATCCGTCAGTTTACCGGTCTTGTCATACCCCATGAGCGGTGCCTCGTGGATCTCGAGGCCGACGCCGTGGCCGAGCCCGTGCGGGAATTCGTCGCCGCGTCCCGCCGCCTCGATCACACCGCGGGCCGCGGCGTCGACCTCCTTGGTCACCGCGTCCGGGCGCGCCGCCGCGAGGCCCGCGGCCTGGGCCGCGGCGACGAGCTCGTAGATCTCTCGCTCCCAGGCGCCGGCCGCGCCGACCGCGATCGTACGGGTCATGTCGGCGTGGTAACCGCCCTGGAGGGCGCCGAAGTCCATGGTGACCAGGTCGCCGTGCTCGATGGCGCGGCCGGAGGGGACGTGGTGCGGGATGGCGCCGTTCGGGCCGCGGGCGGCGGGCGGGGCCGGCGCCGGGCCCCCCCCCCCCGCCGCCGGCGGCCGCGGCCGGGGCGAGGGATGTCACGTCGTCGACCTCTTGAGGTAGTTGGGCCCGGGCGGGCCGTAGTGCTTGTTG
>NZ_JBFAUT010000074.1:12083-39078 GCF_040679475.1 Actinoallomurus sp. NPDC052274
CGGGGGGTGGGGCGGGGGTGGGGGTGGGCGCCGTTCGGGCCGCTCGCGCCTATGGCCGCCCACGCCGGCTGCTCGGCGCCGAGGTCGACCATGGCCCGGTCGAGCGCGATCGCGATCTCGCGTTCGGTGACGCCGGGCCGGATCGTCGGCAGCACCGCGTCGAAGGCCCGGTCGGTGATGGCGCAGGCCTCCCTGAGCAGGGCGATCTCCTCCTCGTCCTTGACCATCCGCAGCTCTTCCACGGCGTGGCCGAGGGGGACCAGCTCCGGCGCGCCCGGCTCGGCGGCCAGCTCGTCGCGTGCCTCCACCGTGACGGCGTGCGCCTCGAACGCCAGCCGGCCCGCGGCCCGCGCGGTCAGCGCCCCCGCGGTGGCCCGGTCGACGACGCACTCCAGCTCCGGGCAGACCCGGGCGGCCGTGCCGGCGTACCGGCCGTCGGTGGCCAGCACGGCGGTCCCGTCGGCGCGTACGAGCAGCGCGGCGTTGGAACTGGCCAGCCCGGTCAGGTAGCGCACGTTGACCAGGCGGGTGATGAGGGCCGCCTCGGTGTCACGGGCGGCGACGAGCTCGGCCAGCCGCGCGCGGCGGGCCTCGTGGATCTCCGGCATGCCCCGCACTCTACGCTCGGCGCCGCCGCACGGCGCCGCCGAGCCCCGCGCGCGCCCGGACACCCCACGCCCGCGCCCTCAGACGCCCACGCCCGCCCGCGCCCTCAGACGAACACCCCAGGCCCTCGCCCTCAGACGGACACGCCAAGCCCGCATCCTCATGGACACGCCAGGCCCGCATCCTCAGGCGCCCACGCCCGCCCGCGCCCTCAGACGGACGCGGCCAGCTCGCGCACCCGTTCGATCAGCTTGACGCGGGACGCGTGGTCACCGGCCATCGGAGCGACGTTGAGCGTCGTGACGCCGGACTCCTTCAGCGCCGCGAGGCGGTCGCGGACAAAGCCCTCCGAGCCGATCAGGGAGGTCTTCTGCAGCAGCTCGTACGGGACCTTGGCGGCGGCCTCGTCCTTTTTGCCCGCGAGGTAGAGGTCCTGGATCTCCTCGGCCTCCTTCTCGTAGCCGTAGCGCCGGGCCAGGTCGTTGTAGAAGTTGCGGCCCTTGGCGCCCATGCCGCCGATGTACAGCGCCGCCATCGGCCGGCCGAGGTCGAGCAGACCCTCGACGTCGTCGCCGATCGCCAGGAACGCCTGCGCGACGATGTCCAGCTCGCCGAGCGAGGGGTCGCGCTTGGCCTTGCCGCGGGCGAGCGCGTCGCCCCAGACGTCGCCGGCCTTCTCCGGGACGTAGAAGATCGGCTCCCAGCCCTCGGCGAGCTCGGCGGTCATCTCGACGTTCTTCGGGCCGAGGGACGCGATGAAGATCGGGATGCGCTCGCGGACCGGGTGGTTGATGAGCTTGAGCGGCTTGCCGAGGCCGGTGCCCTCCTCGGCGGGGAGGGGGAGCTTGTAGTACTTGCCGTCGTAGACGACGCGTTCGCGGCGCCACACCATGCGGCAGATCTCGATGATCTCCCGGGTCCGCCCGATCGGCGCGGTGTACGGGACGCCGTGCCAGCCCTCGATGACCTGCGGGCCCGACGCGCCGAGACCGAGCACGAACCGCCCGCCGGAGACGTAGTCCAGGCCGGCCGCCGTCATCGCGGTGAGCGTCGGGGTCCGCGAGTAGAGCTGGAGGATGCCCGAGGCGATCTGCAGGCGCTCGGTGCGCGCCGCGATGAACCCCATCTGGCTCACCGCGTCGAAGCTGTACGCCTCCGGCACGAACACGATGTCGAGGCCGGCCTTCTCATAGTCCGCCAGCTCGTCGACGGTCTCGGTGAAACCGCCCGCGTAGTTGAGGGACATCCCGATGCGCATGTCGCCGCACCCCAATCCTGACCTGAACCGCCGAGTAACCGAATCTGATTCAGTCTTACCGTACGAAGGCGGCCGGCGGCACCCCGGGTGTCAGTCCTCGTTCTCCGCGAGAAGCTCGGCGATCGCCTGCAGCGCCAGCACGTACGACAGGAAGCCGAAGCCGGCGACCGTGCCGGTGGCCACCCCCGCGACGACCGAGTTGTGGCGGAACTCCTCGCGGGCCGCCGGGTTGGACAGGTGCACCTCGATCAGCGGGGCGGTGCGCTGGGCGATGGCGTCCCGCACCGCGTACGAGTAGTGCGTGAACGCGGCCGGGTTGAGCACGACCGGGATCCTGCCGTCGGCGGCCTCGTGCAGCCAGGAGATCAGCTCGGCCTCGTCGTCGGTCTGGCGCACCTCGGCGTGCAGGCCCAGCCGCCGGGCGGTGTCCCGGCACAGCGCCGTCAGGGCGTCGAAGTCCGCGGCGCCGTACACGTCGGGTTCGCGGCTGCCCAGCCTGCCGAGGTTCGGCCCGTTCAGGACGAAGACCTCACTCATCGACCGCCTGTCCTCTCGCGCGCCGTCGCTCATCGGGTCACCCGCTCGTACGCCCGTACGAGCAGGTCTTCGTCCGGGTCCTCCAGGCGGCCCGGCTCGGCGATGCCGTCGAGGACCACGAAGCGCAGCCGCGCGCCGCGTGCCTTCTTGTCGACGCGCATCGCGTCGCGCAGCGACGGCCACACGTCGGGCGAGTACGAGGTGGGCAGGCCGACGCCGGTGAGGATCTCCCGGTGCCGGTCGACGTCCGCGTCACCGAGGCGGCCCGCCAGGCGGGCCAGCTCGGCGGCGTACACCATGCCGATCGCGACCGCGTCGCCGTGCCGGAAGCGGTACGCCTCGACCTTCTCGATCGCGTGGCCCAGCGTGTGGCCGTAGTTCAGGATCTCGCGCAGGCCGCTCTCCTTCAGGTCCTCCGACACGACCCGCGCCTTGACGGCGATGGCCCGCTCGATGAGCTCCAGGGTGTGCGGCCCGTCCGGCCGGCCCGCGGCCTCCGGGTCGTCCTCGACCAGCTCCAGGATCCTCGGGTCGGCGATGAACCCGGCCTTGATCACCTCGGCCAGCCCGGCGACGTAGTCCGCGCGCGGCATCGTGACGAGCGTCGTCAGATCGCACAGGACGCCGGCGGGCGGGTGGAAGGCGCCGACGAGGTTCTTGCCCTCGGGGATGTCGATCGCGGTCTTGCCGCCGACCGCGGCGTCCACCATGGCCAGCAGCGTCGTGGGCAGCAGCACGGCCTTGACGCCCCGGAGCCAGGTCGCGGCGGCGAACCCGGCCAGGTCGGTGGTCGCGCCGCCGCCGACACCGACCACCACGTCGGTACGGGTCATGCCGAGCCGGGCGAAGTCGGACCAGAGCCGGGCCAGCACGGCGACGTCCTTGCCGGCCTCGCCGTCGGGGACGGGTAGGGCGTGGACGTCGTAACCGGCCTCGGCGAGCGCCCCGCACACCGGCCGGGCGATCTCCGGCAGGCCCTCGGCGTGCACGACGGCGACCGTCCTGGCCTCGCCGACCAGCGCCGGAAGCCCGCCGAGCACCCCGGTACCGATCACGACCTCGTACGGCGCGTCGCCTCCGACGTGGACGTGGGTCACGACAGTCCCTTGACGATCTCGTCGGCGATCTCGGCCGGCTCCCGGCCGTCCGTGGCCACCTGGAGCACGGCGAGGCGCTCGTAGATGGGCCGGCGCTCCTCCATCAGCTTGCGGAACTGGCTGCGCGGGTTGAGCACGAGCAGCGGCCGCGCCGACGCCAGCCCGACCCGCTTGACCGCGTCCGACAGGCCCACGTCGAGGTAGACGACCCGGTGCCCGGCGAGGTCCTCCTGGGTGGCCGGGTCCAGGATGGCGCCGCCGCCGAGGGCGATGACGCCGTCGTGGGTCTCGAGGGCTTCGCGTACGGCCGCGCGCTCGAGGGCGCGGAAGCGCTCCTCGCCGTCGTCGACGAAGATCTCCCCGATCGGCTTGCCGGCCGTGGCCTCGACATCGTGGTCGGTGTCGCGGAACGGAACGCCAAGGCGCTCGGCGACGAGCAGGCCCACCGTGGTCTTGCCGGAGCCGGGCGGACCGATGACGACGACCTTGGAATTCACTTGATCACCAGAGTTGAGAGATAGCCCTGCAGATTACGTGCGGTCTCCTCGACGGAGTCGCCGCCGAACTTCTCGACCACGGCCTCGGCCAGCACCAGCGCCACCATGGCCTCCGCGACGACCCCCGCGGCGGGGACCGCGGTCACGTCGCTGCGCTGGTTGATCGCCTTGGCCGGCTCGCCGGTCGTCACGTCGACCGTGTCCAGCGCGCGCGGCACGGTCGAGATCGGCTTCATCGCGGCCCGCACCCGGACCGGGTCGCCGGTCGTCATGCCGCCCTCGATGCCCCCGGCCCGGGAGGTGCGCCGCCGGATCCCCTCCGGCGTCTTCTCGATCTCGTCGTGCGCCCGGGAACCCGGGCGGCGCGCGGTCGTGAACCCGTCGCCGACCTCCACGCCCTTGATCGCCTGAATGCCCATCAGGGCACCGGCGAGGCGGGCGTCGAGCCGCCGGTCCCAGTGCACGTGACTGCCGAGGCCGGGCGGCAGGCCGTAGGCGACGACCTCCACCACGCCGCCGAGTGTGTCACCGGCCTTGCGGAGCTCGTCGATGTGGGTGACCATCGCGGCGCTCGTCTCCGGGTCGGCGCAGCGCACCGGGTCCGCGTCGATCCGCTCGAGGTCCTCCGGGCCGGGCACCACGCCGTCCGGCACGGCGACCTCGCCGAGCGCCACCACGTGGCTGACGATCCGGGCGCCCGCGACCTGGGCCAGGAACGCCTTGGCCACCTCGCCGATCGCGACCCGCGCGGCCGTCTCGCGGGCGCTCGCCCGCTCGAGGATCGGCCGGGCGTCGTCGAAGCCGTACTTCTGCATGCCCGCCAGGTCGGCGTGGCCGGGCCGGGGCCGGGACAGCGGAGCGTTGCGGGCCTGAGCGGCCAGTTCGTCCGGGTCGACGGGGTCGGCCGACATGACCGTCTCCCACTTCGGCCACTCCGTGTTGGCGACCTCGATCGCCACCGGACCGCCCTGCGTGCGGCCGTGCCGGACCCCACCGACGACCGTCACCTTGTCCTGCTCGAACTTCATGCGGGCGCCCCGCCCATGCCCGAGCCGGCGACGGCGCAGCGCCTCGGCGATGTCGTCCGAGGTCACGCGCACTCCGGCGGGCAGCCCTTCCATGATCGCGACGAGGGCCGGGCCATGAGACTCCCCCGCGGTCAGCCAGCGCAGCATGAAGTGAATCCTTTCATCCCCACGGAAGGCTACGCCCAAGTGTCCGCAGCCTGAGACGAGCCCGCCTCGAGACGGCCGTCACGGACGCAACGGGTTGCGGGCGACGACGCCGGGGAACCGGGAGAAGTCACGGTCCATGGTCCACAGTTCACGTACTCCCCCGCTGACGCAGAGAGCGGCGATCCGGCCGTCGTGCACCATCGGCCCGACGACCTTTCCCTCTCGCAGGGCGGAACGGAGGGTCTCCCAGTAGCCGATGCCCTCACCGAGCAGCACCACAGACGGCGACCCGAGCCAGGCTTCGATCTGTTCGATCGCCTGATCGATGGTGCTGGGCGGCGCATAGATCCGGGGATGCGTAACGATCGAGAAGAACTCGTGGACACACGGCCACGGGATCGCCCATGCTGCGCGGCCCTCGGCCAACTCACGAAGGCGCGAAGCGGCGGCGGAATGGAACTCGCTCTCCTCTCTATGCGCGTAGACGAGGATGTTGGTGTCGACGGCGATCACAGTCGATCCCCGTACGCCATGGCACGCAGCTCTGCCCACGAAGCCGTCCGAACCTCCGGCTGGAGCCCTTCTCCACGCACAGACGCGTCCGGGAGGACGTAGCGCTGCCCTTCCTCGCGCCGCGCCAGAACCGCCCTCAACCCTTCCTCGATCATGGACTTCAGCGTGACGCCTTCTTCGCGGGCGACGCGACGAGCCTCGCGCAGCAGATCGTCGGAGATGTCGACGGTCGTCTTCATATGGCGAACCATACCCATGGACCCATAATGCCATACCCGATCACTCCTCGCACATGACCGGATGCGTTTCGCAGTTGCCGGATCTCTCACAAGGCTCGCTCACAACGGGGTTGACCCTCACATTGATGTGAAGGCTTAGCGTGCGGTCCATGTCCTCGACCAAGCCGTCGTTCTCGTGGGGCGGCCGGGCCGCGCTGGCGGTGCTGACCTGCTGTGTGTTCGTCGTCGGCACGGCGGAGTACGTCATGGTGGGCCTGCTGCCGGACCTCGCGGCCGATCTCCGGGTGCCGCTGCCGACCGCCGGCTCGCTGGGTCAGTTGGAGCGCCGGTCGTGGAATCGGCGGTGGTGGATGAAGAAGAAGCGGCGGCCGCGGACCCGGGTGGGCGCGTTGCCGGGCGGCCGGACGGCGAAATCGATGCACACGACGCGGCGGCCGTCCTCGTCCGCGCCCTCGAAGTCGGGGTCGAACCAGCAGCCCATCGCGAGCTCGGGCCAGCCGATCGCGCCGGTGAACTCCAGATGGCGGCGGGTCCGGAACGGCCGGCGACGGAACCGGTCACGGTTCCGGTCGCGGTCGTCGTCGTCCGGACCGATGGTGACGTTGATCCCGTCGTTCGGCGTGCTGCTCGCGCTCGGCGACGGCTGGACGCGCGGAACGCCTCCCCGGTGCGCCCGCCCGCCGGGGAGGGCGGCCGCCGGTTCCGGCGGCCACGAGATCGCGGCCGTCAGCACCCCGGCCGAACCGGCGGTCAGCACGGCGATCCACCTGCGAGAAGTCAATTGTCGCCCCTCATCCGATCCAGCCCGATCTAAGGCGGGTAAGCGCGCGGCATGCGCACGGGGATCGGGATACCCCTCCGGGGCGGCCGGTGAGGTCGCGAGACGGCAAAGGTGCGGGAAGGGTTCCGGCGGTCTCAGCCGTACGCCAGCACCGCGGCGAGGACTCCGGCCAGCATGAACGGCCCGTACGGGATCTGGGTCCGCAGCGTGGCCCGGCGGCTCGCCAGCAGCGCGACCGACCACACCGCCGCGAGGACGTACCCGGCGCACACCCCGGCCACCCACGCCGGAAGACCGAGCCAGCCCAGGTAGAGCCCCAGCACGCCCGCCAGCTTCACGTCGCCCAGGCCGATCTGGTTCGGCGCGACGAGCCACTGCAGCGCGTACAGGACGAACAGCGCCGCCATGCCGAGCAGCGCGTGCGTGAACCGCGCCCCGCCCCGGTCGGTGAAGAGGGCCGCGAGGCCGAGCAGCAGCAGGCCGGCCGCGTACGACGGGAGCGTCACCGGATCGGGCAGCCGCTTGAGCGCGACGTCGATGAACGTCAGCGCGACGCCCACCACCGCGAGGTAGCCGAACGCCGGAAGGTCGGGCGCCGGACCGACCCGCCACGCCACGAGCGCGAGGACGACCGCGGCGGCCGAGACGACGGCGAGCCGCCGCCGGATCACCGGCTCGGCCCAGTCGGGGTTGGTCACGCTGGCAATCTAAGGCCTGTCACCGGCATCGAGGGCCGAACTCCGACCGGCCGCGTCACCGCTCGGTCCGGACGGCACGCCTAACCGGAGACGACGCCGATCTCGACGCCTCCGGTGACGTGGCCGCGGAGGCGTTCGGCGAGGCGGTCCGCGGCGGCCCGTACGTCCTGCGCGCCGGCGCCCTCGGCGAGCCGGAGGCGTACGGCGAGCTCGGCCCGCTCGCCGGGCTCCACGCGCACGCCGGTGATGCCGGGCAGGCCGTCGACCGCCGCGCGCACGGCCACGAGAACGTCGGGGTCCTCGTGCGGAGCGGTGATCGCGCCGCCGTTCGCGAGAACGTGCAGCCGGGCGCCCTCGATGGCGTACGGAACGGGCCCCGCCACGTCGACGACGAGCGCGTCGGCGGACTCTCCGACGGCGGCCTGGCACGCCTGCCGGGCGTGCACCGCGACGGGCCGGGCGTCGGGGCGCCAGCGGGCGAGGCTCTCGGTGGAGGTGAAGGCGAGCACGGCCCGCCGGCCGTCCGCTCCGACGAGAGTGGGCAGAGCCATCTCGCTCTCCTTCTCGCGCCGCAGGCCGTCGACGGTCTCGTCCTCGGTCAGCACCGCGACGACCGGCACGAGCAGGCGGGTGCCGGCGAGCGCCGCGAGCACGGCCCGCTCCCCCGCCCGTCCCTGGGCGTAGTCGCTCAGCGCCCGTTCGACCTCGGCGGGGGTCCGCCCGTCGTCGTCGGGGAACTGCGGCTGCGGGATGCGGTGTTCGGACACGGCAGTCCAGCGTATCCGAGCACCCGCGCGCGGCCGTCTAGAGGTCGTGGAGGCGCTCGACGGCCTCGTCGATCACCTCGTCGCGCTTGCAGAAGGCGAACCGGACGTACGGGTCACCGGCGTCGGAGTCGTAGAACACCTGCGTCGGAATGGCGACGATGCCGGCGCGCTCGTGCAGGGCGGTGACGAACTCCCGCCCGTCGCCGAAGCCGCGCGAGCGCACGTCGACCTGCGCGAAGTAGGTGCCCTGCGGCCGGAACGTCGTGAGACCGGCGGCGGCCAGCCCGTCGCTGAGCCGGTCGCGTTTGGCCCGCAGCGACGCGCGCAGGTCCTCGACCCACTCCTGTTCCTCGCGCAGCGCGTACGCGACCGCGCGCTGGTACGGGGCGCTGGCGGTGAAGGTCAGGAACTGCTTGACCGTCTGCACCGCCCGTACGAACCGCGGCGGCGCGGTGATCCAGCCGATCTTCCAGCCGGTGACGGAGAAGGTCTTGCCCGCGGAGGAGATCGCCACCGTGCGTTCGCGCATGCCGGGCAGGGTCGCGAGCGGCACGTGGGCGGCCGGGCCGTCGTAGGTCAGGTACTCGTAGACCTCGTCGGTGACGGCGGTGAGGTCGTGTTCGCGGCAGACGTCCGCGACGACCTCGAGCTCCTCGCGGGTGAACACCGTGCCGGTCGGGTTGTGCGGGGAGTTGAGGAGCAGCACCCGGGTGCGCGGCGTGACGGCGGCGCGCAGCTCGGCCGGGTCGAACGTGAACCGCCCGCCGTCGGGCCGCAGGGTGACCGGCCGGCGTACGCCGCCGGCCAGCGCGATGATCGCCGCGTACGAGTCGTAGTAGGGCTCGAACACGACGACCTCCTCTCCCGTCTCCACGAGGGCGAGAAGCACCGCCGAGATCGCCTCGGTCGCGCCGACCGTGACCATGACCTCGTCGGCCGGGTCGTAGGTCAGGGCGTACCGGTCCGCGCGCTGGGCGGCGACGGCCTCCCGCAGCTCCGGCAGCCCGGGGCCGGGCGGGTACTGGTTCGCGCCGCCCATGATGGCCTCGACCGCGGTCTCCAGCAGCTTGGCGGGGCCGTCGGTGTCCGGGAAGCCCTGGCCCAGGTTGATCGCCCCGGTGCGGATCGCCAGCGCCGTCATCTCCGCGAACACGGTGGTGCCGAAGCCCTGCATCCGGGCGACGAGCGGATCGTTCTCAAGGGTCACCGGGTCAGGGTATTGACGTCCTCCCCCACCTGAAAAGGCGCGGGATTTTATTCCAACCCGCTCCCTACCCGGAGGTGAGAACAGGTTGAGGTTCGCGGTTCACGGCCCCGCCCGACGGCTGGAGGGCTCCCCGCGCTGTCACGACACGTCCTGCCGCGATGTCTCTGATGTTCTTGGCCGCGTTCACATCCGCGTGATCGACATGCCCACAGGCGCGACAACGAAAAACCGCTTGGCTCTCACGGCTCTCCGCAGCGCACTGCCCACAGGCATGACAGATCTGAGACGTATACGCAGGGTTGACCTTCTCCACTCGGCCAGGTGCCTTGTCCTCCAGGCGGCTCACCAGCAGACCCCAGCCGGCCTCGTGGATGGACCGGTTGAGTCCGGCCTTGGCCCGTACGTTCGTGCCCGGCGCGGTGAGGGTGCCGCGTGCGGAGCGGACCATGCTGCGGATCTTCAGGTTTTCAACCCGGATGAGGTCGTAGCGGCGTGCCAGAGTGGTGGAGGTCTTTTCCACCCAGTCTTTGCGCCGGTCGGACTGGCGCGCCTTGATCCGGGCGATCGCCGTCTTGACCCGAGCACGGCGGTTGGATCCCGGTTTGGCGCGTGCGAGCCCGCGCTGCAGACGTTGCAGGCGTGTGGTCTCGGTTGCGTGGAGGCCGGGGACCACCAGGTTCTCGCCGGTGGACAGGGCGGCCGAGACGGCCACGCCACGATCGATACCAATGACCTCGCCCGTTCCCGGCCCATCTACGGGCGGCGGAATCACTGCGAACGCGACATGCCAGCGGCCCGCCCGATCCCGGTTGATCCGAAAGGACTTGGCCGCATCGGGGACCTTTCGGGACCAGCGGAACCGCACCCAGCCGACCTTCGGGATCCATACCTGGCCGACCTTGCGGGACAGGCGGCGCACGTCCCAGTGGTTGCCGCGTTTACCGACGATCCGGAACCCCTCATGCACACCGGCCTTACGCCAGGTCGGCCGCCGATGGGTCCTGGCGAAGAAGTTCGCCATGGCCTGGGTGAAGTCCCGCAGCGCTTGCTGCTGCACCGTATGGGATCCTGCCGCCAGCCAAGCGGACTCTCGTCTCGCCTCGGTCAGCTGGCGGCACTGCTCCGCGTAACCCGGCGCGGACGCCCGGCCCGGTCGCCAGTGCTGGTGTTGTTCGACCGCGAGATTCCACACATATCGGGCGTGCGAGCAGTGCTCCAGCAGCGCCTGCTCTTGAGCGGGCGTGGGCGCAAGCCGGAACCGCATGCCCGCACACTAACCACCGCCACCGACAATCAGAGGAGAATGGCATTCCTCCCTGGCCTGAGGGCCAGGGTCTCCACGCCGCACAACAGATGAGGAGGCCCCGATGCGGATCGCGCTGTGTCAGATCCCGGTCGGCGACGACCCCAAGGACAACCTGGAGCATGTCCTGGAGGCGCTCGCCATCGCCTCGGAGGCCGATCTGGCGATCTTCCCGGAGGCGACGCAGGTGCGGTTCGGCCGGGCCATGGCCGCGGCGGCCGAGCCCCTCGACGGCCCCTGGGTGACCACGCTGGCCGAGGCGGCGCGCAGGCATCGTACGGCCGTGATCGTGGGGGTCTTCGAGCCGGCGCCGGACGGCCGGGTGTACAACACCGCCGTCGCGATCGACGCCGACGGCCGGGCGGCCGGCGCCTACCGGAAGATCCACCTGTTCGACGCGTTCGGGTTCCGGGAGTCGGAGCTGATCGCGCCCGGGGACACGCCGACGGTCGTGGAGCTGGCCGGGACGCGGGTCGGCCTGGTCACCTGCTACGACCTGCGCTTCCCGGAGCTGGCCAGGGCGCTCGTCGACCGGGGCGCCGACCTTCTCGCGGTGATCGCCTCCTGGGCCCAGGGGAACTTCAAGGAGGAGCACTGGGTCACGCTCATCCGCGCCCGGGCCATCGAGAACACCACCTGGACGGTCGCGGTCGACAAGGCCCCGGATCCACCGCAGGCGCCGGGCGGCGCGATCGGGGTGGGGCGCAGTCTGCTGGTGGACCCGATGGGCACGGTCCAGACCGACCTGGGGCCGTTCCCGGGCGTGCGGGTGGTGGAGATCGACGACCTGATCACCGAGCACGTGCGCAAGACCCTCCCGGCGCTGGAACACCGCCGTCCCGACCTGTTCGGCTGAGCGTCCGCCTCATCGGGACCGCCGCGTCGGCGGAGAACGCCGCGTCGGCGAAGGACGCCGGGCCGTCTCCTCAGACTCCGGGCCGGCTCCGCACGGGCGCCAGGGCGGCCGACCGCCGGGTCACCTCACCGCGAGCGCCGGGTCGGGGCCGCGCCGGGCACCGGCTCCGGGGCGGCCGCGCCGGGCGCCCGGCGGCCGTGGCGGTACTGCAGGGCGACCAGGACGAGCCCGAGCAGGAGCCAGGCACCGCCGACGATCTTCGCCATGGTCGTCGCCGACACGATGATCCAGACCGAGACGGCGGCGCCCGCGGCCGGGACGAGCAGGTGCGGCAGCCACGCACGGCTCCGGCGCCGTACGACGAAGTAGCCGACCACCGAGGCGTGCAGCAGGGTGAAGGCCACGAGGGCGCCGATGTTCACGATGGACACGAGAACGTCGAGGCCGTTGGACAGCCAGGCCGCCCAGATCGACACGACGGCCGCGACGCCGGCCGTCGTGAGGAGGGCGGCCCGGGGCACGCGGGACCGCTCCTCCACGGTCGCGAGCGCCTTGGGCAGGCCGTGGTCGCGGGCCATCCCGTACATCAGCCGGGAGGCTGCCGCCACCGCGGACATCGCGGAGAACGCCGGCCCGACGCCCTTGACGACGACGAACGCCAGGTGGAGCCAGGAGCCGAAGGCGACGTCGGTCATCTTGTAGAACGCCGTGCCCTGCTCGGCGGGCGCCGACGCGAGGTGCTGGGGGCTCACCGGCGTGAGCAGCCCGGCCAGGTACGTCTGCACGACGAACAGGAGTCCGGCGAGGGCGAGGCAGAACAGCACCGCGCGCCCGACCTGGCGCTCGTCCCCGGTGTTCTCCTCGGCGAAGGAGGCGATCCCGTCGAAGCCGAGGAAGGACAGCACGGCGACCGAGACGGCGCCCATGACGGCGCTCGCGGTCATCCCGCCGGTGCCGCCGAACGGCGACGTCCACGGCCGGGCGGGCCCGTGCATGATCAGGACGACGACGGCGGCGACGACGAAGACCGCCAGGAGCAGGATCTCGATCACGAGCACGACGAACCCGACCCGCGCCGCGACGCGCACGCCGGCCAGGTTGAACGCCGTCGTCGCCACGAACGCGACCGCGGTGAAGACCCAGGCGGGCACCGAGGGGATCTGCGAGTGCAGGGCGATCCCGCAGAACAGGTACGCCACCGCGGGGATCAGCAGGTAGTCCAGCATCGCCATCCAGCCGGCCAGCAGACCCGCCGGCCGGCCGAGCCCCGCGCTGGCGTAGGCGAACACCGAGCCGGCGTTCGGGACCCGGCGCGACATCTGGGCGTACGACAGGGCGGTGAAGCCCATGGCGATCGTCGCCACCAGGTAGACGAGGGCGACCGCCCCGGAGCTCTTGGCGTCGAGCACGCCGAAGACTCCCACCGGCGCGAGCGGGCCGATGAACAGCAGTCCGTAGACGATGAGGTCGCGCAGCGACAGGCTGCGGCGAAGTGCCTGCGGCTCCAACAGGGGTCTCCCGGGGGGGGATCGGATGTGACCGTATGTCGGAATGTATCCGCTCGCGATTCGGGATCCCAAAGCGTTTTACCAGGTCAAGCGGTTTATATGACCTGGACCCGACCCAGCGTCCCCCTCAGTCCCAGCGGACCCGCCCGTGCCCACGCGGTGGGTCAGCCGGCCTTGGCCGCGACCTCGGCGAGGGCGCTGCCGAAGAACTCCCGCGACTGCGCCCCGGACACCGCCCAGGCGTCCTCGAACACGAAGAACGGGACGCCGGTGACGCCGATCGTCCGCGCCACCTCGAGCTGCGCGGTGACCGCCGCGTCGCCCTCGCCCGCCGCGAGGCGCTCCGCCACGCCCGCCAGCCCGGCCTCGGCGGCGAGTTCGGCGAGCGTCCCGTGGTCGTTCAGGTCCCGGCCCTCGGCGTGGTGGGCCCGGAAGAGCCGGCCCACGACGGCGTCCTGCACGCCCGCCTCGGCGGCCAGCGCGATCACCCGGTGCGCGTCGCGGGTGTTGGCGCTCAGCGCCTTCTCCGGCGCGTACGGCAGGTCCTCGGCCGCCATCAGCTCCCGCATCCGGGCGTGCGCCTCGGCGACGCGGTCGGCGCCGCCGAACTTCTCGGCGAGGCTGTCGGTCATCAGCCCGCCGCCCGAGGCTCCGGGGTCGAGCTGGTACGGCCGCCAGGTCACGTTCACCTCGCCGCCGAAGTCACGGGCGGCGGCCGCGAACCGCGCCCGGCCCAGGTAACACCACGGGCATACGACATCCGAGAAGATCTCAACGTTCACAACGGATGGCAACGAGCCCGGAGGGGCACGCATTCCACCGGCCGCACACCTGTCCCGGGTGGCTACGCTTGGACACTCGTTATCACCGACAATGAGAGACATCCCCATGGCGCTTGAGCGACCCGAGATCGACTTCCCCGAGGGCGAGCCGCCCGCCGACCTGCAGATCACCGACATCACGGTCGGCGACGGTGCCGAGGCCACCCCCGGCTCGACCGTCTCGGTGCACTACGTCGGCGTGGCGCACTCGACCGGCGAGGAGTTCGACGCCTCGTGGAACCGCGGTGAGGCCTTCAACTTCCCGCTCGGAGCCGGCCGCGTCATCGCGGGCTGGGACCAGGGCGTCGCCGGCATGCGGGTCGGCGGCCGCCGCAAGCTCGTCATCCCCCCGCACCTGGGCTACGGCAACCGCGGCGCGGGCCGCGCGATCAAGCCGGGCGAGACGCTGATCTTCGTCGTCGACCTGCTCGGCGTCGGCTGACCGTTCCCTCGGAGGCCCGTCCGACGGCCCCGTCGCCGAACCCTCGGCGGCGGGGCCGTCGGGCGTCCGGGGGCGGGGCCGTCGGGCGTCCGGGGTCAATGCGCGATCCAGACGTGCCGGCGCACCGCCGAGTCCTCGGGGATGAGGGTGAGGATGCCGGTGGCGAGGTCGGCGCGGGAGATCTGCACACCGCCCCGGACGCTGCGGTCGATGCCGGTGCGGTACCGCCCGGTGCCCTTCTTGTCGATGAGCCGCGGCGGCCGGACGATCGTCCAGTCCAGGTCGCTGCCGCGGACCGCCTCCTCCGCCCGGCCCATGTCGGCGAAGCCGTGCCGCAGGAGCCGCTGCAGGATCGGCTTGGCGACGTAACGCGTGAGGGGGCCGTCGCCGGGGTCCGTGACCATGCCCGCGGCGCTGACCATGAGGAAGCGGCGGGCGCCGGTCTTGGCCATCGCCTCGAGGATGCTGCGGGCGCCGTCCTGGCACACGGTCGTCGGGCCGGTGTCCCGATGCCCGAGCGCGGAGACGACGGCGTCGGCCTCGCCGACGGCGGTCGTGATGGCCGCCGGGTCCATCACGTCGGCCGTGACGACGTGCAGGCGCTCGTGGGCGGGGACGTCGAGGCGCGCCGGATCCCGCACCACCGCCGTCACCCGGTGGCCGCGTTCCAGCGCCTGCCGGACCAGATGGGTCCCGGTCCTCCCGGACGCGCCGAAGATCGTGAGCTTCATGGGATCGTCGCCCCTTCTGGGTTAGTGAGTGCTCACTAACCACCATAATGGAGGAACGCTCGACCACCAAGGGGGACCGTGACGACCCGGGATCGCATCCTCGACGCCGCCGCCGGCCTGATGCGCGAACGCGGCATCGCGCGCACCACCACGAAGGAGATCGCGAAGGCGGCCGGCCTGTCCGAGGCGGCCCTCTACAAGCACTTCGCCGACAAGACGGAGCTGATGCTCGCGGTCCTGCGCGAACGGATGCCCGGGTTCGCCCGCGTGGACGTCCGTCCCGGCGCCGGAAGCGTCGCGGAGACCGTCGCGGCGCTGACGCGGGCCACCGTGGACTTCTACCTTCAGGCCCTGCCCATGCTGGGCTCCCTGCTGGGCGATCCACGGTTGATGACCGCCCAGCGCGAGTCGCTCCGCAAGTACGGCGCCGGACCGGAGCACCTGGTCCGCCGGCTGGCCGACCACCTGCGCGCCGAACGCGACCTGGGGCGCATCGCCGCCGAAGCCGACCTCGACGCGGCCGCCGCCCTGCTGGCCGGCGCCTGTTTCCAGCAGGCGTTCTTCCGGTACTTCGCCGAGGGCCCCGACGCCAAGCCGGTGCCGGACGCGACGGTGACCGCGCTGAGCGGCACGCTGCTGCGCGCCCTGGGCGCGGGCTGAGTCAGCCTTCCATCCCTTCGCCCTCCGAAAGAGACGGCGGATTGCCCGAACCTGGCCACCACGTCCGGGCATCAACCCCTATGCGGATACTTAAGATCCACTGAGGGAAAGCTGGGATGGATGCGTGAAAAACGGTTGATCGCCTCGTGCCTGCTCGCGGCGGTGCTCGGAGTGACCTCCGGCGCGTGGCCCGACATCCGTGGCCGGATGGAGGGCTCTCCCGCGCACGCGGCGGGTCCCCCCGCGATGGCGCAGGTCATGGCGCCGCCGCGCTGGCCCGCTCCGAAGCCCGGCACCTGGCAGGTGTCCTACGAGCGGCACGGGGACGGCCTGCCGCCGGTGATCGACCGGATACAGACGAACGACAAGGTCGTCTTCATCACCATCGACGACGGCTGGGAGCACGACACCCGCTTCGTCGACATCGTCCGGACCCAGCGGGTCCCCATCATGGTCTTCCTCACGGACCAGGCGGCCCGCACCGGCTACGAGTACTTCTGGGCGCTGCAGCACGCCGGCGCGCCGATCGAGGACCACACGATGGACCACGCCGCGCCGTACAACGACATGCGCCGACTGTCCGCGGCGGCACAGCACCGGCAGATCTGCGACTCGGCCGACATCGACGCCCGGCAGTACGGGCGGCGGCCGCAGATCTTCCGGCCGCCCGGCGGATCGTACGACCAGGTCACCCGTACCGCGGCCCGCGACTGCGGCATGAAGTCGGTCGTCATCTGGTCGGTGGAGTTCTACAACGGCCTGTCCGGGCGGCTGGCCCGCATGGACGGCGGCTCGGCCCTGCGGCCCGGCGACATCATCCTGATGCACTTCCGCCGCGGCCTGGCCGGCGACTTCGAGCGCCTGCTCACGTGGATCCGGCAGGCGGGGCTGCGCCCCGCGGCGCTGGCGAACTACCTGCCCCGCTCCCAGGGCGGAGAGGCGGCGGGGTGAGCGATCCCACGCCCACAATTCGGTGGGAACAGGTTGATCAACGGCCGAATCCGGACAGCCTCGTAACTGTCGTAACGCCGCTTCGAGGGGAGATCCGATGCGCCCACAGCTGCGCGCTCTGACCGCGGCCGCCCTGGCCGTGCTCACCGCGGGCGGACTGACGGCCTGTCACCAGGGCACCCCGCACTCCAGATCGGCGGCGCCGGTCGCCTCACGGGGGCCGGGCGGCGCCGAACCGAGCCTGACCCCCGGCCACGGGCCCCCGTCGTCGGCTCCGGTGACTCCGCCCGCGTCGTCCTCGCCGTCGGCGAGCCCGAGCGGCTCGCCGAGCGGTTCGCCCACCGCGACGACGCCCTCGGCGATCCCCCGGTCGCGGGACGGGCTGCCCCCGGTGATCAGCCGCATCCCGGTCCAGGACAAGGTCGTCTTCATCACCATCGACGACGGCTGGGAGAAGGACGCCGACTTCGTCCGGCTGATCCGCGACGAGCGGATCCCGGTGACGCTCTTCCTCGAGAACCTCGCGGTGAAGAAGAACTACGGGTACTTCCGCGAGCTGCAGCAGGCGGGCGCGCTGATCGAGGATCACACGATGACGCACCCGTACATGCCCCGGCTGTCGTACAAGCGGCAGAAGCAGGAGATCTGCGACGCGGCGGGCATCTACACCACGCAGTACGGCGCGCGCCCGACGCTGTTCCGCGCGCCGTACGGGTCCACCGACCATGACACGCTGCGCGCCGCCCGGGACTGCGGGATGAAGGCGATCTTCTTCTGGCGCGAGGTGGTCAGCAACGGGAAGATCGCCTACCAGGTGCCCGGCCGCCTGCACCCGGGGGACATCATGCTCGTGCACTTCAACCCGAACATGACCGCCGACTTCAAGAAGATGCTCCGCACCATCCACAAGCAGGGGTTCCGTCCCGCCGCGGTGCGGGATCACCTGCCGGCCGAGTTCTTCCAGTAGTCCCCGGTCAGCGGCGCAGGGCGGCGCGCAGCGCCCGGAGCCGGTGCGCGGTCGTCGACCCGGCGACCGCGCGCTCCGGTACGCCGGGCGCCATAGTTTCATCGATATGATTTCAAAGAGACGAAAGTAAGGTCTCAGTGCGACGGTGTCAACGGGAGGCGCGCGTGGAGTTGAGCATGTCGGCCTACGTCGTGCTCGGCCTGATCGCCCGCCACGGCCCGATGACCCCGTACGAGCTGAAGGCGCGCGTCGAGGAGAGCATCGCGCCGTTCTGGCCCATCCCGCACGCGCAGCTCTACCGCGACCCGCCCCGCCTGGCGGAGCTGGGCCTGCTGACCGAGGAGACCGAGGAGGGCGGCAGACGCCGCCGCTTCTTCCACCTCACCCCCGCGGGCGAGAGGACGCTACGGGAGTGGCTGTCGGCCCCGGAGCTCCCCCAGGCCGAGTTCCGTGACCCCGCCCAGCTCAGGCTGGCCTTCGCCGACCTCGGCGACCCCGCCGACCTGGTGAGCCTCGCCCGCACGCAGGCGCGCCGGCACCGGCGGCTCATGGAGACCTACGAGCAGCGGCGCTCCGCCCTCGACCCGGACGACGCCTGCACCGTCTCCCGCGAGCGCATGCTGTCCTACGGGATCCTGCACGAGCAGGCGCACGCCGCCTTCTGGGAGACGATCGCCGCGGCCGACGAGGACCCGGACGAGCCCTGCGGACCGACCCCGAAGGACCGCTGGCAGCACAACTGAGCCGCCGCGCCCGGACACCGGGACGGCGCATCGGCCGGCCGAGGAGCCGAGGCCGCCCGGACCGCCGGGAATCCCCTGGCGGGCACCTCTCGTCCCGAGCAGGATGGAGCGCATGGGGCACCCCGCGCACTTCATCCTGGTCGACGACGCAGGCCCGCGGCTGTACTACGACCACTGGGCCGCGGACACGATCGGCGACGTCCTGATCGCCGGTCCGCGGTCGGCGACCCGGTACGTCACCGCTCAGCGCCCCTGCGAGGAGCGGGACGACGAATGGCTGGAGGAGATCACGGCCGAAGGGGGCGCCACCATCGACCACCGCGCCCGCCGCCTCGTCTTCTTCGGCGATGACCTGCTGCGGGAGATGCCGGCCCGGCGTGCCTTCCTGCGGCTGCTCGCGCTGACCTGGCCGGAATGGGACGTCAGCTGGGCGTACGACGGCCTCGGCGACCTGGCCGACCAGGCCGGCTTCGGCCGGGCGGCGGTCCGCAGGGACGCCGGTCGCGAACGCGCCATGCCGGAGGTCCCGATGCCCTCCGGCGAGGGGGCCCGCGTCGCGCACCTAGTGACCGTCCGCAACGGGACCGGCGCCCTCACCGTCCACCCGTTCGCCCGCGCGGGCGACCACAGTGCCTGGCAGGGGCCGGGCCTTCTCGACCGGCTGCCCGACGGCGGCCTGACGCGACTGGACCTTCGCGCGGTACCGGAAAGCGGCCTGCACGTGGACGTCCGTACGCGCACCGCCGAGGTCTGGACGGCCGCCGCCGTGCCCGGATTGCGGCCCCTTCTGGCGGAGCTGTGGCCGGGCTGGCGAGTGCGGTTCTTGGAAGACCGGTACGAGGAGCAGTCGCGCCGCTGTGCCGGCGTGGTGACGTTCCCGCCGCTCGACTCGGCCACCGGCCTCGACGAGGTGCTGACGGCGATGGCGCGGCGATGCGGCCACGAGCCCGTGCCCGCCCTGCTGGAGTCGGCCGGCCGACGCCCGCGCCACGTCGGTTCGAACCTGACGGTGGCGCTGAACCCTCTGTTCACCGCCCAGAGCCCGGTGGAGCCGACCCCCGACGAGTGGTCCGCCGTCCTGCATGCCGCGACCGCGCTGCGCGGCGGCCGCTGAAATAGCGCCCCGCCGGAAAGGGACACGGCGGGCCGGCCTCACGGGGTCCCATTCAGTCCCGTGGACGAGGCCGTCCCGCCGACCCGTGCGCCCCTGCCGACAGGTGACCAACCCGCCGCTTCGCAGAGAGGCTTACACAGAGCGGAGCTTACCCGGAACCGCCGCCAGGGCACGTGCGTCACACAAGTACAACACCAAACAAGAGCCACCCGGCTCTCGGTGTTGCGTCCCATTCACAGGGCGCACGGGAGCCGGGCTGACCACCCGGGACTTGCGTGCGCCACGGCATGAGGAGTCATGCATGTCCAAGGGGGAAACCCGCCATCCTCTGGCCCTGGCCGAAGAGGCCCTGCCGATCCGGTGGGTGTTCGACCCGGGCTTCCGGGCCAAGTTGCTGGACGCGTGCGGTTTCACGTGCGTGTTCTGCCACAACGAGGGCACTCCGGTGACCTCTGACCAGATCCCCGGAACGCCGATCACGGCCGGCCCGGGCAACCTGAGTCAGCGGGTGTCGATCTACGCGGAGAAGAACGGGGTGAACTTCCTCGCGGACCGCATGCGGCCCGACGAGGAGTTCGTGCGTGTGATCACGCTGCTCCGCGACAAGTGCGGTCTCACCGAGATGCACGGCACCGGCGGCGAACCGACGTTGCACCCTAAGCTCAACGAGCTGATCGCTCTCGCCTACGGCGCGGGCTACCGCAACATCGGCGTCACCAGCAACGGTGAGAACGGCGCGCTGGCCCTGCCGGAGGCCGCCCGCGCGGGCCTGCGGAAGGTGAACTTCTCCATCTTCGGCACCACGGCGCTCGAACTGGCCGAGGTGCAGGCGGAGAAGTTCGGGCGCCTGAAGCTGGCCGAAAAGAAGATCGTCGCGTTGCAGCGGTCGATCGAGGCGGCCTTGGAGAGCAAGCTCAAGGTCAGCGCGAACATCGTCGTGCCCGACGAGTCCCACATCGAGCGGGTGCGGCACCTCATCGAGAGGTACGGGAGCCGGGTCGAGATCCGGCTCCTTCGCTCCATCGCCGAGCCGGCGAGCGCGAACGCGATCTGGACCCTCCTCGAGTCGCTCGGGGCCACGCCCGTCGAGCGGGTCGACGCCTGGAACGTCTCGGGCGGGTACAAGGTCACGTACGCCCTGCCGGACGGCGGCACGGTGGGGCTCAAGCAGATCCGGCCGGTCTTCCTGCCGGAGACCTGCGGGAAGTGCCCGCTCGCGCCGTGGAACGGCGGCGGGTGCGACGAGGGCTACTACGGCCTTCGTCTGTACAAGGCGGTCGGCGGGCCGTACATGGTGGGGGTCTGCATCCAGCGGATGGACCTCACCATGCCCGTCGACGAGTTCGTCGAGTCCGAGCTCTGCGAGGAGGTCATGCGGCGGGAACGCCGCCGCGCTGACTCGCTGAGCTAGCCGAACCGATGGTGCCCGCGGCGCAGCCGCGCCGCGGGCACCATCCCTGTTTCACCGGAAGATCGTCCTGCGAGGTCAGACGCCGACGGGATGCCAGACGGTCTTGGTCTCCAGGAACGCGGTCATCCGGGCGGTGCCGGGGTCGGCGGTCCAGTCGTCGGCGGCCGGGCGGTGCACCCGCTTGAGGTTGTCCGCCGCCGCCCGCGCGCAGTCGGCCGCCAGGTCGTCCGGCGCGCCGGCCAGGTCGATCGCGTTGACGTCCTGGTGGGAGGCGAGCCAGGGGGCCAGCTCGGCGCGGTGCCCGGTAAGGAGGTTGACGACGCCGCCCGGCACGTCGGAGGTGGCGAGGACCTCGGCGAGGGTGATCGCCGGGAGCGGTGCGGGCTCCGAGGCGACGACGACCGCCGTGTTGCCGGTCGCGATCACCGGCGCGATCACCGAGACGAGCCCGAGCAGCGGCGAGTCCGGCGCGACGACCCCGACCACGCCGGTGGGCTCGGGCGTGGAGAAGTTGAAGAACGGCCCGGAGACGGGGTTGGCCGACCCCGTCACCTGCGCGATCTTGTCGGCCCACCCGGCGTACCAGACCCAGCGGTCGATCGCCGCGTCGACCTCGGCGGCGGCGGCCGTCTTGCCGAGGCCGGCGCCGCGCAGTTCCTCGGTGAACTGGCCGCGGCGCCCTTCCAGCATCTCCGCGACGCGGTAGAGGATCTGGCCGCGGTTGTAGCCGGTCCGGCCCGCCCAGCCGGACTGGGCCTTGCGCGCGGCCACGACCGCGTCCCGGACGTCCTTGCGCGAGGCCCGCGCAGCGTTGGCCAGGAACTTGCCCTTGGCGTCGTTCACGATGACGGTCCTGCCGGACTCCGACCGGGGGAACGCGCCCCCGATGAACAGCTTGTAGGTCTTGCGAACACTCAACCGCTCGCTCATCGAAGGTAGGCCTCCAGCCCGTGCCGTCCGCCCTCGCGCCCGAAACCGGACTCCTTGTACCCGCCGAAGGGCGAGGCGGGATCGAACTTGTTGAAGGTGTTCGCCCAGACGACCCCGGCCCGGAGCCGCTCGGCCATCCACAGGATGCGCGATCCCTTGTCGGTCCAGATGCCCGCCGACAGGCCGTACGGCGTGTTGTTCGCCTTCTCGACCGCCTCGGCCGGGGTACGGAACGTCAGGACCGACAGGACCGGGCCGAAGATCTCCTCACGGGCGATCCGGTGCGAGGCCGCGACGCCGGTGAACACGGTCGGCGCGAACCAGAACCCCCGCTCGGGCAGCTCGCACGGCGGCGACCAGCGGGTCGCGCCCTCCGCCTCACCGCTGTCGGACAGTTCGCGGATCTTCGCGAGCTGGGCGGCCGAGTTGATCGCGCCGACGTCGGTGTTCTTGTCCAGCGGGTCACCGACCCGCAGCGTCGCCATCCGCGCCTTCAACCGGTCGAGCAGCCCGTCGACGACCGACTCCTGCACGAGCAGCCGCGAACCGGCGCAGCACACGTGCCCCTGGTTGAAGAAGATGCCGTTGACGATGCCCTCGACGGCCTGGTCGAGCGGCGCGTCGTCGAAGACGATGTTGGCCGCCTTGCCGCCCAGCTCCAGCGTGAGCCTCTTGTCCGTCCCGGCGACCGAGCGGGCGATCTGCCGGCCGACCTCGGTCGACCCGGTGAAGGCGACCTTGTCGATCCCGGGGTGCTCGACCAGCGCGCGGCCCGTCTCCCCGGCCCCGGTGAGGATGTTCACGACGCCGGGCGGCAGCTCCGCCTGCGCGCAGATCTCGGCGAACGCCAGCGCCGTCAGCGGAGTCGTCTCGGCGGGCTTCAGGACGACGGTGTTGCCGCAGGCCAGCGCCGGGGCGACCTTCCACGCCAGCATGAGCAGCGGGAAGTTCCAGGGGATGACCTGGCCGGCGACGCCCAGCGGCCTCGGGTCGGGGCCGAACCCGGCGTACGGGAGCTTGTCGGCCCAGCCGGCGTAGTAGAAGAAGTGCGCGGCGACCAGGGGCAGGTCGACGTCCCGCGACTCGCGGATCGGCTTGCCGTTGTCGATGGACTCCAGGACGGCCAGCTCGCGCGACCGCTCCTGGATCAGCCGCGCGATCCGGAAGAGGTACTTCGCCCGTTCGGCGCCCGGCATCGGGCCCCACACCGTGTCGTACGCGCGGCGGGCCGCCGCGACGGCGCGGTCGACGTCGTCGGCGTCGGCCTCGGCGACCTCGGCCAGGGTCTCCTCGGTGGCCGGATCGATGGTCTTGAAGGTGTTCTTCGCCTCGACGAACTCACCGTCGACGAACAGGCCGTACGACGGCTTGATGTCGACGATGTCCCGTGACTCCGGCGCGGGGGCGTACTCGAAACTCATCCGCTCAGTCCATCGTGAAGTAGTCGGGACCGCCGTACACGCCGGTCGTGAGCTTGCGGCGCTGCATCAGCAGGTCGTTGAGCAGGCTGGACGCGCCGAGCCGGAACCAGTCGGGCGTCAGCCAGTCCGGCCCGGCCGTCTCGTTCACGAGCACGAGGTACTTGACCGCGTCCTTGGTCGTGCGGATGCCGCCGGCCGGTTTGACGCCCACCTGGCGGCCCGTCGCCGCCCGGAAGTCGCGCACGGCCTCCAGCATCACCAGGGTGACCGGCAGTGTGGCGGCCGGGCTCACCTTGCCCGTGCTGGTCTTGATGAAGTCGGCGCCGGCCAACATCGCCAGCCACGACGCCCGCCGTACGTTGTCGTAGGTGACCAGTTCGCCGGTCTCCAGGATGACCTTCAGGTGCACGTCGCCGCACTCGGCCTTGACCGCGACGATCTCGTCGTACACCTTCCCGAGGTCGCCCGCGAGGAACGCGCCGCGGTCGATCACCATGTCGATCTCGGTGGCCCCGTCGTCGATCGCCCGGCGGGTGTCGGCGAGCTTGGCGTCGAGCGGGGCCCGCCCCGACGGGAACGCCGTCGCGACGCTCGCGACCCCGATCCCCGTGCCGTCCAGCGCGCGCACCGCCTCGCCGACGAGGTCGGAGTAGACGCAGACCGCCGCGACCTTCGGCACGCTCGCGTCGGCCGGATCCGGATGGGCCGCCTTGGCGCACAGCGCCCGCACCTTGCCGGGGGTGTCCGCACCCTCGAGCGTCGTCAGGTCGACCATCGAGATCGCCAGGTCGATCGCGTACGCCTTCGCCGACTTCTTGATCGAACGGGTCGCCAGCCGCGCGGCCCGTTCCTCCGCTCCCACTTGGTCCACCGCCGGCAGACCGTGCAGGAAGCCGCGGAGCTCGGCCGGCGACATCGCCGTGTCCGCGAAGGTAGCCAGGTCAGGCACGGTTCCCCCTGTGCTCGAGTAGCCGGTTGAGGATGAGCGCCGCCACCAGGATGACGCCGGTGACGACCATCTGGAAGAACGAGCTCAGTCCCAGGAGATTGAACAGGTTGTGCAGGACGGACAGCAACAGCACCGCGATGAAGGTGCCGAACACGCCGCCGCGCCCGCCGAACAGGTTAGTGCCGCCGAGGACGACCGCCGCGATCGCGTCGAGTTCGAGGCCGTTGAACGCCGTCGGCTGGCCGATGGTCAGGCGCGAGGTCAGGAGGATCCCGGCGAGTGCGGCGAGCAGGCCGCTGATCACGAAGACGGCGGCGGTGACCGCGCGGACGGGCAGTCCGGACAGGCGCGCCGCCTCGCGGTTGCTGCCGACCGCGTAGACGTACTCGCCGAAGGTCGTCGCGCGCAGCACCAGCCCGGCGACGATCGCGACGCCGATGAAGACCAGGCCGACGATCGGGACGTAGCCTATGAAACCGCCGCCGAGGAGACGGAAGCCCTGCGGGAGGTTCCCGCCGGCCGGGGTGCCCCCGGTGAGCAGGTAGGTCAGGCCCCGGATGCTCGTCAGCCCGGCGAGGGTCGTCATGAAACTGGGCAGGGACAGGTACGCCGACAGGCCGCCCATGAGCAGGCCGGCGACCGCGCCGGCGACGAGGGTCGCCAGCAGGGCGAGGACGGGATTCACGCCGTGCGCGATCAGGACGGCGACGAGCATCCCGGCGAACGCGGCGGTGCTGCCCACCGACAGGTCGATGCCGGCGGTGAGGATGACCATCGTCATGCCGACCGCGACGATGCCGGTGAGGCTGGACTGCTGGAGAAGGTTGGAAATGTTGCGCGTGGTGAGGAACTCCGGCGCCAGCAACGACGCCACGACGCACAGCAGCAGGAAGACGAGCAGGAGATTCGAGCCGCGGATCAGGTCGAGCCCCCGCCGGCGGGTGAGGGCGCCGGTCCACGTGAGCCTGGTCTCAGGCGCTGTCTGAGTCATGTGTGACTCCCGGTGATGACGGTTTGCGCGATGTCGGCCTCAGGGGTGGTCCGCGGATCGAAGCGGGCGACGTTGCGCCCCTCGTGCAGCACCCAGATGGTGTCGGCGTGCGCGGTGAGCTCGCTCAGCTCGCTGCTGGCGAGCAGGACGGCGACGCCGTCGTCGGCGAGGCGGCGCACCTGGCGGTACAGGTCGGCCTTGGCGCCGATGTCCAGGCCGCGGGTGGGCTCGTCCAGCAGCAGCACACGTACACCGCGTGTGATCCACTTGGCGAGGACCACCTTCTGCTGGTTCCCGCCGGACAACTGGCCGACCGGCTGTTCGGGCGAGGCGTGCTTGACCCCGAGATCGCCGAGGACCGGAGCGGTCATCCGCCGGCCGCGGGAGCGCGGCATCGTCCAGCCCAGCGCGGAGATGGCGGCGTTCCGGGCGACGGACAGACCAAGGAGGAGCCCTTCCTCCTTGCGGTTCTCCGGTACCAGGGCGAGCCCCTGCCGCACGGCGGTACGCGGGCCCGCGACCGGCAGGGGACGGCCGCCCAGCCGGGCGCTGACCTCACCGCGGACGGCGCCGAACAGCGCGCTCAGCAGCGTCGTCCGCCCGGCGCCGCCGAGCCCGGCGAGCCCGACGATCTCCCCGGGCCGCACGTCGATTCCGGCGACGTCGAGGAGGCCGCCGATCCGGACGCGGTCGATGGTCAGCAGCGGATCCCCGCCGGGCACGGGCCGGTCCGCACGGCGCACGAGGTCGCGCGCCTGCCCGATCATCGCCGCGACCAGTTCGTCGTGGCCGGTGGTCGTCAGGTCGAAGACGGCGACGCTGCGTCCGTCGCGCATGACCGTCGCGCGGTCGCCGATCTCGGACACCTCGTCGAGCCGGTGGGAGATGTAGATCACCGCCCGGCCCTCGGCCACCAGGTCCCGGATGACGGAGAAGACGACCTTGAGCTCCTCCGCGCCGAGGGTCGCCGACGGCTCGTCCATGACGATCACCTTGGCGTCGCAGGTCAGCGCCTTCGCGATGGCGGTGAGCTGCTGGGCGGCGATGGGCAGGTCGCGCACCCGCGCGTCCGGCGAGAACGACCCGCCGACCCGCTCGATGAACTCGGCGGCCAGCGCGGACCGCCGCCGGCGCCGGACGAACGGACCGCTGGCCGGCGCTCGCCCCAGGAACAGGTTCTGCGCGACCGTGAGGTCGGGCGCGAGGTCCAGTTCCTGGTAGATGACGCTGATCCCGGCGGTGATGCCCTCTTGCGGACCGGCCAGGTGCAGCGGCCGGCCGTCGAGGAGGATCTCACCCTCGTCCGGCCGGTACGAACCGGCGAGGACCTTCATCAGGGTGCTCTTGCCGGCTCCGTTCTCGCCGAGCAGGCAGTGGACCTCGCCCGCCTGGACGGACAGGTCGGCACCGGCGCAGGCGACCGTACCGGGAAAGCGCTTGACGACGCCCTTCATCTCCAGGAGGGGTGTCATGTGGCCTCCTTCGTCGGCGGAGTGACCAGAGGCGCCGCATTCATGATTCGCTCGCTGCGCTCACTCATGCGGCCCTACCTTCTTGACTGGGTTGAGCGAGCCGTTCGTAGGGTTGGCTCACCCAGGGGTGTCGGGTGTGGCTTTCATGCGGCTGCCGAAGGTGTGGTTCGGGAGGCTTGGCCGCCCGGCACCCCCAGGACGACCCGGCCTCTGATCGGGATGTGCGAACGGATCGCTGAGTAGGGCCATGACGGCGAGGTCGTCTGCGGGACCAGGACGTGTCGAGGTTGCGGAGGTGGCCGTGCCCCGGGTCTGGGCTGGTGTGGATGCTGGGAAGACTCACCACCATT
>NZ_JBFAUT010000075.1:0-38747 GCF_040679475.1 Actinoallomurus sp. NPDC052274
GACCACCTCCCCCCCGACGACGTCGGCCGGCTCATCACGGCCGCAGCGGTCCACCGCTGGACCGCCGGGACGTGGTGATCGCGGACGTGGTCCGCGATCACCTGGCCCGAGGGCGGGCGTCCGGGGACCGGGACTCACGACTCGCCGGCCGGCTCGTGGCCGGCGACGAATCGGCGACGGCGGCGCTCAAGCACGGCGTGGGCCGATCAGCGGGCTCTCGATCACCTTTTCGGCAGGTCGAGCGGCTTCAATCCCAGGCGTGCGCGAAAGTCTCGGCGAACGCCGCACGAACCGCCTCATAAACCGAGTTAAGTCGAACAACGCGGGCGGCTTGTGATGGTGTTCACCGAGATTTCTGCGCGCGCCGCGCTGACCGTCCGGCATTCGGGCGCCCGCCTGCCACGGCCACAGCGGTCCACCGTCGGGACGCCCGGGCGCGGTGATCGTGGACGTTCTCCGCGTCCACTTGGCCCCGAGGGTGAGCAGCCGAGGACCGGGCCTCACAACTCGCTGGCCGCCTCGTCGTCGGCGACGGATCGGTGTGCGACGTTGGGGCATGGCTCCTGCGTCGAGGTGGCATCGGCCGTCACGGTCCTGCGAGTCCGCCTCCGCCGGGCGGTGTCCACATTCGAGTCGAATCGTCTCGCCGGAAGGCGTCCACCGGCGGCGGGCCCTCTCTGCTGACTCGGCGGTGAGCGTACGAAAAGCTCGGTGAAGGCCGTCCGTCGCGTCCCGTGAACCGGGCGAAACTTCGGTGAATCGGGCGGCTGCGACGGCGTTCACCGAGAGTTCCGCCCGCGCAGCGCCAGGGCCGACCGAATGTCCGTTCACGCCGCCGCGCCGCCGGCCCCCGTACGTCGGGCGTGCGTGGCCGAGCCGATGATCCATGCTCCCAGGGATGTACCGGCTCGCCGTCGTCGTTGCCATGGTGCCGTCGGTGTGGCCGATCCAAGTCCGGAACGCCGGACATGGACCGGCCACACCGACGGCAAGGTTCCTTGTTCTCCCTGGTCCTCGCTTCGGGGACCCCCGGGGGCGGCGGAGGGGGCGAGGTGGTCGCGTGGTAGATGTCCTTGCCGACGAACACGTCGGTCGAGGTAGGGAGTGGGCGGATGACGGCGGCGGAGCATCGGACGGCGAGAAGCGGGGCACTCGATGAGGTCGACTCGCTGTTCCGCGCGCTCGTGGACGACGGTGAGGCACCGGGGCTCGCGTACGGGATCGTCGACCGGGCAGGTCTCGTCCACGCGGCCGGGCACGGCGTGGCCCGCCTGGGCGGTCCCCGCCCGGACGCGGCGACGGCCTTCCGCATCGCGTCGATGACCAAGAGCTTCACCGCCGCCTCGGTCATGATCCTTGTCGACGAGGGAGCGGTGCGCCTCGACGATCCGGTCAGCGGCTACGTCCCCGAGTTCGGCGCGGTGCGGCTCCCGACGACCGACTCCCCGCAGATGACGGTGGGGATGCTGCTGTCCATGTCGGGCGGCCTGCCCACCGACGACCCGTGGGCCGATCGTCAGGAGTCGATGAGCCGGGAGGCGTTCCGGCGCCTGCTGACGGACGGTGTCCGCTTCATCGGCGTTCCGGGCACCGGTTTCGAGTACTCCAACCTGGGCTACGCCGTCCTCGGCCAGGTCATCGAGGCCGCCTCCGGCACGCCGTACCAGGAGTTCGTGGACCAGCGGCTCATTCGCCCGCTCGGGATGACGGCGACCGGGTTCGACGCGTCGGTCGCGGCGGCGAGCGGCGTCGCGATGGGTCATTCACGGCTCGACGGGCGCTGGCATCCGGAGGCGTTCTCCGGCCCCGGTGTCTTCTCCGCCATCGGCGGGCTGTTCAGCACGGTCGACGACCTCGGGCGGTGGGTGCACTGGCTCGCCGACGCCTTCCCCGCCCGCGACGGCCTGGACGACGGGCCGCTGCGCCGGGCGTCGCGCCGGGACATGCAGCAGGTCCAGCGGGCCGTGCTGCCACCCCGGCCCGCGGGGGACCCGGCCGACGGGTCGATGCCCGTCACCGTGGGCTACGGCCACGGCCTGATGATCCAGCAGGACCCGGTCTGGGGGACGGTCGTCGCGCACAGCGGCGGGTACCCGGGGTTCGGGTCGCACATGCGCTGGCATCCCCGTACGGGCCTGGGCGTCATCGTGCTGACCAACGCCAGGTACTCCACGGGTCGCGTAGCGGCGGCGGCCGCCCTGCGCGCCGTCCTCACGGACCTGGCCGACCCGCAGGCTCCCGAGGCGCTCTGGCCCGAGACGGCCCGGGCACGGGCCGCCGTGGAGGGGCTCCTTCGGGGGTGGGACCCCGCCGTGGCCGGCGAGTGGTTCGCCGACAACGTCGACCTCGATCTGGACCTGGCGCATCGCCGGACCGAGATCGAGCGCCTGGTCGGCGAGGTGGGCCCGCTGCTCGATCCGGCCGCACCGGAGGAGACGATCCGGTCGGAGTCGCCGGCCCACGTCGTGTGGGAGGTCCGCGGCGCTCGCGGACCGCTGCGCTGCGAGATCCGGCTGAACCCGCAGAACCCGCCCAAGATCCAGACGCTGAACGTGACCCGCGCGGACTGACACGGGACCTGCGGTCTGGCGCAGCGCGACCGTGAGGATCGACGCGGAACCTGTCGGCTGAGCAGGCGGTGAGCGGTGAGGGTCGATGGGAAACCTGTGGGCTGGGCGGAGCGCGGCCGCGAGGGTCGATGGGGGACCTGTGGGCTGGGCGGACTGTGACCCGCGTGGGCTGAGGCGGGACCTGTGGGCTGTGCCGAGCGTGACCGCGAGGGGCGATGGGGGGACGGGCCGCTCGGGTAAGGGTCGGACGCGCGGGCGACGTGAGGCGATTCGTCCTGATTGTGCCCGTGATCGCCGAGCGTTCGGTTCGCCTCCCCGTCCGCCGCCGCCCGAGTGGCCGACACCGGCGGTGAGACGGGACGGAGCGGCCCCCGCCCGGTTAGGCTCGTCCCCACACGGCCAGCGCCTACCCCCAAGGCACGGAGATGAGTGCGAGCGACGAGGCATCACCAAGGTTCCCGGCCGACGGGCCGTCGTGCGATCGGAGGGACCGATGAGCACGACGCCCGACGAGGCGACGGCCGACCCGTCGACCTCCCTGGAGGAGGCCCGCAACCACGCCGAGAGCGGTGATCTGGACCGCGCCGCGGAGCTGTTCCGCCGGGTGCTGGAGACCGGCGGCACGGCCGAGCGGGCGCAGGCGGCGCTGGGTCTGGCGGTGGTGCTGGAGGGGCGCGGCGACGACGAGGGCGCCCGGGAGGCCGATCGGCTCGCGATCGCGACCCGGGACCCGGAGTACGGCCCGCGCGCCGCGTACCACCTCGCGCTGTCCTGGCAGCGGGCCGGCGAGCGCGATCAGGCCCGTGACGCCTGGCGCGCCGTCGTCGACTTCGGCAACCGCGCCTACCTGCCGCCCGCGTACCTCGCGCTCGCCCAGATCGCCGACGAGGAGGGCGACGCACGGCAGGCGTCCGAGTGGTGGGAGCTGGCCATCGCCACCGGCGACGAGGAGTACGCCCCCGTCGCAGCCCACGACCTGGCGCTACGCCTGATCGACTGGGGCGAGCCCGCGCGCGCCCAGCGGGTCCTCGCCGGCGCGCTGGACCTCGTCGACCGGGGCCGCGACCCGCAGGCGCACGCCCGGCTCGCGGTCAGCCTGGGCATCGCCCACCTGGAGCAGGCGATCCACGCCTTCGGCAGCGTGACGCCGGGCGAGGACGCCGACCCGGAGGTCGTCCCGCTCGCCATCGAACTGCTCGCCCGGACGCTTCCGCTGCGCGGCCGGGACGACGCCGCCCAGGAGATCTGGCGGCGCGGCCTCGACGATCCGGCCCTCGGCGAGCACGTACGGGCCCGGCTGCGCCGTACGTTCGCCGCCGACGGGGAGGACGCCTGGTGGGAGGGCGAGGTGGAGGCCGCCCTGCGCGCCGGCACGCTGCCCATGCTCACCGGCGAGGTGTTCGGCGCGCTCGACCACATGTACGCCCTGATCGCCGCCCGCTACGTCCACGGCCCGGACGGCCTGCCCGCCGAGGTCCACGACGTGCTCGGGGACACCGTACGGGTGCCGGCCGCCTATCCGTGGGGCCGCGCGCTGCAGGACAGTTTCGCCGAGCGCCTCCGCCAGGCCCTGGGCTCCGATGTCCCCGTCCTGCCGCCGGGCTGGCCCGACGCCGACTGACCGAGGCCGACTGACCGAGGCTCCGCGCGTAGCATTCCGCCACGTCGGCGGCACTCGGCTCGGGCGCGCGTCGCCGTCGGGCCGCGGTCGCGCGCCGACGTCAGTCGGCGATGTCGCGCTGGGCGATGGCCTTGGTGATCCGGACCCGGACGAGGAGCTCGCCGGGCACCGCGTTGCGGGCGCCGTACGCCTCGGCGCGGTCGTCGCCCATGTAGCGGCGGCCGAGCGCGGTCGCCCAGCGGAGCAGTTCGTCGGGATCGTCCGACAGGGACGCCTCGCCCCACAGCGAGACGAAGGAGTACGGCGGGGTCTCGTCGTCGACGCAGAACGAGATCCGGGGGTCACGGCGCAGCGCCTTGCCCTTGATCCCCGAAGCCGCCGTCGTGAAGACCAGGTCGTTCCCGTCCAGAAGGAACCAGATCGGTGTGACGTGCGGGGTGCCGTCCTCCTTCACGACGGCCGCCTTGCCGGTACGGGTGCCGGTCGACACGAAGTCGTGCCACTCTTCTTCGCTCATGGTCTCGGCCATGATCCGATTCTTCCCGAGCGGCGCACCGCCACGCGCGCCGGGATCAGGACACGGAGGTGCCGATCAGGTGGCCCACCAGGAACGTCACCCCGGCGGCGACCCCGCCGACGACGACCTGGCGAAGGCCCGAGCGTACGGCCGGCCGCCCGTTCAGCACGCCGATCCCCGCGCCGACGCCGAACAGCGCCAGGATCGCGAGCCCGATCGCGGTCAGCAGCGCGACGGCGCCGCCGGTGATCAGGTAGGGCAGGACCACGACGAACGCGCCCAGCGCGAAGGCGAGCAGGCTGGAGCCCGCCGCGCTCCACGGAGAGCCCAGCTCGTCCGGGTCCAGGCCGAGCTCCTCCCGCGCGAGCGTGTCGAGCGCGACCTTCTTGTCGCTCATGATCCGGTCGGCGAGGCGCTCGGCGTCGGCGCGGTCCAGACCCTTGGCGCGGTAGAGCAGCACCAGCTCCGCGTGCTCCTCCTCCGGGGTCTCCTCCAGCTCCTGGGCCTCCAGTGCGAGCTCCCGCTCGAACATCTCCCGTTGGCTGGACATGGAGACGTACTCCCCGGCCGCCATGGAGAACGCGCCGGCCAGCAGTCCGGCGATCCCCGCCAGCAGGATCGCGGTACGGGACGATCCGGATCCCGCGAAGCCCATGACCAGGGCGGTGTTCGACACCAGGCCGTCGCTCACCCCGAACACGCCGGCCCGCAGCGCCCCCGAGCGGTCCGTACGGTGCCAGCCCTCCCGGCGCGAGATCTGCACGCGCGGGTCGGGCTTGCCGCCGTCGATGAGCTTGGCGAGCACGCGCGCGTGACCGCGCTCGTCGTCGGCCATCCCCGGGGCGGCGTCCGGGTCGCGGTCGTAGATCCCCGCGTCCGAGCGTTCGGCGCGCTCGATCATCGGCAGGACCGCGCGCGGGGAGAGCCGCCGCGCCGCCGTCGCGAGCATCCGGGTGCGCATGCTGGGCGGTCCCGGTGGGGGCACCTCCGCCCCGGCCGCGCGCAGCTTCCCCTCCCAGTGCGCGGCGTGCTTGAGCTCGACGCTGGCCAGCTCCTCCAGGATCTCGCGCCGTTCGCCGTCCTCGGCGACCGCGAGGCTGGAGTACAACGCCGCGGCGTCCCGCTCGCTGGCGAGGAGCTCCTGCCAGCGTTTGACCTTCTGCCGATCGGCGGCGTTCCTCATGGTGCTCCTCACAACCGTCTCGTATCCATAATCACAACCTGCCGCGACCGAAAAGTCATTCCTCGAGTCCGTCGAGCGACACCCTCCGTGACGGGGGCCGGTCGGCCGCGGAGTACGGTTCTCGCATGGACATCGCGACCCCGCAGGGGCCGGCCGAGGTGACCCTGGACGAGCCGGCGGATCCGGCGTTCCTTCTGGTTCTTACCCACGGGTCGAACGGCGGGGTCGACGCTCCTGACCTGCTGGCCGTCCGCGAGGAGGCGCTCGCGCTCGGTGGGGCCGTGGCGCGCGTGCTGCAGCCGTTCCGCCGTGCGGGACGGCGGGCGCCCGGTTCCGCTCCCCGGCAGGACGAGGCCTGGCTCACGGTGATCGCCGCGCTCCGGGAGAGGTTCCCCGACGTGCCGCTGATTCAGTGCGGGCGGAGCAACGGGGCGCGGGTCGCCTGCCGCACGGCGCTGAAGGCCGGCGCGCGCGGAGTGATCGCGCTGGCGTTTCCGCTGCACCCACCCGGAAGACCCGAACGTTCGCGCGCGGACGAGCTGAGAGCCGCGGGCGTGGAGGTCGTGGTCGTCAACGGCGACCGTGATCCGTTCGGCGTCCCGGACCCCGCGGACGCCACCTGTGTTCAGGCCCTGCCGGGAGAACGGCACGATCTGGCCAGGAGGCCCGCCGCGGTGGGGGCGGTGGTGGGGGAGTGGCTGCGCCGGTGGAGCACCGGCTCGCGCTGATGACCCCCGGGGCGATGGTCATTTCGGACTGGTCCCCCGAAGAGAAACGCGTCACGCCGCCGTGTGAGCCGGAACGTCGGTCGGGCGGTGCGGTGCGATGATCCCCCCGTCAGGGAGCAGTTCGCCGGTGTCCTCGAACAGCACGACCCCGTTGCAGAGCAGACTCCATCCCTGCTCGGGGTGGCAGGTGATGGTGCGAGCGGCCTCACGGTCGGGTGCGGTCGCCGAGGGGCATGGCGGCTCGTGCGGGCACATCTGCGTGCCTCCGGTCTCGACTACTCGTAGGTGCGGTTGCCTCATGTCACTAAGACGTCTTCGAGTGTGCTGCGGTTCGCCCGCGCGCCGATATGGCCCGGACGGGCGGTTTTCCGAAGGCCCCAGTGACTCCTCGTGACAGAGATCACTTTACGGCTTATCGGTCCGTACCCGCATCCAAATCGGCCAAAGAACAACTCTCAGTACAGACAACGATCTGTCCCCGTGACCACGGTCCCCACGTCGCGGCCGACGTGGGGCGGCCTCAGGCGGTCCGGCGGCCGAGGTCGTTCACCCATTCGGGGCCGACGTCCCGGAGGGAGTAACCGTCGGGGTACGAGCGGGTGTACGGCTTCTTCGGCCGGGACGACGGGCGCGGGGGCAGCAGCCGTACGGCGAGCGCCCGCGCCTTGAGGGCCCGGCGCGCGCCGATCTCCATGATCCGCGGTGCGCGCGGCAGGCCGAGCGCCTGGCGCAGCGGCGCGTCGGTCAGCGCGAGGACGCCTTTGCGGGCGAGGGGGCGCAGGAACCGCGGGAACCAGCCCTCGAAGATGGCGATCGTCGCCTCCGCCACGCGATGGTTCTCGGGGGTGTAGGCGTAGTTCTTGCGCTCGTACCGGTCGAGGAACTCGGCGAACTCCTCGTAGGTCGCCGGAATCTCCTTGAGTCCCATGAGCCGGCCGATGTGGCGGAACGTGTTGACCGTCGCCCGTACCTCGTGCCTGCTGTACGGCCGCCAGCCGTACTCCGCCATCCAGCGGACCGGGATGACCACGAACGTCGACAGGACGTACAGGAAGTCGTCATTGGTGATCGAGTACCGGCCGTGCATGCGGTTCATGCGGCGGATGGCGGCACGGCCGCGTTCGGCGTCCAGGCCGCCGTCCTGTGTCATCTCGTACAGCAGGACAACGGTGTCGTCGTAGCGCTTCTGCCCGCGCCGGGCGAACTCCCCGGTCCGGTCGAGCAGTCCGCCGATCGACGGGACCGCGTACGTACGGAAGAGCGCCAGTTCCAGGGACCGCTGGAGGTCCCACGGGAACTCGTACTCGGCGCTGATCCGATAGATGTCCTGGTAGTCGCGCTCGGGGTCGAGGGCCTGGAGCTGCCGTAGACGGGTATAGCGGGCCATCCCGAATCTCCGTATAAGGGGGTGATTACCGGATTCGGACTCCATGATCGTACGGGAGACGGCCGCCCCCACGGCAAGGGCCGCGACCGGGGAACCGGCTGTGGCGTGGGTTACCCGGCGCGGAAGAACCGGGATGTGGGAGACCCGCGGCCTGGAAGGCCGCCGCGTGAAGGACCCGCGTGGGTGGGAGGGCCCGGACGGAGAAGGCCTGCGGTGAGACTCCGGCGGTGCGCCGTCCGGTTCTCAGAACAAGCCGGTGAGGACGCGGTCGAGGCCCGCGGTGAACCGTCCGTCCTGGTCCACGTCGTCCGGCGTCGTCCCGGTGGCCTGCTCACGGGCCTCCAGGGCGACCGTGCCGAGCAGGTAGCCGAGCAGGACGTGCGCCCCGACGGCCGCCTCCGCCTCGGGCAGGCCGGCCGCGCGCAGCAGTTCCCGTACGGAGAGCGTGGTCGCCGTGAGCGCTCCCGGATTGCGGCGGGTGACGATGAGGGGCATCACGCCGACGTGCTCGAGCAGCCGGTCCCGGTAGGCGTGGGCCCAGGCGCGCAGCCGCTCGCGGGGGTCGCCGGCGCCGGGCGGCACCGGCAGCGCCGCGACGTGGGCGATGAGCTGCTCGAGCAGCTGCTCCTTGCCGTGCGGGAGGTGGTGGTAGATCGCCATCGCCTCGACCTGCAGCGAGTCGCCGAGGCGGCGCATGGTCAGCCGGCCCAGGCCCTGACCGTCGATGAGGTGGAGCGCGGTCTCGATGATGCGCTCGCGCGTGAGCGGTTCCCGCTGCGACATGATCGCACCTTACTGCGTAAAGGCGGTCGCCCGGAAGAGCATCCCGGCTGCGTGTCACGGTGCCGTACCCTCTAACCTTGGCTCGTAGAGCATCGAGGAGAAGGGGAGCCGCCATGGTCCTGGGTCGCAAGGTGAGCCCGGAGGTCGCTGAGCACCACGCCGCGGACAAGGAGCTCGCCGGCGAGCTGCGCGACCGGCTCGCCGCCGCGCAGGACGCGGAGCGGGAGTTCCACGCCGCTCAGGTCGAGGGCCGTCCGCTCGACCAGCTGCGCCCGCTGGCGGTCGCCTACGACCGCGCGCTGTACGCCGCGCTCCTCGCCGCGGAGGCGGCCGAGCGCGTGGCGATGGGCCCGAAGGTGTACGAGCACGGCGACGCCAAGCAGCGCCGCGCCGCGCAGATCGCCGCCCGCAAGGCACGGGCCAAGGCGAGCGTCCGTCCGTACGTCCTCGAGGTCGACCGGCTGCGCACGCTGCGGGAGGCGCACAAGCTGGCCGTGCGCACGACCTCGCCCGCCCACGTCTGAGGCGTCGCACCACCACGCGTGACCGGCTTCGCGCCGCGCCCGGACACCGGGCGCGGTCGCCGGGGCACCGCGTCGACGGAAACACGGGCCCGGCCCGACCGGTACGGGGGCGGACCGGTCGCCGCGCGAAGACTCGCGCCGCCATGGGGCACGTCCGGGTGACCTGACCGATAGGGGACCTTGACCCTCGGTCCGATTGGCTCGTGCCGTCGCCACTTGTCCATGAAATCGCCGCTGGATTTCGTCCAACGGGTACAAGGCAGTGCCCCACCAGCGTGAACACGGCCCGGTCGGAGTGGCACGGGCCGATGAACTTTGAGACTCTACCGACTCAGGTGTCGTCGTGGGCAACAGCGGCCGTCCCGGCCACGGCGACGCGGCCAGCAGGAAGTGCTCTGTCCGGGGGGATCAGTTGGAGCGCACGCCGCCTGATCGGCGAGACCTTCTCGGCGCATGCCGGGAAGGCGTCATCGCCATCTGCGAGCTTGCCGCGCACTTCTCCGACTGGTCCGTGCCCACGCCGTGCAAGGAGTGGGAGGCCATCGACCTGGCCGGTCACCTGCGCTGCGTCGCGGAGAACTTCCACGAGTACCTCAACGACGCGCCGAACAGCAGGCTGTCCCGCCTGTTCGCCCAGGACGCCCCGGCGGCGCTGATGATGCGTCAGCTGTCCCGGCAGAACGCCGCCGAACTGGCCGTGCTGCCGCCCGCCCCGGGCCGGGACCACATCGTCGCGTTCGCCGTCTCGGCGGAGGCGTACTCCGACCGGCTGCTCGACGTGTGGGACGAGCCGTACCTCTCCTACCGCGGCACGAAGCTGACCGCGGGCGACTACGCCGGTGCGGTGTGCGTCGAATGGCACCTGCACGCCTGGGACCTGGCCCGCGCGCTCGACAAGGACCACCGGCCCAGTCGTCCCGACGTGATCGCGGACGCCTGGCGCACCGGGGTCCCGCACCTGCCGGTGCCGGGCCGGGGCGACGAGTGGGAGGCCGTGCTGCGCGCGTCCGGGCGGTCGCCGGACTGGCACCCCGAGTGACCCCTCGTGATGCCTGCGACAGCGGTCCTGTACTCGCCGTTCCTCTCGGAAATCGATGACCGACGATGACTGTCATCTCTGATCGAGATGGCCGCGGGCATGGTGCGGGCACACTGCCCACAAGCGGTGTTGACGCCGGACGGCGCTACATTGGGGCGAACTCCGCTTCGTTCCCGGCCGTGCGCCCACCGATGGTCACGCGCGCCCCTTCCGCTGAGGGTCGGTGATGCCGCCAGGGCAGGCCAGCCGGCCGATGTCCCAGCCGGCGCGTCGGGCACCGGCCTGATACGCGCTTTCGTAGAAGGCGAGCACCGTCGCGCGTGGATCGGGTTCCGCTCGTGCGTCGTCGTAAGGCAGGACGGCCAAGTGGCTGCCTCGCTGTGCGATCCATCGCGCTGTGGCCGGCTGGAGGGGTTCGGTGTGCAGACCTTCGGGCTCGGGCGCCGTGTAGGAGTAGAAGGCCGGTGCGGGGAACGAGTCGTCTCCGAACCAGAAGCCGAAACTGATCACCTCTTGGGAATAGGCCTCACGGGTCACCGGGTCGACGTCGGCAGGCTGGTCGATCACCCGGCCGGAGAAGCGCGTATGGGCGATGTCGAAGGTATGCCAGAAGTGGTGTACCGGGCTGACCTTGCCCGAATATCCCGCGGCGAACTCCTCCAGGACCAGATTCACCTGGCTGAGCACCTGCCAGTAGCGCGTCACCATCGATGGGTCGTAGGCGGTGTGCTGGATGTCCTCGGCGAACGGCCGGTCGGAGTCGGGGAGGTCGAACGGCCGGGGGATGTTCACGTCGACGTGGACGTCCAGCGCCGTCAGCGCTCGCATCACCTCGCGATAGAAGAGCGCCACCGACTTGTCGTGAAGCGAAAATGACGCGGTCCTGCCGTCCGCCGTCGAGACGATCAGCTCATGTGCGATGAAATCGAAGTCGATCGTGAAGATCGGGTTTCCGTCGATCATCCCCATCGGCCGGGTCGTCAGGCCGCGTCCGGTGAGATGAAACGGTGCGTGCCACCAATGGTTGCGCCGGGCGCTCGATGCGAGTCGTATCTTGCCCACGACCTGGGCGAACCGGTGAAGCGTTGCTTTCGTCTCCTGCCAGTCGGCCAACGGCATGGCGGGAAACAGCTCCATGTGAATCACTTCCAAAGCAGTCATATTAGTCAGCTGCGCTACGATCGCCGACTGTGTCGCCGGGCACGTTGTTGGTGTGTCACCGCCGCCTTGTCAAGGCTCCGCCGCGGACACGCCGGGCGGACTGGTACGTCGAGCAGTGGATACCCTCTGATCGGCGAGTTCACGACGAGTTACGAAGTGGCCTAGGGCGTAGGCGCGAACCGGCCATGCCTCCGTCGACGGCCAGGGAGGCGACCGGGGGCGGTCACCGCGCGGCGGCCGGCCGGCGATACCGGCGTCACCTGCGCATCCGGCTGCGTGCATCCGGGCCGTACCCCCCAGTGACGGCTCCGGTCCGCTGGTTCACTCGGCGAGCAGCGGCTCCAGCAGCCGGTGCGGCCGCCGGAGCGCTCGTGAGACCGCGTCGTCCCGGTGCGGCCGGTCGGCGGCCGGGCCGGGACGCACCTCAAGCTCCTCGGGCGGGGCGAATCGCCCGCACGCCGGGCAGGTGCCCGTCCGGTCGACGCGCGTGCCACAGGTGAGATGGGTGTAGAGCCGGCTCGGACCGAACGGCGACAGATGCTCCCCGCCCCAGTGGCCGAGCGCGTTCAGCGCGGGCCAGAGGTCGCGGCCGCGTTCGGTGAGCACGTACTCGTGACGTCGCGGTGACTCCTGGTACGGCCGCCGGGTGAGCACCCCGGCGTCCACCAGGGCCTGCAGACGCGTCGCCAGCACCGCCCGCGGGATGTCCAGATGGGCGAGGAAGTCGCCGTAGCGGCGCACGCCGTAGAAGGCGTCCCGGACGATGAGCAGCGTCCACCGCTCGCCGAGCAGTTCGAGGGCGCGGGCGAGCGCGCAGTCCTGTGCCTCGTAGTCCTTGCCGAGTGCCATGGGGTCCAGGTTAGTTCATTCAACGAACCGACGTGTTACAGTTCGCCGGTCGTTAGTTCAATGAATGAACCGAGGTGATGACCGTGCAGACGACCGTGCCGGTCGGCGGACACGTCCGGGAGGGGCGAACGCTCGCCGTCGTCTCCGCCGCGACGATGCTCGCGCTGATGAACTACAACGCGACCTTCTCCACGCTCGCCGCCATGGCGCGTGACCTGAACGCGGGAACGGCGGGGCAGACCTGGATTCTCGGCGGGATCGCGCTCGGCACCGCCGTGCTGCTGCTGGCCGTGGGCGGCCTCGCCGACGACCACGGGCGCAAGCGGGTCTTCGTCGCCGGGGCCGGCACGCTGGCGGCCTCCAGCGTCGTGTGCGCGCTCGCCCCGACGACCACGGCCTTCGTCGTCGGCCGGCTGCTCCAGGGCGGAGCGACCGCCGCCCTGCTGGCGGCCGGGCTGGGGCTCATCGGCCACGCCTTCCCGGCCGGACCGGAGCGCGCCCGCGCGACCGGGATGTGGGGCGCGATGCTCGGCCTGGGGATCGCGCTCGGGCCCGAGGCCTCCGCCGGGCTGGCCGAACTCGCCGGCTGGCGGGCGTGGTACGCCGCCGCGGCGGTCGCGTCCGTCGCCCTGGCCGCCGCGGCCGGCGCCGCGCTGCGGGAGTCCCGGGCCGAGGCGCGGCGCAGGGCCGATGCCGCCGGCGTCCTGACACTGGGCCCGGGAGTCGCCGCGCTGCTCGGCGCGATCACCCTGGGGCGCGGGGGATGGGCCAGGGCGGAGGTGCTCGGACTGTTCGCCGCGGCCGTGGCCCTTCTGGCGGCGTTCGTGGTCGTGGAGTCGCGGAGCCGCGAGCCGCTGCTCGACCTGCGGCTGCTGCGCCGGGCGGACTTCGCGGTCGCCACCGGCGGGGCGTTCGTCACGGGCGTCGCGGTGATCGGGCTGATGAGCTACCTGCCCACGGTGGTGGGCCGCGTGCTCGGTGCGCCGCCACTCCTCGCGGGCGCCGTGCTGACGCTGTGGTCCGGCGTCGCGTTCGCCGTCTCCCTCCAGGTCCGACGCCTGTCCGCCGAGGGCCGTCACCTCATCGCGGCCGGCCTCGTGCTGTGCGCGCTCGGGGACCTCGCCCTGATCGGCCTGTCCGCCGACTGGGGATGGTGGCGGCTCGTCCCCGGCCTGGTGGTCAGCGGGGCGGGCAGCGGCCTGTTGAACGCGGCGCTCGCCCGGATGGCCGTCGAGAGCGTGCCGCCGTCCCGTACGGCCATGGGGTCGGGCGCGAACAACACGGCCCGCTACATCGGCGCCTCGATCGGGGTCGCGGTCGTGGTCGCCATGGCCACGTCCGGGCCGAGCCCGACCCGGGGCGCCGACGTCGCCCTGGCCGTCTGCGCCGCGATCGCCCTCGCCGGCGCGCTGGCCGCCCTCGCCGTGCGCCGCGGCCGATGAGCGCGGTGCCTCGGGTCGGTCCTCCGACGAAGGAGGGCGCAGGGCCGAGGCGCCGCGATGCCCACCCTCGCGGTGGCGAATCCCAAGGCGCGGGCATGTGTACGTCAAGTGATGGCGCGGTACAAGAAGCGTGGCGCGTTTCTTGTGACCCGTACGCAACGACGTACCGGGCAGGAGACGCCAGACTGTCGGGCACTCGCCAGTGGAAGGGTGGCCGTGTTCTTCTCGCTCCTCAAGCACGTCTTGCTCGGGCCGCTCCTGAGGATCGTCTTCCGGCCGAAGGTGACCGGCACGGTTCCGGACGGCGCCGCGATCCTCGCGTCCAACCACCTCTCCTTCTGCGACTCGCTGTTCCTGCCGCTGATGGCGCCGCGCAAGGTCGTCTTCATCGGCAAGGAGGAGTACTTCATCGGTACCGGGCTCAAGGGGCGGCTCATCGCGGCCTTCTTCCGAGGGGTCGGCACGATCCCGGTCGACCGCCGCGGCGGCTCCGAGGCGGCCGACGCCCTCGACACGGCGCTGCGCGTGCTCGGACAGGGCCGGCTGTTCGGCATCTACCCGGAGGGCACCCGTTCTCCGGACGGCCGGCTCTACCGGGGCAAGACCGGCGTGGCCCGGCTGGCCCTCGCATCGGGCGCGCCGGTGGTGCCGTGCGCGCTGATCGGCACCGACAAGGTCCAGCCCATGGGGCACAAGCTGCCGAAGAAGATCATGCGGGTGGAGGTGCGGTTCGGCGAGCCGATGCGGTTCGGCGAGGACGCCGACCCGCGCGCCGTCACCGACGAGATCATCGCGGCGATCCAGAAACTGTCCGGCCAGGAGTACGTCGACGTCTACGCCGCCTCCGTCAAGAACCGCTGACGGACCCGCCGGGAGCCGGGAACAGTTCCGCGCCCCACACGGTTGAACGGTGCGGCGGGCTACGCGGGCCGGACGAACCCCGACTCGTACGCCGTGATCACCGCCTGGGTGCGGTCCCGGGCTCCGAGCTTGGCCAGCAGGTTGCCCACGTGGGTCTTCACGGTCTCCACGCTCACGACGAGGTCCGCGGCGATCTCCGCGTTCGACAGGCCCCGGGCCATCAGGGTGAGGACCTGCTCCTCGCGCTCGGTGAGCCGCGCCCGCCGCACCCGGTCGGTCGGGCGGCCCGCGCCGTGCCGGGCGGCCAGTTCCCGGATCGCCGCCGGGAACAGCAGTGAGTCGCTGAGCGCGACGGTGCGGATCGCCTGCAGGATCTCCGGCGGGCGGGCCCGCTTGAGCAGGAAGCCGCTCGCGCCGGCGCGCAGCGCCTCGTACACGTAGTCGTCGTTCTCGAACGTCGTGATGACCAGGATCCGCGGCGGCTCGGGGACCGCGCCGAGGATGGTGCGGGTCGCCTGGATGCCGTCGACGGCGGGCATGCGGACGTCCATCAGGACCACGTCGGGGCGCAGCGCGCGGACCATCGGCAGCACTTCGGCGCCGTCGGCGGCCTCGCCGACGACCGTGAAGTCCGGTTCGGCGTCGATGATGGCGCGCAGGCCGGTACGGATCAGCGGCTCGTCGTCCGCGATGAGGATGTCGGTCACCGTCGTTCGAGCTCCAGAGTGGGGACGACCGGGATGGCGACGTGCACGCGCCAGCGCGAGCCGTCGAGGCCGGCGCTCGAGCGCCCGCCGAGGAGGGTGACGCGCTCTCGGACGCCGCGCAGGCCGCTGCCGCCGCCCACCCGTGGCGCGGCGACGGAGCCGAGAGGGTTCGTCACCTCGAGTTCGAGCCGGTCGGCGCACACCCCGAGTCGCACGTCGACAGGGACCTTACCGGCGTGCCGGAGGACGTTGGTGAGCGCCTCCTGCAGGATGCGGTACGCCTCCCGGGACACCACGGCCGGGATGCCGTCGGTCGGGCCGACCTCGGCGCGCACCTCGGCGCCGGCGGACCGGGTCTGCTCGAACAGCCCGGCCACGTCGGCGAGCGTACGCTGCGGGGTGCGAGCGCCGGGGTCCTCGCGCAGCAGGCCGAGGACGTGGTCGAGGTCCTCCAGCGTCGTCCGCCCGGTCTCCTCGATCGCCGACAGCGCTCGGCGGGCGAACTCCGGGTCCGCGTCGAGCAGGCGGACCGCCGCGCCGGCCTGAAGAGTGGTGACGGTCAGCGCGTGCCCGATGGAGTCGTGCAGTTCCCGCGCCAGCCGGTTGCGCTCGATGAGCTGTTCCGCCTGGCGTTCGAGCTGTATGAGGCGGTCCGCCGGTGACGGGCCGAGCAGCGCAGGCGCCAACCGGGCCAGCAGCGCTCCGACGCCCGCCCCCAGCCAGACGACCAGGGGCAGCACGACGAGCGCCAGGAGCACGTACGCCGTGGTGAGCAGCACGGAAGAGCCGCCGAACAGCTCACGGAGGGCGTTCTCGCCGCCGAACGCCTTCTGCAGCAGGACCAGGGCGAACGGCAGGGCGAACACGGCGGCCAGCCCGGTGCCGCCGCCGACGCCGATGTGCAGGACCCACCACGCGGCGGTACGCCGGCGGGACCGCCACGAGCGCATCCCCTCCGCGGTCTCCGCGGGCAGCCGTACGCCCAGCAGCGTCTCGGCGGCGGTCCGGGACAGAATCCGCACGGCGGGGATGAAGGCCACCGCGCTGGAGACGGCGACGTAGGCGAGCAGCATGGCCAGCGACTGCAGCACCTGGCCGGCGGGCAGTCGCCCCGCGCTGCCCATGATCTGAAGCAGCGCGACGTAGATCAGGAGGTACGGCACCAGGATCGCCGTGCCGCCCAGGAGGAACGTCCAGCGGCGGTACGTCGTCACGCTGATGAGGGGGCGGACCAGGGACTTCACGCTGAGATCCTCGCAGAGGGGCGGCCCGCCGCACCTCCCCCGGAGGAGCGAGGTTCCGGCGGCCGGAGAATCCACCGCTGGTGCGCCGGGCGTCCCTGTGCTATATCTTGGGCACGACGCCGGGATTTTCGCCCGATCGGAAAAGGCGTTCTTTCCACAGGGTCCTTTCCCGCCCGCCGCCGTTGAGTTCTCCGGCAGGCGACGTTCCACCTCTCAGCAGGACTCTCGTCGTTTCGCGCACCGTTCCGCCGTGCGCGTCATCTCCGGCGGCCCGTCGTGCCGCCCATTCTCCGCGCGCTGTCATCGGTGACGGCGCCGCATTTCCGGAAGGATTTCCATGACCATCACCCTCGAACCCACCAGCACCCCGCCCCGCGCGCCCGATTCCCGGGAGAACCCGGCGACGCCCGTCTCCGGCGTCCTGGACGTCGGCGACAAGCACGCGTTCGTTCGGGCCTCCGGCTACCTGCCCGGGCCGGCCGACGCGTACCTGTCCCTCGCGCAGGTCAACAAGCTCGGACTGCGTCCCGGCGACCGGATCGAAGGCGCGGCCCGCCGCCCGCGGCCGGACGACAGGCGGCAGAAGTTCCAGGCGCTCGTCCGCGTCGACACCGTGAACGGGCTGCCGCCGGAGAACGCCGCGGCGCGGCCGCGATTCGCGGACCTGACGCCGCTCCATCCCCGGGAACGCCTGCGTCTGGAGACCGACGGAAAGAACCTGGCCGGCCGAGTCGTGGACCTGATCGCGCCGATCGGAAAAGGCCAGCGCGGGCTCATCGTCGCGCCGCCGAAAGCCGGCAAGACGATGATGCTGAAATCCCTCGCCACCGCCATTCGCGGCAACCATCCCGAATGCCACCTGATGGTCGTGCTCGTGGACGAGCGGCCCGAAGAGGTCACCGACATGCGGCGATCCGTCGACGCCGAGGTCGTCCACTCGACGTTCGACCGGCCCGCCGCCGAGCACGTCGCCGTCGCCGAACTCGCGATCGAGCGCGCCAAGCGGCTCGTCGAACTCGGGCAGGACGTCGTCGTCATCCTCGACTCGATCACCCGACTCGGGCGGGCGTACAACCTCGGCGCGTCGCCGGGCAGCCGGATCCTCGCCGGCGGCGTGGCGACGACGGCGATCCACCCGCCGCGCCGGTTCCTCGGCGCCGCCCGCAACATCGAGGAGGGCGGCTCGCTGACCATCCTCGCGTCCGTGCTGGTCGAGACGGGCTCCCGGATGGACGACGTCTTCTTCGAGGAGTTCAAGGGGACCGGCAACATGGAGTTGCGGCTCAGCCGCGAGCTGGCCGACAAGCGCATCTTCCCCGCCGTCGAGGTCACCGGTTCCAGCACCCGCCGCGACGACCTGCTGCTGTCGCCGGCGGAACTCGAGGTCACCGGCCGGCTGCGCCGGGTCCTGCACGCGCTCGGCCCGCAGGAGGCCGCCGAGCTCCTCATCGGCAGGCTGCGCGACACGGCCTCCAACGCCGAACTGAGCCGGATCGTCCTCACCACGTCGCGCTGAGGGACCGGACGGCGGAGCGTCACGGGCGCAGGGCCAGCCGCAACGCGAACCCGAGGAACGCCGTGCCGGCGACCCGGTCGAGCACACTCGCCACGGCGGGCCGCCGCAGCAGCCCTCCCAGCCGGTCCGCCAGCACGGCCAGCAGGGCGCACCAGAGGAGCCCCTCGGTGACGTGCACGCCCGTCAGCAGGATGCTCCACGGCAGCACCGGCGCGCCCGCCGGCACGAACTGCGGCAGCAGCGACAGGTAGAAGACCCCGACCTTCGGGTTGAGCGCGTTGGTCAGCAGACCCATGAGGAACCGGTTCCGGCCGGACGGGCCGGCCGCCTCACCCGTCTCCTCCCCGCGGATCAGCAGCCGCACGCCCAGGTACAGCAGGTAGGCGGCGCCCGCCCAGCGCAGCACGGTGTACAGCGTGTGCGAGGCCGCGAGCACGGCGGTCAGGCCGAGGCCGGCCGCGGCGCCCCACCACAGACAGCCGACCTGGATGCCGAGCGCGGCGACCAGCGCCGCTCGGCGGCCCTGGGCGATCGCGGTGCGCAGCACGAGGAGCGAGTCCGGGCCGGGGACGAGCGTGAGCAGTGCCGCGACCCCGGCGAACGTCAGCAGCGCCATCACTCCACCGTCACGCTCTTGGCGAGGTTGCGGGGCTTGTCGACGTCGTGGCCCAGCGCCACGGCGGCGTGGTAGGCAAGGAGCTGCAGGGGGATCGGCAGCAGGATCGGGTCGAGCTCGGGTTCGTTCTTGGGGACGACGATCGCGTCCTCGCCGAGCTCGCGGTGCCCGACCGTCAGGACGCGGCCGCGCCGGGCACGGATCTCGCCGAGCGTCGACAGGTTCTTGTCCAGCAGCTCGTCGTCCGGGACGACGGCCACGGCGGGCAGCTCCGGGCTGACCAGCGCGAGCGGGCCGTGCTTCAGCTCGCTGGCCGGGTACGCCTCGGCGTGCACGTAGGAGACCTCCTTGAGCTTCTGCGCGCCCTCCCGGGCGACCGGCCAGCCGCGCACCCGCCCGACGAACAGCATGCTCCGGTACGCCGCGAACTCCCGCGCGAGCTCGGCGATCCGGTCCTCCTGGTCGAGGATCTTCTCGATCTGCGCGGGCAGCGCCCGCAGGCCCTCGGCGATCCGGCGCCCGTCGGCCGGGGACAGGTCGTGGATGCGGCCCAGGTGCAGGGCGAGCAGCGCGAACACCACCGCCGTCGAGGTGTACGCCTTGGTCGACGCCACGGCGATCTCCGGGCCGGCGTGCAGGTAGACCCCGCCGTCGCACTCGCGGGCGATCGCGCTGCCGACGGCGTTCACGACACCGAGCACCCGGCCGCCCTTGCGCCTCAGCTCCTGCACGGCGGCGAGGGTGTCGTACGTCTCGCCGGACTGGCTCACCGCGACGTACAGGGTGTCCGCCTCGACGACCGGGTTGCGGTAGCGGAACTCCGAGGCGGGCTCGGCGTCGGCCGGAATGCGGGCGAGCTCCTCGATGAGCTGGGCCCCGACCTGCCCGGCGTAGTACGCCGAGCCGCAGCCGAGGATCTTCACCCGGCGGATCTCCCGCGCCTCGCGCGGGTCCAGGTTCAGGCCGCCCAGGTGCGCGGTGTGAAAGCGCAGGTCCAGCCGGCCGCGCAGCGCGCGCTCGACCGCGGCCGGCTGCTCGTGGATCTCCTTGCGCATGAAGTGCGTGTAGCCCTCGGCGTCGTAGGCGGCCTCCTCGGCCTCGATGAGGGACGGTTCCTTGCGCGTCGCGCGCCGGTCCAGCGTCGAGGTACGGAACCCATCGGCCCGTACGGTCGCCAGCTCACCGTCGTCCAGGTGCACGACCTGCCGTGTGTAGCGCACGAGCGCGGCGACGTCCGAGGCGGCGAACATCTCCTTCTCCCCGATGCCGAGCACGACCGGGCTGCCGTTGCGGGCGACGACCAGCACTCTGGGATGGCGCGCGTCCACGACGGCGATGCCGTACGTCCCGACGACCCGCGACAGCGCCTCCCGCACGGCGTCCTCGAGTTCCGCCTCGCCGGACCGGGCGATCAGGTGGGGGAGCACCTCGCTGTCGGTCTCGGAGGAGAGGGCGACGCCGTCGGCGACCAGCTCGGCGCGCAGCTCGTCGGCGTTCTCGATGATGCCGTTGTGCACGACGGCGATCGGCCCGGCGACGTGGGGATGGGCGTTCGCGTCGCTCGGCTCGCCGTGGGTGGCCCAGCGCGTGTGCCCGATGCCCGGCGCGCCCTTGAACCGGGTGGGCAGCTCGGCCGCCAGCTCGCCGACGCGCACCTTGGCCTTGCGGACGCGCAGGTCACCCGCGCGGCCGAGGACGGCCAGGCCCGCCGAGTCGTAGCCCCGGTACTCCAGGCGGGCCAGCCCCTCGGTCAGGATCGGGACGGCGTCCCGCGGGCCGACGTAGGCCACGATTCCGCACATCAGGTCTCCTTCATCCGTAGACGATGCGGCGAAGCTGGCGCAGCGAGAGCTCCGGGGGAGCGACCCGCCGCGACGGCAGCTCCGCGGCGATGCGTTCGAAGATCCGGTCATTGGTCAGCCCGCGCGCCTTCAGCTCGGCGTGCCGCCGGCGGACGAAGTCCTCGGCCGGCTCGGCGAAGTAGGCGAGCACGTCGGCGACGACGCGCGCCGCCTCGCCGGGACTCAGCGGCGACGTACGGCTGAGGTGGGCGACGAGCTCGTCATGGGGGTGTCCGGACACGAGCGTCGATGCTGCCGGTCTTCGCACGACAAAAGCAAGAATCCTGCCCGGAATCGGGCAGGATCACCGCGATGAGTCTGGCGGTGGGTGATCGTGAGTGTCCCGTAACGCGTCGGCCGGGCTTTTCTTGACCGTTCGTTACAGATTTGGCTATCGTCCTCCGCATGGCACGGACCCGGGAATTCGACACCGACACGGTCGTCCGGTCGGCGATGGAGCTGTTCTGGCGACGCGGCTACGAGGCCACCTCGATCCAGGACCTGGTGGAGGCGACCGGGCTGGGGCGCGGCTCGCTCTACGCGGCCTTCGGCAGCAAGGACGGCCTCTACGAGACGGCCCTCCGGCGCTATGTCGAGATGTCGTCGGCGCGGATGACGGCCCGCCTCGAACGGGACGTTCCGGTCCGCGATGTCATCCGCGACCTGCTGCTGTCGCTGGTCGACGAGGCGGCGCGGGACGCCGACCGGCGCGGCTGCCTGGTGACGAACACCGCGGTCGAACGGCTTCCGCACGACGCCGTCTCGGGGCGCATCGTCGCCGACGCGCTCGGGGGAGTGCGCGAGTCGATTGCGGCCGCGCTCACCCGGGCGCGGGAGCGCGGGGAACTCCCTCCGGACGCCGACGTCCCGGGGCTGGCCGACTTCTTCATCACGGCCATCCAGGGGCTGCGTGTCATGGCCAAGGCCGGGCCCGACCGGCGGCGGCTGGCCGGCGTCGTCGAGACGGCCCTCGGCGTGCTGCCGTGACGTGACGGGCGCTCGGCGCCCTCTCGTGCCCAAAATATGTAATGAACGGTCAAGAAAGAGGAGATGGACCGATGACCGTGGCACTGCTCGGAACCGGGATCATGGGCGCGGCGATGGCCCGCAACCTGCTGGCGCGGGGCGTCGACCTGCGGGGCTGGAACCGCACGCGGGCGAAGGCCGAGGCCGTCGAGGGCCTGAAGGTCGCCGACGGTCCCGCCGAGGCGGTGGAGGGCGCCACCGTGATCATCACGATGCTGAACGACGGCGAGGCCGTGCGCCAGGCGATGGAGCAGGCCGCCCCGGGCCTGCGGGAGGGACAGGTCTGGGCGCAGATGAGCACGGTCGGCCTCGCCCCGCTGGACGGCCTGCGCGAGATCGCCGAGCGGCATGGTCTCGTGTTCGTCGACGCGCCGGTGCAGGGCAGCCGGCAACCCGCCGAGCAGGGACACCTCGTCGTGCTCGCCTCCGGGCCGGAGACCGCACGGGAACCGCTGCGCCCGGTGTTCGACGCGGTCGGCAAGCAGACGCTGTGGCTCGGCCCCGCGGGTGCGGGCAGCCGGCTCAAGCTGGCAGAAGGCCGCGGCCATCATCGAGAACGACTTCTCGCCGACCTTCACCGTGGCGGGCGCCGAGAAGGACACCCGGCTGATCTGCGCGGCGGGCGCCTCCGCCGGGGTCCGGATGGACGTCATGGAGGCCGCCCGCGAACGCTTCCGGCGGGCCGGCCTCGCGGGCCACGCGGACGAGGACATGGCGGCCGCCTACTTCGCCGCCTTCACCGCCTGACCACGGCCCGCCGACCGTTCACGGCGAGCGGCCGGCGGGCCCGCGGACGGCCGGGCTCGGTTCAGGGCGGCCAGGGCCTGCTCGGCCGCGTCGCGGGAGGACCCTGGGCGGCCACGAGCTTCCACGGGCGAGCCGGCGATCACGCCTGACCGCGGGTGGCCGGAAACCGGTTGCCCGGCGAGGGACCGGCCGGGTGACGGGCGCGCTGGGCGGCGTTTTCTTCTTCGGTTCCTTCCCTTTCTTCGGTCCCTTTCGATTCTTCTCGCCGGGGGCCGGGAGTGGAGGAGGGCGAGGGCTTCGGGGATGGTGGGGCGGCCCGTGGGGTCCTTGACCAGTAGTGCGCGGATGAGCGGGGTGAGCCGTCCGGCGCGGCGCGGGGGCGGGGGCGACTCTCGGGCGATGGCGGCCATGGTGGCCGGGTAGGAGCCGCGCCGGAAGGGAGAGGTGCCTTCGACAGCCTGGTACAGGGTCACGCCGAGGGAGAACAGGTCGCCGGCGGGGGTACCGGGATCGCCGTTGAGGCGTTCGGGGGCCATGTACTCCAGGGATCCGATGATCGAGCCGTCCACGGTGAGACGGGTCTCGGCCAGGTGCGTGGCGATGCCGAAGTCGGTCAACAGAATCCGGCCGTCGTCGGCGAGCATGACGTTCGCGGGCTTGACATCGCGGTGGACCACGCCGACGCGGTGGGCCGCGTCCAGGGCCTGGAGGAGAGCGTCGGCGAGCTCGACGGTCTCGGCCGCCGGCAGCGGCCCCGCGTGCAGCCGATCTTCCAGCGAGCCCCCATCGACCAGCTGCATGACGATCCAGGGCCTGCCATCCTCGACGGCGACGTCGTAGACCGGGACGATGCCGGGATGGTGGCGTAGCCGGGCGGCGTTGCGGGCCTCCCGCTCGGCGTAGGTAAGCCGTTCGGCCTTCTCGTGGGGGTCAGCCGTGGGGGGAAGGCGGACTTCCTTGATGACCGCGTCGGCGCGAAGCAACTCGTCGTGGGCTTTCCAGACCAGGCCGAAGCCGCCTTCGGCGAGCGGGTGTATGAGCCGGTAGCGGCCGGCGACCAGCCTTTGCTCGGGCATGGTTCAGCGCCGATCCGTGCACAGGCGCACGGAGGGACGGTGGGCCTCCTGATGCCGCTGTTCCCGGGTCAGCGGCATGAGGGTGGCTATGGCCCGCCCGTGGTCGGTGAGGGTGAGTGGTTCACCGGCGGCGGCGACACGGCGGGCCAGGTCGCCGAGGATCGGCCGCGCGCGGGTAATGGAGTACGCCTCTGTCATGAAACGAGTTTGACGAAGTGTCAATTCACGGGGAAGGGGCCGAGCGCCGTCCGTGTGACGCAAGGAAGATCTGTCGCATCCTTGTCGCCTCTTTCGCCGAGGGGTCCCCGACCTGCCGTCAGGCTTCGCTGTGTACGGCCGCCCGGCCGGGACGGGCGGTACTCAGGCGAGGGCAGCCAGGGCCTGCTCGGCCGCGTCGCGGAGACGCGCCGGCTCCGGGTGGGCCCGGCCGAGCACCCGCATCCCCTGCAGCAGCACGAGGAGGAACCGGGCCAGCGCGCGGGGGTCCTTGTCCGCCGGCAGCTCGCCCTGGGCCCGCGCCCTGGTCAGCGCGGAGGTCAGGGCGGTCTCCACCGTGTCCCAGCTCGCCTCGACCCGGCGGGCCGCCTGCGGGTCCCGACCCGCCAGCTCCACCGCGGTGTTCACGACCATGCACCCGCGCCGGTGCGGATCGGCCGCCGACTCCTCGGCGTAGGACCGCACCAGCGTACGTACGGCCGGCAGCACGGGGCCCGGCTGGGACAGGAGCTCGACGACGTTCAGATCGCGGGTCCGGGCGTACCGCTCGTACGCCTTGAGGTAGAGCTCGTGCTTGCCGCCGAAGGTGGCGTAGATGCTCGCCCGCGCGATGCCGAGATGCTCGACGAGGTCGGCCATCGACGTCGCCTCGTACCCGCGCTCCCAGAACAGCTCCATCGCCTTCCGCAGCACGGCGTCCGGATCGAACTCCTTCGTCCTCGCCACGCCTCAGGACGCTAGTCGAATGTAGACCGATCGGTCAAATATTGCCCGGTGGTCACCGGGAACGCGCTGGCGGCGTACCTCGAGAAGAATCTTCATCGCGAGACCGATGAGTTCGTCGGAGGGCTGTCGTTACATGGGCCAGGATGTCGGCGATCGGCCGACCGGACCCGAGGAGACAGCACCATGGAGATGAAGCTCGAACTCATCGTCGTCCCCGTCTCGGACGTGGACCAGGCGAAGGCGTTCTACGCCGAGAAGGCCGGTTTCACGGTGGACGTCGACTTCAGCGCGGGCGAGGACTTCCGCGTGGTGCAGCTCACGCCCCCGGGTTCGGCCTGCTCGATCGCGCTGATGACGAACAAGGAGACGGCCGGCGCGGTGCAGGGCCTGCATCTGGTGGTGGCCGACATCGAGGCCGTGCGCGCCGAACTCGTCGGGCGCGGCCTGGAGGTGAGCGAGGTCTTCCACCACGAGGCCGGCGGCCCGGTGCCGGGGCGCGACGCGGAGGAGCGCGACTACGCCGACTTCGCCTCCTTCATCGACCCGGACGGCAACGGCTGGCTGCTCCAGCAGGTCCGGCGCGGCGGCGGCGCCTCATGACCGAGCGAAGCGAGGGCATCGGTGAGCACAGCACCGTGGTCATGAGGCCGACGAAGGAGGTCTCATGACCGGTACCGCCGAGGCGACGCGCCGGCCGGACCCGAGGGGCGAGATCGCCGCGGCCGTCGCGGGCGACGAGCGGGCGTTCGCCGCGCTCACCGAGCGGCATCGGCGTGAGCTGCACGTCCACTGCTACCGGATGCTGGCGTCCTTCGACGAGGCGGAGGACGCCGTGCAGGAGACGTTCCTGCGGGCTTGGCGAGGACGGGACGGCTTCGACGGAGACACGCTGTTCCGGGCGTGGCTCTACCGGATCGCGACGAACGTCTGCCTGGACCTGCTCCGGCGCGCCGCCCGCCGGCCGGTCCGGGCCGGCTCGTTCGCCGAGGTGCCGTGGCTGCAGCCGTACCCGGACGGCCTGCTCGAGGAGGCCGCGCCGGCCGACGAGGGACCGGACGCGGTCGTGGTCGAGCGGGAGACGATCGAGCTGGCGTTCGTCGCGGCCCTGCAGGCGCTGCCGCCGAGACAGCGGGCGGCGTTCCTCGCGCGCGACGTGCTCGCCCGGTCGGCGGCGGAGACGGCGGAGTTGTTGGGCACGAGCGTCGCCGCGGCCAACAGCGCGCTGCAGCGGGCCCGCGCGACGATGCAGCGGCAACTGCCGGCGCGCCGCACCGAGTGGTCGACGGGTGGGCTGAGCGGTGCGGAGCGTGCGCTGCTCGACCGGTTCATCGACGCGCACGAACGCTGCGACGCCGCGGCCGCCATCGCGATCGCGGCCGAGGACGTGCGCGTCACGATGCCGCCTTACCCGTACCGCTACGAGGGCCTGGCGGCGCTCGTGCCGCTCCTGGAGCGGGCGTTCGGGGCGGACCGGGACGGCGACTGGCGTCTCGTCCCGACGTCGGCGAACCGGATGCCGACCGCGGCGAGCTACCTGCGGCGGCCGGGCGACGCGGAGTTCCGGGCGTTCAAGTTCGACGTCCTGCGTGTCGAGGACGGCCGGATCAAGGAGATCACGACGTTCGGCCCGGCGCTCTTCCCGCGGTTCGGCCTGCCGCCGACGCTCTGACGGCCCGCGGTGCCGCCCCTCGGCGGGGCGGCGCCGCGCCCGTTCAGACGCCCGGCAGTCGCCGCGGGGACCGGCGGAGGTAGACCGCCCAGGTCACCGCGGCGCAGAGGACGTAGTAGGCGATGAAGGCGAGGTACGCGCCGTTGCCCGTCTTGTAGGTCAGGAACGACTGGCGGAAGGCCAGGTTGACCAGGACGCCGCCGAACGCCCCGATCGCGCCCGCCACGCCGATGAGGGCGCCGGACAGCCGGCGGGCCTCGTCCCGGCAGCGCCCCGGTCGTGCCGCCGCTGCCGGGGCTGGACGCCGAGGGGGTCGTCGCCTTCCGCACGCTCGACGACTGCGGCGTCATCATCCGGCTGGCCGCTGACGACGGCACGGTGCTGCCCGCCGATCTGGTGGTGCTGGCCTGCGGCATCCAGCCGCGGACCGGGCTCGCGCGCGAGGCGGGCCTCACGGTCGACCGGGGCGTCGTCGTCGACGACCGGCTGCGCTCGGTGGACGACCCCGCCGTGCACGCGATCGGGGAGTGCGCCCAGCACCAGGGCACGGTGTACGGGCTGGTCGCGCCCGCGTGGGAGCAGGCCCGGATCCTCGCCGACCTGCTCACCGGCGGCGACGCGCGGTACGGGGGATCGCGGCAGGTCACCCGGCTGAAGGCGGCCGGGATCGAGCTGGCCGCCATGGGCGAGACCGACCTCGGCGACGACGAGGCGGAGGTGATCCGCTTCGCCGACCCGGCGCGCGGCACGTACAAGAAGGTCGTGATCCGGGACGACCGGCTGATCGGCGCCATCCTGCTCGGCGAGACCACCACCGCGGGGATGCTCACCCAGCTGTACGACCGGGCGGCGCCGGTGTCGGCCGACCGCCTGGCGCTGTTGTTCCACGGGCTGAACCCGGTCACGCCCGCCGAGACGCCGGTGCGGATGCCGGACGCGGCGACGGTCTGCGCGTGCAACAACGTCAGCAAGGGCCACATCCGCGCCTGCTGGGAGGCGGGCGCGCGGGACGTCTCCGACGTCGCGGCCGAGACCCGTGCCACCACGGGCTGCGGCGGCTGCCGGGACACGGTCGAGGGGATCCTCGACTGGCTCGGAGCCCAGGAGGTGACGTCTCCTACCAGGTCAGGCCGTACGTGAGCGGCTTGTAGCACAGCGGTAACAAGCGGGACGCAGCCGCGAAACGCCTGATGGTCAAGATCGAGGTCAGGTCGCGTCGGGGAGGACAGAATTCGGATGACCAGCCGTCTTGTCGTCGTCGGCCACGGTCCGGCGGCCCATCGCCTCGTCGAGGCGCTGCGGGAGCGCGACTCCGCCGACCGGTGGCGGATCACGGTGGTCGGGGAGGAGCCGCGCGCGGCCTACGACCGCGTCGCGCTGACGTCCTACCTCACCGACGGCGCCGACCTCGGCTACCCGCCGCACGACGAGAGCGTGGTCGTACGGACCGGGGAGCGGGTCGCCGCGATCGACCGCGCCGCCCGTACGGTCCGCACGGACGCGGGGGAGACCCTGCCCTACGACGCGCTGGTGCTGGCCACCGGGTCGGTGCCGTTCGTGCCGCCGGTGCCGGGCGCCGAGCACGCCTTCGTCTACCGGACGATCGAGGACCTCGACGCGCTCCGCGCCGCGGCCGGCGGCGACCTTACTATGTCAAGGCGAGCGGCCGGTGTGGTCGTCGGCGGGGGGCTGCTCGGGCTGGAGGCCGCCCGCGCGCTCCAGGGGCTCGGCCTGGACACCCACGTCGTCGAGGTGGCGCCCTGGCTGATGCCGCGCCAGCTCGACGAGGGCGGCGGCGCGATGCTGCGCCGCCACATCGAGGCCCTCGGCATGACCGTGCACACCGGCGTCGGCCTCGAACGCGTCGAACCCGGCGCGGTGCGCCTGGCCGGGGACGTCGTCCTGGCCGCCCACGTGGTGGTCTTCTCGGCCGGCGTCCGCCCGCGCGATGACCTCGCCCGCGCGGCCGGCCTGCCGGTGGGGCCGCGCGGGGGCGTCGTCGTCGACGACGCCTGCCGTACCGAGGACCCGCGCGTCTTCGCCATCGGCGAGTGCGCCCTGGTCGGCGGAATGGTCTACGGGCTGGTCGGGCCGTGCTTCACGATGGCCGAGGTGGTCGCGGACCGGCTGCTGGACGGGGCGGCGCGGTTCACCGGCGCGGACCTGTCCACCCAGCTCAAGCTGATGGGCGTGGACGTCGCCAGCTTCGGCGCCCCGTCCGCCGATGCCCTCGACGTCATCTACACCGACCCGGTCGCCGGGATCTACAAGCGCCTCGTCGTCAGCGACGACGCGCAGACCCCTCCTGGGCGGCGTGCTGGGACGAGTGGCGGGCGATCCTGGACGATCCGGAGAAGCTGCGCCGCTTCGTCTCCTTCGTCAACGCGCCCGGCATGCCCGATCCGAGCATCGTCTTCGAGCCCGAACGTGACCAGATCAAGCCCGCGATGGAGGAGGTGGCCCGTTGACCGGCATGTGCGCGTTCCCGGTCGGCGGGCGGCGACCGGGCGGGCGGAGCGAAGGGAGCACCCGTTGACCGAGACCCTGGCGCCGGCGCCCGCGATAACCGGCACACCGGCCGTGCGGACGTGGACGGCCGTCTGCGACTACGACCTGCAGCCCGAGCGCGGCGTCTGCGCGCTGGTCGGCGACCGGCAGGTCGCGATCTTCCGCACCTACGACGGCGCGCTGTACGCCCTGTCCGGGCACGACCCGTTCAGTGGCGCGAACGTCCTGGCGTGGGGGATCGTCGGAACCCGCGGCGGGCTTCCCACCGTGGCCTCCCCGATGTACAAGCAGGTGTTCGACCTCGCCACGGGCCGCTGCCTGGACGACCCTGCCGTGTCCGTGCCGACCTTCCGAATACGGCGTGCCGGGGGTCGCGTGGAGGTGGCCGAGTCGTGAACGACGCGCCCCTGGCCGGATTCACCGTGGGCGTCACGGCGGCGCGTCGGCACGAGGAGCTGTCGGCGCTGCTGGAGCGCAAGGGCGCCCGCGTGGTGTACGCCCCCGCGATCCGGCTGCTGCCGCTCGCCGACGACGCCGAGCTGCTGGCGGCCACCCGCGAGATCCTCGCGGACCCGGTGGACGACGTGATCGTCACGACCGGCATCGGCCTTCGGGCCTGGCTGGAGACGGCCGACGGCTGGGGGCTGCGGGACGACCTGATCAAGCGCCTGGGCGACGTGCGCATCCTGGCGCGCGGCCCGAAGGCCAAGGGCGCCGTGCGCGCCGCCGGGATGGCCGAGGCATGGTCGCCCGAGTCGGAGAACTGCGACGAGGTCCTGCGTCACCTCCTGGAGGAGGACCTCCGGGGGCGGCGGATCGCCGTCCAGCTCTACGGCGAGCCGACGCCGCATCTCACCGGCGCGCTGCGGCGCGCGGGCGCCGACGTCGTGGAGGTCCCGGTCCACCGCTGGGCCCGCACGGACGATCCGACGCCGCTGCGCAGGCTCGTCGGGCAGGCGGTGGCCGGCACCATCGACGCGATCACCTTCACCAGCGCCGCGGCGGTGTCCGCGACACTGGCGGTCGCGGCCGAGGACGACCTCGAGGATCCGCTGCTGGACGCGCTGCGCACCCAGGTGGTGGCCGCGTGCGTCGGTCCGGTGACCGCCGCGCCGCTGGAGGAGCGGGACGTCGCGACGGTACGCCCCGAACGCGCCCGCCTCGGCGCGCTCGTCCGGGCGCTCGCCGCCGAGCTGCCCGTCCGGCGGTCCAGCCGGGTCGCCGTGGCCGGTCACGCCCTCGAGCTGCGCGGACACGCCGTGGTGATCGACGGGCAGCTCAAGCCGATCGCCCCGGCGCCGATGGCGATCCTGCGGGCCCTCGCCCGCCGTCCCGGCCACGTGGTCTCGCGCGCCGAACTGTGCACCGTGCTGCCGAGCCGGACCCTGCCGGGCGGCACGAGCCAGGGACGCCCGTACCCGGACGAGCACGCCGTGGAGATGGCGGTCGCGCGGCTGCGCCGCGGCCTGGGCCGGGGCGGACTCGTCGAGACCGTGGTCAAGCGCGGTTACCGGCTGGCCTGCGAACCGCTCCGTCCGGGGCCCGCCGCTCCGCGCACCGGCGCCCCGGAGGCGGTATGACCCTGCTCGCGGTCGGGCACGGCACCCGCGACCCGGCCGGAGCCGCCGTCATCCGCGCCCTCCTCGACCGGCTCCGCCTCCTGCGCCCCGGACTGACCGTCGTCGAGTCGTACGCCGAGATCACCGAACCGTCCCTGGAGGACGCCCTCGCCGGGCTTTCCGCCGGGCGGAGCCTGGTCGTGGCGGTTCCGCTGATGCTCGGCCGCGGCTATCACACGCTGGTCGACATCCCCGGCCGCGCCGGCCCGTACGTCACGGTCGCCCGGCCCCTGGGACCGCATCCGCTGCTGGCCGGGGCACTGGCCGACCGGCTGGGACCGGACCGGCACGCCGACGCGGTCGTGCTGGGCGCGGCCGGCACCTCCGGCTGGCACCCGGCCACTTCCACGACCGCATGCTCGCCGCGGGCGCCGACGCGGTCGCGCCGCCGCTGGGCGTGCACGACGCGCTGGCGCGGGGCGTCCTCCGCCGTTACGACGAGGCGCTCACGGCCGCCGGGGCGAGGATCCGGGACCGTCGGGTGGTGAGCCGCGCAGGATGACGTGGGCCGGACGCCCCAGCTCGAGGAACATCCGCACGTCGTCGTACCGATGGTCGCCGACCTCGATCGCGTTGGGCAGGCGCCCCCACTCGCGGAAGCCGAGCCGCTCGTACAGCTCGATGGCGCCGTGGTTGTTGCCCCGTACGCCGAGGGTCAGCACCTCGATGCCGTTCGTGCGGGCGTGGTCGATGACGGCCTCCAGGACACACCGGCCCAGCCCGAGCCCGCGCGCCTTCGGGTGCGCCATGACCTTCTGCACCTCCGCCTTGTGACGGAAGACGTCGGTGGCGCCGCGACGCCACAGGCCGCCGGCGGCCACCTCGCCGTCGAGGAGGGCCAGCGCCAGGGCGGCGTCGCCCGCCCGGGTCCGGTCGAGGACCTCGTCCAGCCACCGGTCGGTCTCCGCCCGGTCGGGCGTGGTCAGCCAGCCGATCGCCCCGCCGAGCTCGACGACAGAGTGGATCATCCGGTGCACACCGGCACGTAGGCGCTCGTCGGCTGAGGTCGGCCAGTGGATCTCTACGCGTGGGCTCACGGTCGGCCATTCTCCCGGACGTTCCCGGCCTCCTTCGGTCCGGGCCGCGCGCGCAGACGCGTCAACGGTCGACAAGCAGGGCGCCGATGCCGTCGAGCACCTGCTCGAGGCCGATGTCGAAGGCGGTCTCCGCGTCGGGGTGCGTGCCCTCTCGGATCATCTTGGTCAGCGCGGGATGGCGCCCGGTGGCCAGCACCCGCTCGAGGTACGGGCCGGCAGCGGCCTGCCACCGTCGCTCGTCCAGGCCGGTGGCGCGTTCTGCGCGCGCCTCGGCGACCTCGTTCCGGACCGCTCCGACCACGTACGCGTGCATCGTGCGGGACGCCTGCGCCACGGAGTCGGCGTCGGTGAATCCGGGGGTGCCGTCCAGCGCGGCCAGCGACGCCTCCAGATAGGCCAGCGCGCAGGGGCCGAGGGGCGGTCGCCCGCCGAGCAGGTCGGCGAACCACTCGTGCCGCAGCGCGGCCCGCCGGAGACCGTGCGCGAGGGACCGCAGCGCCGCGCGCCGATCGCAGTCCGCCGCGGGCGGCGGGATCTCGCCGTACACCGCGTCCACCATGAGGTCCAGCAGTTCGTCCTTGGTGGACAGGTAGCCGTAGAGCCGCATCGGCCCGGCGTCGAGCGCGGCGGCGACCTTTCGGAGCGACACGGCCTCCAGCCCGTCGGCGTCCGCGAGCCGGATCGCGGCGGCGACGATCCGGTCCCTGCTGAGCGGGCTCGGCGCGGGCCGACTCGGCGGCTCGGGGCGCTCCCAGACCAACGTGGGCTCGCCGCCCGCGTCTCGTCGTCTCGCCATCGGGCCTCGTCATCTCCTCTGGTCGTCGTTTCGCGGGACAACAATACACTCGATGGATCGATACGGTGTATTGTGCGATACGCCGTATCGACACAGAGAGTTGAGATCTCATGAACGTTCCCCTCGACAACCCCCGTATCGCGATCGTGGGAGGTGGCCCCGGCGGGCTGACCCTCGCCCGTGTCCTGCACGTCCACGGCATCGACGCCGTGCTCTACGAGCGCGACGCCTCCCGGGCCGCGCGCGCCCAGGGAGGTTCGCTCGACCTGCACGTCGAGAGCGGACAGCGCGCCCTCCGTGAGGCCGGGCTGTGGGAGGAGTTCCTGGCCTTCGCCCGCGCGGAGGGGCAGGACCTGCGTCTCCTGGACCCCGACGGGACCCTGCTGCTCCGGCAGGACACTCCCGACGACGCCCCGCTGAGCCGGCCCGAGATCGACCGCGCAGACCTACGTGAGCTGCTGATCGACTCCCTCCCGCAGAGCGCCGTCGTATGGGGACGCGTCTTCGAGCGCGCGACCCCGCTGCCCGGCGGCGGGCACCGGCTGCACTTCACCGACGGCGGCACCGCCGACTGTGACCTGCTCGTCGGCGCGGACGGCGCCCGCTCTCGCGTCCGTCCCCTGCTCACCGACGCCCGCCCGTTCCATGTCGGCCTGAACACCGTCGAGAGCGGCATCCCGGACATCGACCGCACGCATCCCGAGCTCGCGGCCATGGTCGGGCGCGGCAACTACTGGGTCCTCGGCGCCGACCGCTCCCTGTCGGCCCAGCGCAACGGTAATGGCGGGGTCCGCGTCCATCTCGGCTTCAACACCCCCGAGGGCTGGCTGGACGACTGCGGCATCCCCTTCGACGACCGGAAGCGGGCCCGCGCGGCCCTGATGGAGTCGTTCGCCGACTGGGCGCCGCAGTGCGCCGCGCTGATCGAGGCGTGTGAGGACCGCTTCGTGCCCCGTCCGATCATGATGCTGCCGATCGGCCTGACCTGGGCGCCCGTCCCCGGCGTCACGCTGCTCGGCGACGCCGCGCACCTGATGCCACCGGTAGGAGAGGGGGCCAACATGGCCATGCTCGACGCCGTCGAACTCGGGCTGGCGCTGGCCACGGGACGGGGCGACCTGGTCGCCGCGGTCAGGGACTACGAGAGCGCGATGTTCGAACGCGCCGCCGTGGCGGCGCGGGAGTCCGCGGACATCTTGAAGACCCTCATGTCCGGCGCGCGCGGTCTCCTGGAGTTGTTCCAGCGCCAGGCCGGATCTCGTTGAGGCGACGCTAGAGGGCGTCCGGCGCGTCGTAGGACGCGCGGGCGGCGTGGACCTCCGCGATGTGCGTCTCGGCCCACTCCTTCGCCGCCTGGACGAGCGGTAGCAGGCTCACACCGAGCGGGGTCAGCTCGTAGTCGACGCGGACCGGCACGGACGGAGTGATGGTGCGGGTCACCATGCCGTCCCGTTCGAGGGTCCGCAGCGTCTGGGTGAGCATCTTCTGGCTCACGCCCGCGATGGTCCGGCCCAGGTCGCTGTAGCGCCGTGGACCGTCGGCCAGCGCGTTGAGGATGAGGGTGACCCACTTGTCGCTGATCCGGTCGAGCAGTTCCCGGGCGGGGCAGGTGGTGAGGTAGGCGTCGTAGGCGGCGCGGGCCTCGGCCCGCCGTTCGGCGGCGCTCTGGGTCGGCATGGCTCTCCCGAGGGTTGCTTACGCACTTCCAGGTACGTACTTCCCGATAGAGAGTAGCGGTCCGTAGGTTTCCGGTGTACCGCAAACCGACACACGGAGAAAGGACTACGCCATGCGCGCGGTCGTCGTTCGTTCCTACGGAGGCCCGGAGGCCCTGGAACTCGCCGAGGTCCCGGTTCCCGAGCCGGGTCCCGGCCAGGTACGCGTCCGGGTCCGTGCCGCCGCCGTCAACCCCGTCGACGTCGCGACCCGCGCCGGTCACCTCGTCCAGGGCGGGATCATGGCGGCGCGCGAGGTGACCGGCCTCGGCTGGGACGTCGCCGGGGTCGTCGAGGCGACCGGCCCCGGCGTGGCCGGGTTCGGGCAGGGAGAGGAGGTCATCGGGCTGTCCGACCGGCTCGACCTGCCCCTGGGCACCCACGCCGACCAGGTCGTCCTGGACGCGGACGCCATCGCGCGCAGGCCGGTCGGGCTGTCCCCGGAGACGGCGGCGACCTTGCCGCTGAACGCCCTCACCGCCGACCAGGCGCTGGACCTCCTGAACCTCCGGGCCGGGCAGACCCTCCTGGTCACCGGCGCGGCCGGTGCCGTCGGCGGGTTCGCCACCGAACTGGCCGCGCTGCGCGGGATCCGCGTCGTCGCGGTCGCGGGGGCGCAGGACGAGGAACCGGTCCGCGGGCTGGGCGCCGAGATCTTCGTGCCCCGGACGCGGGAGCTGTCGGCGGCCGTCCGCTCGGTGGTGCCCGGGGGTGTCGACGCCGCGATCGACGCGGCCGTCGTCGGTCTCCCCGCGCTGGAGGCCGTACGCGGCGGGGGCGCGTTCGCGGCCGTCGTCGGCGGCGCGGCCCCGCCGGCGCTGCGCGGCACCCGGGTCGCCAACGTGTGGATCCGCGCCGACGGGCCGCGGCTGGCCGAGCTGGCGCTGCTCGCGTCCGACGGACGCCTCACGCCGCGGGTGGCCGGTACGTTCCCGCTGACCGAGGCGGCGACGGCCCACCGTCTCCTGGAGAAGGGCGGTCTGCGCGGCCGCCCGGTGCTCCTGCCCTGATGGGTCAGGAGGTGGCGGCGCCCGCCCGGCGGGCTGATCGGTCGTGACGCCCTGCGGACCGGAACGCGAAGGCCCGCCGGGAGCGGGTGCTCCCGGCGGGCCTTCCGTACGGTCGGCTCGGTCCGCTAGCTGGCGAAGTCGAGCAGCGGCTGGGCGTTGCTCGGGTGCCGCAGCTTGGACAGCGACTCCTTCTCGAGCTGACGGATCCGCTCACGGGTCAGGCCGAGGTGCTTGCCGATCTCGTCCAGCGTGCGAGGCGTGCCGTCGTACAGCCCGAACCGCATCGCCATGATCTTCTCTTCCCGCGGCGAGAGCACCGACAGGGCGCGGCGCAGCTGGTCGGCCATCAGCTGGCGGTCGACAAGTTCGGACGCCTCCGGGCTGTCGGTGTCCTCGATGAGGTCGCCGATGCGCGTCTCGCCGTCCTCGCCGATCGTCGAGTCCAGGCTGATCGGCTGGCGGCTGGTCCGCAGCAGCTCTTGGACCTGGGCGGGGCTCTTGTCGAGCTCCTCGGCCAGCTCCTCCGGAGTGGGCTCGCGGCCCAGACGCTGGTGCATGTCCCGCTCGACGCGGCTGAGCTTGCTCAGCATCTCCAGGACGTGAACCGGCAGCCGGATCGTGCGGGCGGAGTCGGCGAAGCCACGCTGAATGGCCTGCCGGATCCACCACATCGCGTAGGTGGAGAACTTGTAACCCTTGGTGTAGTCGAACTTCTCCACCGCGCGGATCAGGCCGAGGTTGCCCTCCTGCACCACGTCGAGCAGCGACAGGCCGCGATCGGCGTACTTCTTCGCCACCGAGACGACGAGCCGCAGGTTCGCCTCGAGCATGTGGGCCTTGGCCCGGCGGCCGTCCTCGGCGACCAGCTCGAGATCATCGCGGTCGCTCTCGGAGAGCCCGGTCTCGGTCTCGAGCTTGTGCTCGGCGTAGAGTCCCGCCTCGATGCGCTTGGCGAGCTCGACCTCCTGCGCCGCGGTGAGCAGCTGCCGGCGGCCGATCGCCTTGAGGTAGGTGTGCACCGAGTCGCCCATGACCGAGGACTGGTCGTCCAGGTCGGTCGGGGCGTCGACCTCGTAGTCATCGGACTCGAGCTCGGCGACGGGAGCGTCCACCGCCTCGGGGTCGGCCGGGTGCTCGGACCCGGTCTCGGCCCGCGGCGCCTCGGCCTTGGCGACCTTCGCCTTGCCCGCCGTCTTGGCGCGGGCGGGCTTGGCCTTCTTGACAGTGGCCGTACCCTTCTTGGTGGACGCGGCCTCGGTCTTGTCCTCGCTGGCCAGTCGGACTCCGGCGTCGGTCAGCTGGCGGATGATGGAGCGGCCCTGCGTGGGGGTGATGCCGGCTTCCTGGAAGGCATTGCGCACCTCGTCCAGCGAGAGGTGCCCCTGAGAACGGCCACGGTCGAGAAGCTCCTCGAAAGGCGTCAGCCCTGCGGGCATGGTCGCAGCAGCGGTTCGCGGCATGAGGACACCTCCCTCCCTTCGTGTCCTAGCGGTATGGGACGTATGTCGTCTGCTTGCGCGCGCACTATCGGAAACGCACGATTATGGCCGGGTTGTTCCCGCAGAGCGGAAACTTTCACGTGTGCACGCGCCCGGGTACGGCAAAGCCCCCCTCGCCTGCCAACCGCACAGGCTATCAGCACCCCGCCCGACCTGCGGGGTAAGCGTCCCGGCGGGTCGTCACCGGGTGTGACCAAGGCCACTCCGCGTGGCCGGCCTCAGCGATGGGTGCGGATCGTCGCGAGCTTCGAGGTGCACGTGGTGATCGTGCCATGAGTGCCGCAGGTCCAGTGGCCGATGACCACCAGGCCGGCCGTGCCCTCCGCCGGAGTGTCGGGGTCGTTGTACTTCTCGAAGACGCTCATCGCCTCGACGCAGCTCGTCCGGCCGCGTACGACCTGAACCGTGGCACGGCCGCCGGTCACGGTGGTGACCTGGCCGCACTCCGTGCCGGGACGGGCGAGTCGCGGCCGGCCGGTGGGGGACGGTGACGGTGTCGGGATCACCAGGGACAGGGTCGGCCGCGCCTGCGGATGGCGCTCACTCGCGCAACCCGCGGCGGCGATCAACATCAACAGGGCGAATGCAGGGCGTACCACCACGACGACGGATTCTCCCAGAGCCGCCGGGCCCGCCGGGCCGTGGCGTCGCACGGGCGGTTACCTGACCCAGTGGAAGAATTCACCATTTTTTGGCGGTTCGGGGCTTCAATGATGTCCTGACAACACTGATCATGACGGGTGACCGTCCCCCTGACAAGGAGGCTCCGTGCACACCCGCCAACGCACTCGCTTCACCTGGCCGGTCCGGCTCGCCGTCACCGTCGCGGCGACCGCGTCCGTGGCCGGCGTGGTCGGCGTCACCCACGCCGGCGCGTCGGTCTACGGCTCCTGCACGATCTCGCGGTGCGCCGACGCCCGTTCGGCCGACTCGATCTGGGCGTCCAAGGGCTACCCGACGACCAGCGGCTGGTACTCCTGGCCGGACGGCAAGTACAACTACACCGGCGGCCGTTTCTACAACCGGGAGGGCGAGCTGCCCAGCGGCGCGACCTACTACGAGTACGACGTGTACTCCCGCGCGAAGGGCGCCGCGCGCGACGCGTACCGGATCGTGGTGAACCGCAGCACCGGCGTGACCTGGTTCTCGCCGAACCACTACACCGACTTCTACCAGCTCTAAGCGCGTCCGGCGGGTCGCCGCCCGCCACGGACGGGCTCCACCGGACACGCCCTCGGCTCAGCCTCGGCGCAGGCGCTCCAGATCGGGTTTGCCGGAGGGGAGCAGCGGCAACTCCTCGACGAGCTCGAGCCGGCGCGGCGCCGCGTACGCGGGGAGCTCCGCGCGGACCCAGGCGCGGAGCTCCTCCAGGCCCGGCCGGTCGTCGCCGGGGACGACGACGGCCGTCACCCGCTGCCCCCATTCGGGATCGTCGCGGCCCACGACGGCGACGTCCCGTACGCCGGGATGCCGGGCCAGCACCGCCGCGACCTCGCCCGCCACGACCTTCTCCCCGCCGGTGACGATGACGTCGTCGGCCCGGCCCCGCACCCGCAGCCGCCCGTCCTCGAGCACGCCGAGGTCCTGGGTGACGAACCACGCGCCGTCCCGGACGGCGGCGGTCAGCTCGGGTCGCAGCCGGTAGCCGCCGAACAGCACCGGGCCGGCCAGCCGGATGCGCCCGTCGGCGCCGATCTCGACGGACACGCCGTCGAGGGGCACGCCGTCGTAGACGCAGCCGCCGCAGGTCTCGCTCATCCCGTACGTCGTGAAGACCCGACCGCCGCGCGCGCGGGCCGTCGCCACGAGGTCGGGCGGCGGCGCCGCCCCGCCGAGTAGGATCGACCGGAGACCGCGCAGGTCGACGTCGGCGTCGATGAGGCGGCGTAGCTGGGTCGGCACCACCGAGATGTGCGCAGCGCCGGATCCCGCGACCTCTGACACGTCGAACCGCGGGTGTATCACCGGGTCGGTGCCGGCGACCAGGGACCGGATGAGGACCTGAACGCCCGCGATGTGGCTGGTCGGCAGGCAGCACAGCCAGCGGTCCCCGGGCTCGGCGCCGATCCGCGACAGCGTCGCCGAGGCGGAGTGCCGGAGCGCCGTCGCCGTCAGCTCCACGACCTTCGGCGCGCCGGTCGACCCGGACGTGGCGATCAGCACCGCCGTGTCGTCGGCCACCGCCGGCCCCGGCGCGCAGCCGGTACCGCAGGCGTACCGCCGGCTCCCGTCGGCGGTCTCCACCCAGGACGGGCGGAGCGCGTCGAGCAGCCGGGTCAGGGCGGGGGCGGGCAGCTCGGGGGAGAGCGGGCAGATCGCCGGGCCGGTGCCGTCGAGCGCCGCCTCCAGGCGGCGGAACAGCGACGGCCCGGGCGGCAGGATGACGGCGTGCAGGCTTCGGCTCATGACGCCGATCAGCCTAGACGAGTAGTTCCGATGTGGTCAGTGATCGAAGGCGGTCAGTGATCTGGTGACTGGTGCGCCGGTGTGGTGGTTGTGCCAGATCGCGGTGGC
>NZ_JBFAUT010000076.1:0-37741 GCF_040679475.1 Actinoallomurus sp. NPDC052274
TCATCCACGACATCGGATACCGGCACTACGACGGCAAGCGCCTCGGCCGGGCGTACGCCGTTCGGTCCCTCTTCGTCCACAACCTGCGCGCGGCGTACGGCCTGGGCCGGCCGGTCAAGGCGAAGATCATGCCGTTCCTGCTGTTCGCGATCATGCTGCTGCCCGCGGCGATCAGCGTGGCGATCACGGCGATCGCCGCCCAGCTCGCGGGCGGGCGGAGCATCGACCTCATCCGCTACTCCGCCTACGCCACCTACCTGCAGCCGCTGATCGCCATCTTCCTGGCGGCGCAGGCCCCGGTGCTCGCCTCCCGCGACCTGCGGTTCCACGTGACGCCGCTGTACTTCTCCCGGCCGCTGAGCCGCCTCGACTACGTGCTGGCCAAGTACGGCGCGTTCGCGACCGCGCTGTTCATCCTGCTGGCGACGCCGGTGACGATCCTGTTCATCGGCGCGCTCGTCACGAAGCAGCCGCACCTCGGCACGCACACCGCGCACTGGCTGGCCGCCCTCGCCGGGTGTCTGATCTACGCCCTGGTGCTCGCCGGCCTCGGCCTGGTCGTGGCCGCGTTCACGCCCCGCCGCGGGTTCGGCGTCACCGCGGTCATGGCGGTCTACCTGCTCAGCACCACGGCGGTCGCCGCCATCCAGGGCATCGCCGAGAACCAGACGCAGTTCGGGGTCGCCCAGTGGGCGGGCCTGTTCGCCCCGTTCAACCTCGTCGACGGCGTGCAGGTCTGGGCGCTGCGCGCGAAGCAGTCCGCGCCCGAACCACCGCCCCCGGGCCTCGGCGGGCCGGTCTTCACCCTGGTGTGCGCCGCCCTCATCGTCGGCTCCGCCGCGATCCTGTACCTGCGTTTCCGGAAGGCGGGCGCCAAGTGAGCCGGCTCGAGATCCGGGACGTGTCCCGGTGGTACGGCAACGTCGTCGCCGTCAACGGCGTCAGCATGACGATCGGCCCCGGCGTCACCGGGCTGCTCGGGCCGAACGGCGCGGGCAAGTCCACCCTGATCCACATGATGGGCGGCTTCCTCGCCCCCTCCAGCGGACAGGTCACCATCGACGGGCAGCGCATCTGGAAGAACCCGTCGGTGTACCGGCAGATCGGGCTGGTGCCCGAGCGGGAGACCGCGTACGACTTCCTCACCGGCCGCCAGTTCGTCCGCGCGATGGCCAAGCTGCACCGCCTGCCGAACCCCGAGGCCGCCGCCGAACGCGCCCTCGCCATGGTGGAGATGGTCGACCCGGCCGACCGGGTCATCGGCAACTACTCCAAGGGCATGAAGCAGCGGGTCAAGATGGCCTCCGCGCTGGTCCACGATCCGCCCGTGCTGCTGCTCGACGAGCCGTTCAACGGGATGGACCCGCGCCAGCGGCTGCAGTTGATGGACCTGATCCGGAAGATGGCCGCCGAGGGCCGTACGGTGCTGTTCAGCTCGCACATCCTGGAGGAGGTCGAGCGGCTCGCGCACCACATCGAGGTCGTGGTCGCCGGGCGGCACGCCGCCTCCGGCGACTTCCGCGCCATCCGGCGGCTGATGACCGACCGGCCGCACATGTTCGTGGTCCGGTCCAGCGACGACCGGCGCCTGGCCGCCGCGCTCATCGCCGACCCGTCGACGCGCGGGGTCGAACTGACCTCCGGCGGCCTGGAGGTCGAGGCCGTCGACTTCCGGCGGTTCTCCCTCGTGCTGCCGCAGGTGGCCCGGCAGGCGGACATCCGGCTGTGGGAGGTCGCCCCCGCCGACGAATCCCTCGAGAGCGTCTTCTCCTACCTGGTGGCGTCCTGAGATGAACACTGTCATCGCTTCCATCACGTTCCGCGCCATGCTGAGCAGGCGGCGGATCCTGCTGCTGTTCCTCCTGCCCGCCTTGCTGCTCGCGCTCAGCATCGGCCTGCGGGTCAGCGGGCACGCCGACCTGGACAACGCCACGATGCTGCTCACGCAGTTCGGGCTCGGGGCGCTGCTGCCGCTGCTCGCGCTGCTCGCGGGCACCGGCGTGATCGGGCCGGAGATCGACGACGGCCAGATCATGTACATCATGACCAAGCCGATCGCGCGTCCGGTGATCTCCACGACGAAGTACGTGGTCGCGGTCGTCCTCGTGGTCGCCTTCGGCGTCGTGCCGATGTTCGTCGCGGGCGTCATCATGACCGGGCTGACCGCCGGCCTGGCGACCGGGTTCGCGATCGGCGCGCTGGTCGCCGGCGTCGCCTACTGCGCGCTCTTCCTGGCCATCGCGGTGCTCAGCCGGTTCGCGGTGACGATCGGCCTGATCTACGCCCTGGTCTGGGAGAACCTCATCGCCCGGTACGCCTCGGGCGCCAAGACCCTGTCGATCCGCCAGTGGGGCATCAGCGTCACCGACATGGTGACCAACGCGACCGCCGTCAAGGCGGGCGTCGGCTCGTCCACGGCGGTGCCCCTGCTGATCGTCGTCACCGTCCTCGGCGTCGCCTACGCGGGCTGGAAGCTTCGCACCCTCTCCATCACCGGCACCGACTGACGGCCGGGAGCAGACCACCGGACGGGCCGGATAGACCATGGTCGCTTCCGCGGGTGACGACGCGGCCGACACGCTGGATGGCATGAAGGATCCGAAGGCGTACGACCTGCTGTCGTTCGTGGTGTGCTGGCTCGGTCTCCACCAGGGGCTGTACCCGTTCGGCGCCAAGCTCTTCGGCTGGGGGCCGCGGCTGGCCCTGCCCCTGCGTCTGCCCGGCCCGTTCTGGTGGATCGCGTCCGCGCTCGTCGTCGGCGCGGCGGTCTTCCTGCTGGACCGGATCGACAGGGCCAAGAAGCGCCGCCATCCCGCGTCCTGACCCGTACGGGGTCCTACTCGAGAACGAACGTGACCAGCATGTTCACCTTGTAACCGCTGATGTCGCCGTTCTCGGAGAGCTGGACCTCCATCTCCTTGATCCAGGCGGACTTGAGCTTGCGCAGGGTCTCCGCGGCCCGGCTGATGCCGACCTTCACGGCGTCCTCGAAACTCGACTCCGAGATCGCGCTGATCTCGGTGACACGCGCCACTGATGTCATGAGTAATCGACCTTCGTCTCGTGGTGACCGCCGCTCGGCGGCGCAGCCGTCGTGATCGACGTACCCGTGACATCACGGAGAGTACCGACCGGCAGCGTAAAGCGATGACGATGGTCGAAGGACCGGCGGTCCCCGCTCAGAGGGCGGTGCGGACGGCCTCGGCGAGACGCTCGGCGACGACGCGGGCCTGGTCCTCGGCCTGCGCCTCGACCATGACGCGCACCATGGGCTCGGTGCCGCTCGGGCGGATGAGCACCCGGCCGCCGTCTCCCAGCTCGGCCTCGGCTGCCTGGACGGCGGCGGCCAGTTCGGGAGAGGTCTTGGCCTTGGACTTGTCGACGCCCTTGACGTTGATCAGCACCTGCGGGAGCCGCGTCATGACCTTCGCCAGCTCGTCGAGGGGGCGACGGCGGTGGGCGATGGTGGACAGCAGGTGCAGCCCGGTGAGCACGCCGTCTCCGGTGGTGGCGTGGTCGAGCATGATGACGTGGCCGGACTGCTCGCCGCCGAAGGCGTACCCGCCGGCCTTCATCGCCTCCAGGACGTAGCGGTCGCCGACCGCCGTCTCGACGACGCCCAGACCCTGGTCACGCATCGCGAGCTTGAAGCCGAGGTTGGACATGACGGTGGCGACGACCGTGTCGCCGGGCAGCTTCCCGGTGTCGCGCAGCTCCAGGGCCAGGATCGCCATGATCTGGTCGCCGTCGATGGCCTCGCCGGAGGCAGTCACCGCGAGGCAGCGGTCGGCGTCGCCGTCGTGCGCGATGCCGGCGTCCGCGGCGTTCTCCACCACGGCGCGCTGCAGGCGCTCCAGATGGGTCGAGCCGTACCCGTCGTTGATGTTGAGGCCGTCCGGCGAGGCGCCGATGGCGATCACGGTCGCGCCGGCGCGACGCAGGGCCTCCGGGGAGACGCCCGAGGCGGCGCCGTGCGCGCAGTCGACGACGACCTTCACGCCGTCCAGCGAGCCGGGCAGCGTCGACAGCAGGTGCGCGATGTAGCTCTCGACCTCGCCGTGCGCGTCGCGGACCCGCCCGACGCCGGGCCCGGTCGGGCCGGCCCAGTCCTGGCCGAGGTGGGCCTCGACCTGGTCCTCGATCTCGTCGGCGAGCTTGTGCCCGCCCCGGCCGAAGAACTTGATGCCGTTGTCGGGGGCGGGGTTGTGCGACGCGGAGAGCATGACGCCCAGGTCCGCGCCGAGCGACTGGGTGAGGTACGCCACGGCGGGCGTCGGCAGCACGCCGAGCCGGAGGACGTCGACCCCGGCCGAGGCGAGCCCGGCCACGACCGCGGCCTCCAGGAACTCACCGGACGCGCGCGGGTCCCGGCCGACCACCGCGACGGGGCGGTGCCCCTCGAACGCGCCGACCTCGCCGAGGACGCGGGCCGCCGCGACCGACAGGTCGAGCGCCAGGGACGCCGTCAGGTCGCGATTCGCGACTCCACGTACGCCGTCGGTCCCGAACAGACGCGCCACCACAACACCCCACCATCGAACGCACGGACCGGTCACATCCGGGTACGCCCGCCAGGACGCGACCGCTGAAAAAGCGATCAGCGGTCTCGCCGGATGGCGAGACCGCCGAGGTCCTGTCCACGAGCCGCGACCGCCACCAGGGCGGAACCGGGCCGGTGGACAGGCGCGATCAACGCTTGCTGTACTGCGGAGCCTTACGGGCCTTCTTGAGACCGTACTTCTTCCGCTCCTTGGCCCGCGCGTCACGGGTGAGGAAGCCGGCCTTCTTCAGCGGCGGACGGTTGTCGGGGTCGACCAGCTGCAGGGCGCGCGCGATGCCGAGGCGCAGCGCACCGGCCTGGCCGGTCACGCCGCCGCCGCCCACGCGGGCGATGACGTCGAACTGGTCCTCGAGGCCCAGGGTCACGAACGGCTCGTTCACGACCTGCTGGTGGACCTTGTTGGGGAAGTACGTGTCCAGGGAGCGACCGTTGATCGTCCACTTCCCGGAACCCGGGACGATGCGGACGCGCGCGATGGCCTCCTTGCGACGGCCGGTGCCGGCGGCCGGGCCGGTCAGCACCGGGCGCGGAGCTTCGTCGACGACGACCTCCGGGGACTCGGTGGTGTAGTCCCCCACGTACTCTTCGAACTCGGCACCCTCAACGGGCGTCTCGACACCGGTGGGCTCGGCCACGGTACTCCTCAGGATCTCTTTCGATGCCGCGCGTTACTGCGCGATCTGCTTGATGTCGTAGGGCACCGGCTGCTGGGCCTGGTGCGGGTGGTCGGGGCCGGCGTAGACCTTCACCTTGCTGAACATCTTGCGGCCCAGCGTGTTCTTCGGAAGCATGCCCTTGATCGCCTTTTCCACGGCACGCTCGGGGTTCTTCTTCATCAGGTCCGAGTAGGCGACGGACCGCAGACCACCCGGGTAACCGGAGTGGCGGTAGGCCTTCTTCTGCTCGAGCTTCTTGCCCGACAGCGCCACCTTGTCGGCGTTGATGATGATGACGAAGTCACCCGTGTCGAGGTGCGGGGCGTAGATCGGCTTGTGCTTACCCCGAAGCAGCGTTGCGACCTGGCTGGCCAGCCGACCCAGCACGACATCGGTCGCGTCGATGACGTGCCACTGACGCTGGACGTCAGCAGGCTTAGGGGTGTAGGTGCGCACGGTCGTAAGCCTTCGTTTCGTGTCTGACAGAGACTGGGTCCGCCGGACGGCCTAGTGCCGCCGCAGGCCCGGTGGGTCGAGCGACCCGATCACGGGCACGCTGACGCACACAACGAACTAGCAGAATACCGGCCCACACGCCAGCGGGCAAAGCGAGCGGCGCGGACCGTCCTCCGTCGTCACGAGGCGACGATCGTACGGCTGTCCTCTTGGACACCCTATACCGGGAAGTATCGGAGAACACCGGACTTGACCGGCTTCGTGGGCCTATAGTGCTGGTCCTCCGCTGCCCCCCGGGAGGATCCCCTGTCCGCGAAGCGCGTCAAACGCCGCGTCCAGGCATTCGTGCTGCTGGCGATCGCGGTCTTCGTCTCCGGCGGCATCGCCGCCCGGTCGCTCTGGAGTGCCGCGCAGCAGCACTCCCCTTCGCCGGCCACCACGCCGGCGCGTGACGTCGCCGTCTTCCCCAGCCCCGAGGGATCGGCCGTCCGCCCCTCCGCCGACCCGAGCCCGTCGTCGGCCCGCCCGGCGAAGGCGTCCCACCGGTCCAAGAGTCCGACGCCGAAGCGGAAGACGCCCAAGCACAGCGCCACCCCCAGCGCCACCCGGTCCACGGCCACCGCCACGCCGTCGAAGAGCACGAGCAAGGAGGCGGCGGCGGAGAGCGCCGTGGTGCGCCTCACGAACGAGCAGCGAGCCGCCCACGGCTGCTCGGCCCTGAGCGTCGACACCCGGCTGCGGACCGCCGCCCGGGCGCACTCGGCGGACATGCGTGACCGGAATTACTTCGACCACAATTCGCCGGACGGACGGACCCCCTGGGACCGCATCAAGGCGGCCGGCTACGCGGACCCCGGCGCGGAGAACATCGCCAAGGGCTACGCGACCGCGCAGGCCGTCGTACAAGGCTGGATGAACAGTCCCGGCCATCGGGCGAACATTCTGAACTGCGGCTTGAAAGCCATCGGAGTCGGCGTCGCTTATGGGTCGGGCGGCCCGTGGTGGACGCAGGACTTCGGCTTTAAGTAACCACCTGAACACGCAAATGAGCAGGTAGGGTCGCGGTCATGGCTTTTCCGGGTGATAAACAGCAACCCGGCGGCTGGGTACCCCCGCAGCCGCCGCAGTCGCCGTACGGCCCGGCCGAGGATGAGGCCTCCCGCGGCGGTTCACTCTTCGAACGCCCGTACGGCTCCGGCACGCCCCAGGACGAGGACGCCGCCGGTTCGTACGGCGGCCCGAACTCCTACGCGGGCTCCTCGTACGGCGCCGAGCAGCCGGGCGGCTACGGGTCGGAGACCCGATCCTTCGGCCAGGACGCCGGCGGTTACGGCGCCGGACCGGGCGGTCCCGCGGAGGGCCCGTACGGCGGCGCGGGCGGGTTCGACGCTCCAGACGGCTACGGTGCCCCGGGCGGACCCGGAGGGCCGGGGCGGTACGGCGAGGTGCCGGGCGCCTACGGCCAGGACCCCGCCGCGGACGCGCCCGGCGACGAGCGGTCGGGCGGCAAGAAGAAGCCTCTGATCATCGGTGCCGCGGTCGCCGCGGGCGTCGTCGTCATCGGCGGCGGAGCGGCGTTCGCGCTGTCCTCGGGCGGCGGCGGCCCCGAGCCGAAGCCGACGGCGGCGTCCAAGCCCGCCGCCGCGCCCCCGCAGACCCCGACCGCGACCCCCACCCCCACGCCGACCGAGACCGGGAAGGGCGAGCAGCTCGCCTCCCGGGCCACGGACCCGAAGCCGCTCACCCTCGCCGAGGTCTTCAAGAACAAGAAGTTCAAGGCCGGTGGTCGCACCTACGTGCTGACCACGCGACGCTCGGACCCCAAGTGCGCGAGCGCCGTGAACGGCACCACGTTCCGCAAGGCCCTCGTGAAGGCGGGGTGCACCCAGGTGCTGCGCGCGACGTACAGCAACGGCAAGTTCATCGGCACCATCGGCGTGGTCAACCTCAAGACGGCGACCACGGCCAAGTACGCGCAGAAGGCGTCCCGCCCGAAGGACGCGTACATCCTGCCGCTGCCGGGCGCCGGGAGCACCAGCAAGATCGGTAAGGGGCTGTCGCTCACGACCGCCGACCCCGACGGCCACTACCTCATCATGAGCTGGGTGCAGTACCCGACCGGCAAGAAGATCACCCAGAGTGACTACGCGAGTGTGACCGCATTCGTGCAGAATGCGACAGTCGGTAGCAATCTGCGACCAGCCCTGAACTACCGGTCAATGGTCGGCAAACCCGCATAAAGGACGCCGTTCCGCTAATACCCTAGTGACCCATGTCTGGCCGTGACGAGACTTTTGTACCGTCCGTAACGGAAGGGTCGGAGCCTCCCCCGACGCCGGCGACGCCCGGCCGTCGTACACCGGCTGATCCCCTCGTCACCTCCCAGCCCGCCGATGCGCCGCCGGGCGCCCCGGCCCGTTCCGGACCGCCCCCGACGCCTGACGCCGAGGAGAGCATGACCCCGCCACCCCCGCGTCCCGGATCTCCCGCGCCCGACGCGGAGAACCGGGAGACGGCCCCGCCGCAGCGACCGGCGGCCGCGACGCCCTCGGACCTCCGTTCCGACCCGCCGACCGGCCCCCGCTCGGCGGGCACGTCCGCACACCGCCCAACGGACGCCTCCGAGCACCGCCACCCCCTTCCGCCCCCGGCGGCCGGTCCCACCCCGGGCGCCCCGCCTCCCTCGGCACCGGCATACGGCCCGGCCACGGACGTTCCGGGCGCCCCGTACGGTCCCGCCGGCGGCCCGGCCTCGCCTGATCCGAACGCGAACGCGACGGTGTGGCTGGGGACGACGCACCGTCCGGCCGAGGCCTCCGCCGGACCCGCAGGGTCCCCAGGACCCGCCTCGGCGGCCTCATCGGGCCTGGTCGACGACGCGGCCCCGGGTGCCGCCGAGAGGACCGTGACGGACGTCCTGGAGCCCGGGACGGGTGCCGCGCTGACCGTCGTGGCACGACGCGCGGGCGAGCCGCCGCTCTCCGCGGCGGAGAGCACCACGCCCCCGCTCACCCCCGACGCCATCCTCCCGCCGGGCACGATCCCCGAGGCGCCCCCGGAGCCGGAGCCCGAGCCCGAGATGGACGCCACCCGGCCCACTCCCCAGATCGGCTCGGGCGAAGCCGGTCCGCCCTCCGACGGGCCCGGCGGCCCGCGCGGTCCCGGCGGACGCCGGCGTGGCGCCGCGGGCGCGGCCGGAGCACGTGGCGCGCTGCTCATCGGCGCCGGCGCGCTCGCCGCGCTCGTGCTCGGCGGCGGTGGCGTCATCGCCTACACCACGGTGTCCGACGACGCGCCGAAGGAGCACGCGGCGTCCGCTCCCCCGACCCACGCCCAGCAGCCGCCCACGCCCAGCCCGGCGGCTCCGACGCCCACCCACACGTCGGCCAAGCCGAAGCCCAAACCCAAGCCGACGCCCATCGACATCAGGGACGAGAAGAAGGATCCCAAGCCGCTCAGCGTCACCGAGGTCTTCCCCGATCCCCAGCTCAAGATCGCCGGGCACACGTTCGTCCTGATGAAGACCGTCCAGAACGACCACTGCAACCTGACCGCCAACGGGCCCTTCAGCGTGGAGCTGACCCGTCAGCACTGCCGCAGCGTCGTGCGGGCGACCTTCGTCTCCGACGACAAGAAGCTGGCGGTGACGACCGGAATCGCGGCGATGCCCACCGACGCCGCCGCGGCCGCCGCGATGAAGGCGCAGGACGCCCCGCACTACAAGTGGTTCCGCGGGATGAAGGCCACCGACGCTCCCAAGATCGACCAGGGCGGCGGCTTCCCGGTGAGCATTCAGCGCGGCCGGTACATCATCTACGCGTACGCGATGTTCGCCGACGCCCACAAGCCGAAGCCGGACGACACGACGCTCAAGGACGTCGCGTTCGGCTTCCGCACGGACACCGGCAAGGCCATCGAGGTCCGCGCGAAGAGCTGACCCGCAGACGACGCGCCCCGTCCCATGCCGGGCTCGGGGCGCGCTCGCCGTGCCTGGCTCGGACACGCGCCGTCGCGCTCCCGTCGACGCCCACGCCGAGCTTCGACACGCCGTCGCGTCCCTGCCGACGCCCACGCCGAGCTTCGACACGCCGTCGCGTTCCTACCGACGCCCACGCCGAGCTTCGACACGCCGTCGCGTTCCTACCGACGCCCACGCCGAGCTTCGACGCGCCGTCGCGTTCCCGTCGACGATCGCGCTCCCCCACGCCGGCGCGCGTCGGGCGCCGCTCCGGGGCCGGGTCAACCGGCCTGGCGCTCTTCCGGGGCGGTCGCGCCGAGGACCCGGACCCGGCGGGTCTCCTGGGCCCGGCTGGCCAGCAGCCCGGCCTCCGGGTACGTGACCTCCTCCAGCGTCAGGCCGTGCGGCGGGAGGACCTGCACCGCCGAGTCGCGGACACCGGCGGAGAGGACCTCGGCCGGCCACTCGACCGGACGGCGGCGGTCGCCGACCGACAGCAGCGCGCCCACGATGGCGCGCACCATGGAGTGGCAGAAGGCGTCGGCCACGACCGTGGCGACGGCGACGTCGGCCGACTCGCGCTCCCAGTCGTAGCGCAGCAGCCTCCGGATCGTCGTCGCGCCCTCGCGCCTGCGGCAGTACGCCGCGAAGTCGTTCTCGCCGAGCAGCAGCGCGGTGGCGGCGTTCATCCGGTCCAGATCGAGGGGCCGAGGATGCCACAGCACCTCATGGCGGCGCAGCGGGTCGACGCCCACCGGGTTGTCGCAGACACGGTAGGCGTAGCGGCGTGACAGGGCGGAGAACCGCGCGTCGAAGCCGTCGGGCGCCTGTTCGATCCGCCAGATCCGTACGTCCGGTGGCAGCACACCGGCCATCCGGCGCGGCAGCGTGCCGCCCACCTGGGAGTAGGCCGCCACGGGGAGGACGACGTGCGCGACCTGGCCGCGCGCGTGCACCCCGGCGTCCGTACGGCCCGCGACCGTGAGGACCGGCGGCGGGTCCAGCCGCAGCACCCGGCCCAGGGCGTCCTCGATGACACCCTGGACGGTTCGCCGCCCCGGCTGCCGCGCCCAGCCGGCGAACCCCGCTCCGTCGTAGGCGAGGTCGAACCGGAGTCGTACCAGAGCGGTCATCGGGCTCGCGGCGCGTCGGTCTCGGCCTTCGGACCGAACGCGGAACGCCGCCTCCCCCCTTCTGTTACCGTGTGCGCGTCGGTGACGGCGCGGCGGAGTCGCGTCCGGGCGCACCCCGCGGGCACGCCGAGCCCCTCGGTCGTCGAACGGGGCCGCAGACGGCGAACCACCGGCTTCTCCTTCATAGACGGATGGACGCCCCTTGAGGGGTGGACGTCGCCGAACGGATCGACGGCTCCCGCCTCCCGGCCGAGCAGATCCGGCACCGGCGGCCGAGCGCGTCGAACACAAGTCTTTCAAACAACGAGCCCGCCGTCCCGTAGGGAGCGGCGGGCTGCGTCGTAAACGTTGCGCTACTTCTTCTCGTCGGCCTCGGTGTCGTCCGCCGTGGCCTCCGCGGCCGGGGCCTCGGCCGCCGGCTCCTCGGTCGCCGCTGCCGGGGTCTCCTCGGTCTCCTCGGCGGCGGGCGCCGGGGCCTCCGCGGCCGGAGCGGTCGTACGGGTCGTCACCGCGGACGGCGCGGCCTCCTCGACCAGCTCGATCAGCGCCATGGGGGCGTTGTCGCCCTTGCGCGGGCCGAGCTTGGTGATCCGGGTGTAGCCGCCCGGGCGGTTCTCGAACCGCGGGCCGATCTCGGTGAAGAGCGTGTGGACGACGCCCTTGTCCCGCACGACGGTGAGGACCTGGCGCCGCGCGGCGAGGTCACCGCGCTTGGCCTTGGTGATCAACTTCTCCGCCAGCGGGCGCAGCCGCCGGGCCTTGGCCTCGGTCGTCGTGATGCGGCCGTGCTCGAACAGCGCCGTGGCGAGGTTCGCCAGGATGATGCGCTGGTGCGACGGGCTGCCGCCGAGACGAGGGCCCTTGGTGGGCGTGGGCATGAACTTCTCCTTGTTTCAACCCGCACCGGCCGTACGAGGTACCGGTGTCGGTCCGGCGAGGCCGTACGGCCCCGCCGAGTGTCGGTGACGACGGGCGGCCCCTGGGGCCGCCCGGTCAACTGATCAGTACTGCTCGGTCTCGGCGTAGCTCTGGTCCTCGTCGCCGTAGGCGTCCGCCGCCGCCGTCGGGTCGAACCCGGGCGGGGAGTCCTTCAGCGTGAGGCCCATGTCGTTGAGCTTCTGCTTGACCTCTTCGATCGACTTGGCGCCGAAGTTGCGGATGTCGAGCAGGTCCTGCTCGCTGCGGGCCACGAGCTCACCCACGGTGTGGATGCCCTCGCGCTTGAGGCAGTTGTAGGACCGGACCGTGAGGTTGAGCTCCTCGATCGGCAGCGCCAGGTCCGCCGCGAGCGCGGCGTCCGTCGGAGACGGGCCCATGTCGATGCCCTCGGCCTCGACGTTGAGCTCCCGGGCCAGGCCGAACAGCTCGACCAGGGTCTTTCCGGCGCTCGCCACCGCGTCGCGCGGCAGCATCGCGGGCTTGGTCTCGACGTCCACGATCAGCCGGTCGAAGTCGGTGCGCTGCTCGACACGCGTCGCCTCGACCTTGTAGGTGACCTTCAGGACCGGGGAGTAGATCGAGTCGATCGGAACCCGGCCGATCTCCTGGCCCGGCTGCTTGTTCTGGGCGGCGGAGACGTAACCCCGGCCACGCTCGACGGTGAGCTCCATCTCCAGCTTCGCCTTGTTGTTCAGCGTGGCGATGTGGAGCTCGGGGTTGTGCACCTCGACACCGGCCGGCGGCGCGATGTCGGCGGCGGTGACCTCACCGGGGCCCTGCTTGCGGAGGTACATCACGACCGGCTCGTCGTGCTCGGAGGAGACGACGAGCTCCTTGAGGTTCAGGATGATGTCGGTGACATCCTCCTTGACGCCCGGGATCGTGGAGAACTCGTGCAGCACGCCCTCGATCCGGATGCTCGTGACAGCGGCACCCGGGATGGAGGACAGGAGTGTACGGCGGAGCGAGTTGCCGATGGTGTAGCCGAAGCCCGGCTCCAGCGGTTCGATCGTGAACCGCGACCGGAACTCGTCGACCTGCTCTTCGGTGAGAGTCGGTCGCTGGGCGATGAGCATTTCTTACTTCCTTCCCGCGGCGCCCGCTATATGACTGCCGCGATCTCGCACTGCGGGGCGCACGCCATGAGACGTGCGCCCGCACGAGTGGACGTCAGCGCTTGGCGTACCACTCGACGATGAGCTGCTCCTGGACCGGCGCGTCGATGTGCTGCCGGACCGGGAGGGAGTGCACGAGGATGCGCATGCGGTCGGGGACGACCTCGATCCACGCCGGGACCCGGCTGTCGCCGGCCTCGGCGCGCGCCACCACGAAGGGGGTGTCCTCGAGGGACTTCTGGCGCACCTCGATGATGTCGCGCTCGCTGACGCGGTACGACGGGATGTCGACCTTCTTGCCGTTGACCAGGAAGTGGCCGTGCTTGACCAGCTGCCGGGCCATGTCGCGGCTCTTGGCGAAGCCCGCGCGGTAGACGACGTTGTCGAGGCGGCGCTCGAGCAGGCTCAGCAGGTTGTCACCCGTCTTGCCCGTCCGGCGGTTCGCCTCCTTGTAGTAGTTGACGAACTGGGCCTCGAGGACGCCGTAGATGCGACGGGCCTTCTGCTTCTCCCGGAGCTGGAGCATGTGCTCGCTCTCCTTGGGACGGCCGCGACCGTGCTCACCCGGCGGGTACGGGCGGATCTCGATCGGGCACTTCGGGCCCTCGCACTTGCTGCCCTTGAGGTACAGCTTCATCTTCTCGCGGCGGCACAGCTTGCAGTCGGCGCCGGTGTATCGAGCCATCTCTCTTCTTCCCTAACTCAGACGCGGCGACGCTTCGGCGGGCGGCAGCCGTTGTGCGGCACCGGGGTGACGTCCTGGATGGAACCGACCTCGAGGCCGGTCGCCTGCAGCGACCGGATCGCGGTCTCGCGGCCCGAGCCCGGACCCTTCACGAAGACGTCGACCTTGCGCATGCCGTGCTCCATGGCACGGCGGGCGGCGGCCTCGGCCGCCATCTGAGCGGCGAACGGCGTCGACTTACGCGAGCCCTTGAAGCCCACGTGGCCGGCGCTGGCCCAGGAGATCACGGCACCCACGGGGTCCGTGATCGTGACGATCGTGTTGTTGAACGTGCTCTTGATGTGGGCGTGCCCGTGAGCGACGTTCTTCTTTTCCTTCCGGCGCACCTTCTTGGCGCCGGCGCGGCTCTTTGGCGGCATCTGCTCTCAAATCTCCTGGAGGTCGTCGATCCGTCGGCCCCGGGCGAGGGGCCGAGGACTACTACTTCTTGCCGGCCTTCTTCTTGCCGGCGACGGTCTTCTTCTTGCCCTTGCGCGTACGCGCGTTGGTCTGCGTCCGCTGACCGTGCACCGGCAGGCCGCGGCGGTGCCGGATGCCCTGGTAGCAGCCGATCTCGATCTTGCGACGGATGTCGGCCTGGATCTCGCGGCGCAGGTCGCCCTCGATCCGGTAGTTGGCCTCGATCCAGTCACGGAGCTGGATCAGCTCGTCGTCACCGAGCTCGTGGACCCGACGGTCACCGTTGATGCCGGTTTCCTTCAGGGTCTCGAGGGCGCGGGTACGGCCGATGCCGAAGATGTAGGTGAGAGCGACCTCGAGGCGCTTGTCGCGCGGGAGGTCGACGCCGAGGAGGCGTGCCATCTCGGGCAGTTCCCTTCTGTTTCACGGAGGTCTGCGCCCCGCACCCCCACCCCTGCCCGGGTGGGGCCCCGGCCTCCGACCGGGGGTTGCTCCTCAGGGGAGCCGCGGAACGTCGGAATATGCGCGACCGCGCCAGGTCACCCGTGGCGCGGCTGCTGTCAGAGTTGTCAGCCCTGACGCTGCTTGTGGCGCGGGTCATCGCAGATGACCATGACCCGGCCGTGCCGCCGGATGATGCGGCACTTGCTGCAGATCTTCTTGACGCTCGGCTTGACCTTCACTGGGTCTCCTCGTGCAGGGTCACCCCCGCGCTGCCGAGCCGCAGGCGAGCACGCCGAAACGGCTCACCAACCGACTATACGCGGGGAAGGCAACCCCAGTGGGTGGTTACTTGTATCGGTAGACGATCCGACCGCGCGTGAGGTCGTAGGGGCTCAGCTCCACGACGACGCGGTCATCGGGCAGGATCCGGATGTAGTGCATCCGCATCTTGCCACTGATGTGGGCGAGCACCTTGTGCCCGTTGTCGAGCTCCACCCGGAACATGGCGTTCGGAAGTGACTCGACGACGGTGCCCTCGATTTCGATGGCCCCTTCTTTTTTGGGCATGTCCTCCGCGCTTCGCTGATCGGTTCGTCAGGAGAACGGCCTCCGCGAGAGACTGACTCGCCGCAATGACATGCGGGCATGAGCCAACACGGGACCGACAAAAGAGTGTACGTCACGCAGCACGAAAACCGAAATCGGCATCCGGGCTCGTGTCGCGGGAGCCACACTCCGCCCCACACAACACCGCGGCGACGGCGTTTCTTCCCGCCGCGCTAGCGGCGCTCTTCCCCTCGTCCGAAGAACTGCCCGGCCAGCATCAACGCGCCCCACGGGCCGGCCACCCAGATCCACCACGGGTACCAGGCGCCCGCCGTCACGGCGGTGAGCAACCAGACCACGAAGCAGATGAGGTTGACCGACGCGTACGTCGCCCAGCCCGCCCGCATCCCCGTCCGCTGGAGACCGCCCCCGGGACGGCGGGCGGGCGTCGACTGCCGATACGCCGGCACCGGCAGTTCGTACATGTCCTCTTCGGGGAGGTCGCTGGTCACCTTCTGCAGATCACCCAGCGTTCGCGCGCGGTAGGCGACGTCGAGGCGCTCGTTGAGCTCGTCGACGGCGATGCGTCCCTGAGCACAGTGCTCCCGCAGCGCCGCCGCGACCCGATCACGATCGGCGTCGGAGGCGCGGATCTCGGGATTGAGCGCCATGGTCGATCCTCTCCCTCAGGAGCCCCCGGGTTCCTTAATCCAGAGATTACGCCGCGCCCTGCCCCTTTCCACAGTCGCGGTGATCACAGGCCGAGCGTCGGCTCTGTGCCGGGACCTCTCCTCGTCCCGGCGACCAGCACTCGGGGCAATCGGCTCGCGACCGGCGACCGCCCGCCAGGGCGGTCAGGCGTCCCTGAGGGCGGACGCCACCGTCCAGCGCGCTCAGGCGTCCTTGAGGCGGGCGCCGCCGTCCAGCGCGCTCAGGCGTCCTTGAGGCGGGCGCCGCCGTCGAGTGCGGTGAGCACCCACGGTCCGTCCTCGGTGACGGCGAAGGTGTGCTCGAAGTGCGCCGAGCGCCGGCCGTCGCCGGTGATGACGGTCCAGTCGTCGTCGAGCAGCAGGGTCTCGGCCGTGCCCAGGTTGACCATCGGCTCGACCGCGAAGCACATGCCCGGCACCAGTACCGGCCCGCGGCCCGGCAGCCCGTAGTTCGGCACGGCCGGGTCCATGTGCATCTCCGTGCCGATGCCGTGGCCGACGTACTCCTCGACGATGCCGTAGTCGCCCTGGCCGCGGACGTACGTCTCGACGGCGTGCCCGATGTCACTGAGCCGGCCGCCGGCCAGCCCGGCCGCCAGGCCGCGCCACATCGACTCCTCGCAGACCTCCAGGAGCCTGTGCTCCTCCGGGGTGATCTCGCCGACCGGCACCGTCACGGCCGAGTCGCCGTGCCAGCCGTCGACGATCGCGCCGCAGTCGATCGAGATGACGTCGCCCTCGGCGAGGACCTTCGACGGGCTGGGGATACCGTGCACGATCTCCTCGTTGACCGAGGTGCAGATGCAGGCCGGGAACCCCTGGTAGCCCTTGAACGATGGTGTCGCGCCCGCGGAGCGGATCGACTCCTCCGCGATCGCGTCCAGGTCCGCCGTCGTGATGCCGGGCTTGACCGCCTCGGTGAGCCGCTGGAGGGTGCGACCGACGACCAGGCCGGCCTCCCGCATCACGTCCAGCTCGCCACGCGACTTGATCTGAATGGCCGGCTTACGCTTCTTCCACACTCTCCGCTCCGCAGGTAGATCCGGACGCGCCCGGAGGAATCCGGCCGCGCCTCACCACCGTGGTCAGTCGGTGAAGGGACGAAGCGCGGCGAGCGCCCGCTCGGTGACCTCTTCGACGGGCCCTGTCGCGTCGATACCGACCAGGATGCCCTCATCGGCGTAGAACGACGCGAGGGGTGCGGTCTGTTCCTGGTAGACCTCCAGGCGGTGCCTGATGGTCTCCTCGCGGTCGTCGTCACGCTGGAACAGCTCGCCGCCGCAGACGTCGCAGACGCCCTCCTTGGACGGCGGGTCGAAGACCACGTGCCAGATCTTCCCGCACTTACGGCAGGTACGGCGCCCCGAGAGCCGCCGGACGACCTCGTCGTCGTCGACCACGAGCTCGAGCACGAGGTCGAGCCGCAGATCCATTTCGGCGAGGATCTTCTTGAGCGTCTCCGCCTGCGGAACGTTCCGCGGGAAGCCGTCGAGCAGGAAGCCCTCCTGGGCGTCGTCCTCGGCCAGCCGGTCGCGCACCATCGCGATCGTCACCTCGTCGGGGACGAGGTCGCCACGGTCCATGTACTCCTTGGCCTTACGGCCGAGGGGCGTGTTGCCGCTCACGTTGGCGCGGAAGATGTCACCTGTCGAAATCTTCGGGACCGACAGATGGGATGAGATGAACTGGGCCTGAGTCCCCTTGCCCGCTCCCGGGGGGCCCACGAGCACGATTCGCACTACCGCAGGAAGCCCTCGTAGTTACGCTGCTGGAGTTGGCTCTCGATCTGCTTCACCGTGTCCAGCCCGACGCCGACCATGATCAGAATGCTGGTGCCGCCGAACGGGAAGTTCTGGCTCGCACCGATGATGCCGAACGCCACCATCGGGACCAGCGCGATGAGTCCGAGGTACAGCGCACCGGGAGCGGTGATCCGCGTGAGCACGTAGTCGAGGTACTCGGCGGTCGGCCGCCCCGGGCGAATACCCGGGATGAACCCACCGTACTTCTTCATGTTGTCCGCGACCTCGGTCGGGTTGAACGTGATTGCCACGTAGAAGTAGGTGAAGAAGATGATCAGCAGGAAGTACAGGGCCATGTAGATCGGGTGATCGCCCTTGACCAGGTACTTGTTGATGAACGTCGCCACCGGGTTCGAGCTGTGCCACATCTGGACGATCAGCTGTGGGAGATACAGCAGCGACGAGGCGAAGATGACCGGGATGACGCCGGCCTGGTTCACCTTGAGCGGGATGTAGGTCGAGGTGCCGCCGTACATCCGGCGGCCGACCATCCGCTTGGCGTACTGCACCGGGATGCGGCGCTGTGCCTGCTCGACGAAGACCACGCCGGCGACGATCGCGATGCCCACGAGGAGCACGATCGCGAAGACGAAGCCGCCCTTGGTCTTGTAGATGTTCCAGAACTCGGACGGGAAGACCGCGACGACCTGGGTGAAGATCAGGATCGACATGCCGTTGCCGACACCCCGGTCGGTGATCAGCTCACCGAGCCACATGATCACCGATGTGCCCGCGGTGATGACGATGACCATCGTGACGATGGTGAACCAGCCCTTGTTCCAGAGCAGGTCCTCGGTGCACCCCTGGAGCAGGTTGCCCGTGCTCGCCATCGCGACGATGCCGGTGCCCTGGAGGATCGCCAGGCCGATCGTCAGGTAGCGGGTGTACTGCGTGATCTTCGTCGTCCCCGCCTGGCCCTCCTTACGGAGCGCCTCCAGGCGAGGGATCACCACGGTGAGCAACTGAAGGATGATGCTCGCGGTGATATAGGGCATGATGCCCAGTGCGAAGATCGATAGCTTCAGCAGCGCTCCGCCACTGAACAGGTTGACCAGGCCATAGACATTGGCGTTGGCCCCCTTGCTCACGACGTCCACGCATCGGTGCACGGCGCCGGTGTTCACGCCCGGTGCCGGCAGCTGAGAGCCCAGCCGGAACACCGCGATGATGAACAGCGTGAAGAGAAGCTTCTTGCGCAGGTCGGGTGTTCGAAACGCCCGAGTGAACGCGGTCAGCACCATTCCTCCTGCGCGGTTTCCGGCCGGCGGCCGCTCACGGCCCTCGGTCGATCCTCAAGTTGCGGCGACAGTATCGCCGGTCGAACTCTAACAGCCCTTGCGGGGATTGCCGCCCCCGCCACCGCAAGGCGGGGGCGAATCCCGCAAGGGCTTTGACTCACAGCTCTTCCGCAGTGCCTCCGGCACCTGTGATCTTCTCCTTCGCGGAACCGGAGAAGGCATGTGCCTTGACCTGAACCGTTACGGAGATGTCACCAGTGCCGAGGACCTTGACCAGGCGGCCGGCGCGCACGGCGCCCTTCTCCGCGAGGCTCTCCGGCGTGACCTCGCCGCCCTCGGGGAAGAGCTCGGCGATCTTGGCCACGTTGACGACCTGGTACTCGACCCGGAACGGGTTCTTGAAACCTTTCAGCTTCGGAACCCGGCGGATCAGCGGCATCTGGCCGCCCTCGAAGCCGGCCGGCACGGTGTTGCGGGCCTTGGTGCCCTTGGTGCCGCGCCCGGCGGTCTTGCCCTTGGACGCCTCGCCGCGGCCCTTGCGGACCTTGGACTTGTGGGCGCCCGGCGCGGGCCGCAGGTGGTGCGGCCGCAGCGGAGTCTCTGCACCCATGGTCAGTCGACCTCCTCGACGGTCACGAGGTGGCGAACGGTGTTGATCATCCCGAGCACCTCGGGGCGGTCCTCACGGACGACGCTGTCGCCGATCCGCCGGAGCCCGAGCGTACGCAGGGTGTCACGCTGGTTCTGCTTGCCACCGATCTTGGACTTCACCTGCGTGATCTTCAGGTTGGTCACGATGCCACCTCCTGCCGGGGCTCGCTGCCCGCGGCGCGGGCGCGGAGCATCGCGGCCGGGGCGACGTCCTCGATCGGCAGACCCCGCTTGGCCGCGATCTCCTCGGGCCGGTTGAGCTGCTTCAGGGCCGCCACCGTCGCGTGCACGATGTTGATGGCGTTGGACGAGCCGAGCGACTTCGACAGGACGTCGTGGATGCCCGCGCACTCGAGCACCGCGCGCACCGGGCCACCCGCGATCACACCCGTACCGGGGCTGGCCGGCTTGAGCATGACGACGCCCGCGGCCTCCTCACCCTGGCTGGTGTGCGGGATGGTGCCCTGGATCCGCGGCACCTTGAAGAAGTGCTTCTTGGCCTCCTCGACACCCTTGGCGATCGCCGCGGGCACCTCCTTGGCCTTGCCGTAACCGACCCCCACGGTGCCGTTGCCGTCGCCCACGACGACCAGCGCCGTGAAGCTGAAGCGCCGGCCGCCCTTGACGACCTTAGCGACCCGGTTGATCGCTACGACGCGCTCGATGTACGACTGTCCCTTGTCGGCGCCACCCCGGCGGTCATCACGCCGGTCGCGCCGCTCGCCGCCGCCACGACGTGGTGCTGCCATTAGTGGTTCCTCTTCTCGTGCGTCATCAGATGCGATTGACGAGCCATCAGAACTCCAGCCCGCCCTCTCGGGCGCCGTCCGCCAGGGCCGCGATGCGGCCGTGGTAGCGGTGCCCGGCGCGGTCGAAGACCACCGCGCTGATGCCCGCCTCGCGCGCCCGCTCGGCGAGCAGCTCGCCGACCTTGCGCGCCTTGGCGGTCTTGTCGCCCTCGGCCGTACGGAGCGTGGGGTCCAGCGTGGACGCCGACGCCAGCGTGTGACCGGCCAGGTCGTCGATGATCTGCGCGAACATGTGCTTGGTCGAACGCGTCACGACCAGGCGCGGCCGCTGCGGCGTGCCCTGGACCTTCTTGCGGACGCGCAGGTGCCGGCGGGTCCGCGACGCGGCGCGCGACGCGGTCCGCTTGCGGACCTGGGTCTTGCTCGCAGCCATGTCTACTTACCAGCCTTTCCGACCTTGCGGCGGATCTGCTCACCCTGGTACCGCACGCCCTTGCCCTTGTACGGGTCGGGCTTGCGCAGCTTGCGGATGTTCGCGGCGACCTCGCCGACCTTCTGCTTGTCGATGCCCTCGATCACGAACTGGGTCGGCCGCTCGACACGGAAGGTGATGCCCGCCGGGGGCTCGACCGTGATCGAGTGGCTGTAGCCGAGCGAGAACTCGAGGTTGCTGCCCTTGGCCTGAACGCGGTAGCCGACGCCGACGATCTCCATCGTCTTGCTGTAGCCCTGCGTCACGCCGATGACCATGTTGTTGATCAGCGAGCGGGTGAGGCCGTGCAGCGCACGCACCGGTCCCTCGTCGCTGGGGCGGCCGACCTTGATCTCGCCGCCCTCCTGGGCGACCTCGATCGGCCGGGCGACCGTGTGCTTCAGCTCGCCCTTGGGGCCCTTGACCGTGACCTCCTGGCCATCGACCTTGACGTCGACGCCGCTGGGGACGGGAATGGGCAGACGTCCAATACGCGACATGCTTGGGTCCCTCCCCTCACCACACGTAGGCGAGGACTTCCCCGCCCACACCGTGCTTGCCGGCCTGCTTGTCGGTCATCAGGCCGGAGGACGTCGAGATGATCGCGACGCCGAGACCACCGAGGACCTTCGGCAGGTTGTCCTTCTTCGCGTAGACCCGCAGGCCCGGCTTGGACACCCGCTTGAGCCCGGCGATCGAGCGCTCCCGGCTCGGGCCGAACTTGAGGTCGACTACGAGCTTCTTGCCGACCTCGGCGTCCTCCACGCTCCATCCCGAGATGTAACCCTCCTGCTGGAGGATCTCGGCGATGTGCGCCTTGATCTTCGAGTACGGCATGGCCACGGTGTCGTGGTATGCCGAGTTCGCGTTCCGCAGACGGGTCAACATGTCTGCGATCGGGTCGGTCATCGTCATGGCCTACTGGCCCTCCTCGCCGCGGTTTCCGTACGTCACGGACCTTCGACGCGGTCGTGGGCGCCTTGTCCAGGCGCCCGATCGGTCATTTATCGAAAAGCCGGTGGGTTTACCAGCTGGACTTGGTGATGCCGGGCAGCTCGCCGCGGTGCGCCATCTCCCGGAAGCAGATCCGGCACAGGCCGAACTTGCGGAAGACCGCGCGCGGACGCCCGCACCGCGAGCACCGAGTGTAGGCGCGCACGGCGTGCTTGGGCTTCCGGTTCGCTTTGGCGATCAGAGCCTTCTTCGCCATCTCAGTTCTCCTTGAACGGGAAGCCCAGGTGCCGCAGGAGCGCCCGGCCCTCGTCGTCGGTCGTCGCGGTCGTCACGATCGTGATGTCCATGCCGCGCTGGCGGTCGACCTTGTCCGGGTCGATCTCGTGGAACATCACCTGCTCGGTGAGCCCGAACGTGTAGTTGCCGTTGCCGTCGAAGTGCTTCGGCGACAGGCCGCGGAAGTCACGGATCCGGGGCAGCGCCAGGGACAGCAGGCGGTCGAGGAACTCCCACATGCGGTCGCCGCGCAGCGTCACGTGCGCGCCGATCGGCATGCCCTCGCGCAGTTTGAACTGCGCGATGGACTTCTTCGCCCGCGCGACGGCCGGCTTCTGGCCGGTGATGGTCGTCAGGTCGCGCACCGCGCCCTCGATGAGCTTCGAGTCGCGGGCGGCGTCACCGACGCCCATGTTGACCTTGACCTTGGTCACGCCCGGGATCTGCATGACGTTCGCGTAACCGAACTCGTCCTGCAGCTTCTGCGCGATCTCCTCGCGGTAGCGCAGCTTGAGCCGCGGCTGCGGGGTCTGTTGCGTAGTCGTGTCGGCGGTCATCAGATTTCCTTACCGGTACGGCGCGAGACGCGGATCTTCGTGCCGTCTTCGTTGATGCTGTAGCCGACGCGAGTGCGCTTGCCGTTCTCCAGCAGCATCACGTTGCTGACGTGGATCGGCCCCTCCTTGGTGACGACCCCGCCCTCCTTGGCGCCGCGCGGGCCCTGGTTCGTCTCCTTGGAGTGGCGCTTCACCATGTTCACGCCCTCGACGACCACGCGCTCACGCTTGGGGTCGGCCGAGATGACCTTCCCGGTCGCGCCCTTGTCCTTGCCGGCGATGACGACGACCTCGTCGCCCTTCTTGATCTTCATCAGAGCACCTCCGGCGCCAGCGAGATGATGCGCATGAACCGCTTCTCGCGCAGCTCCCGACCGACCGGGCCGAAGATACGCGTGCCGCGAGGGTCGCCGCCGTCCTTGATCAGAACGGCCGCGTTCTCGTCGAAGCGGATGTAGGAGCCGTCGGGACGGCCCCGCTCCTTGCGGGTGCGCACGACGACGGCCTTAACGACATCACCCTTCTTGACGCCGGCACCGGGAAGGGCGTCCTTCACGGTGGCGACGATGATGTCACCGATGCCCGCATAGCGCCGACCCGAGCCGCCGAGAACGCGGATGCACAGAATCTCCTTGGCACCCGTGTTGTCGGCGACCTTGAGTCGCGACTCCTGCTGGATCACGTCAACTCCTGTATTTCACGCCGGTTCTCGTTGTGAGCCTGGCGGATTCGATCCTCAGTCGCTTGGCGGCGACTGCCAGCTACTTGGCCTTCTCAAGGATCTCCACGACGCGCCACCGCTTGGTGGCGGACATCGGCCGGGTCTCCATGAGACGAACCCGGTCGCCTACGCCACAGGCGTTGCCCTCGTCGTGCGCCTTGTACTTGGTCGTACGGCGGATGATCTTGCCGTACAGCGGGTGCTTGACGCGGTCCTCGACGGCGACGACGACGGTCTTGTCCATCTTGTCGCTGACCACGAGACCCTCACGGATCTTGCGGTAGTTCCGCGTCTCGGTGTTCTGCTCACTCATCGGTGGACTCCTCCACGGGCTCCTCGGCGAACTCGACGATGCCGAGCTCACGCTCCCGCATCACGGTGTAGATGCGGGCGATCTCCCGCTTCACTTCCCGAAGCCGTCCGTGAGTCTCGAGCTGGCCCGTCGCCGCCTGGAAGCGGAGGTTGAACAGCTCCTCCTTCGCCTCCTTGAGCTTGGTGACGAGCTCAGCCTCGGGCTGAGTCCGCAGATCGTCAGCGGTAAGGCCCTTGGCCATCACGCCTCACCCACTTCACGCTTCACGAACTTGCACTTCATGGGCAGCTTGTGCATCGCGCGGCGGAGCGCCTCGCGAGCCAGCGGCTCCGGGACGCCGGCCAGCTCGAACATCACGCGGCCGGGCTTGACATTGGCGATCCACCACTCCGGCGAGCCCTTACCGGAACCCATCCGGGTCTCGGCCGGCTTCTTGGTCAGCGGGCGGTCGGGGTAGATGTTGATCCACACCTTTCCGCCACGCTTGATGTGCCGGGTCATGGCGATACGAGCGGCCTCGATCTGCCGGTTGGTCACGTAGGCGCCCTCGACGGCCTGGATGCCGTACTCACCGAAGGTGACCTTCGTGCCGCCCTTGGCCATCCCACGCCGCTTCGGGTGGTGCTGCTTGCGGTGCTTGACCCTGCGCGGGATCAGCATTGGTTACTCAGCTCCCCTCACCCGTGCTGGACGGCGTGGCCGCCTCGTTCGACTGCTGCTGCTCGGCGCCGCTGGGCGCGCTGGCGGCCTGCTGCTGCCGGCCACCGCGGTCGCCACCGCGCTCGCCGCGACGGCCACCGCCGCCGCCACCACCACCACGACGCTGCGGCCGCTCGCGCCGACCGCCGCCGGCGGCCCGCTCCTTGGCCTGCTGCGCCTCGCGCTCGGCGCGGCTCGTCGGAGCCTCGCCCTTGTAGATCCAGACCTTCACGCCGATCCGGCCGAAGGTGGTGCGGGCCTCGTAGAAGCCGTAGTCGATGTCGGCGCGGAGCGTGTGCAGGGGCACCTGGCCCTCGCGGTAGAACTCCGAGCGCGACATCTCGGCGCCGCCGAGGCGGCCGCCGCACTGGACCTTGATGCCCTTGGCGCCGCTCTTCATGGCGCTCTGGATGGCCTTGCGCATCGCACGGCGGAACGCGACCCGGCTGGACAGCTGCTCGGCGACGCCCTGGGCGACGAGCTGCGCGTCGACCTCAGGGTTCTTCACCTCGAGGATGTTCAGCTGGACCTGCTTGCCGGTCAGCTTCTCGAGGTCGCCGCGGATGCGGTCGGCCTCCGCGCCACGGCGACCGATGACGATGCCGGGGCGGGCGGTGTGGATGTCGACGCGGACGCGGTCACGGGTGCGCTCGATCTCGACCTTGGAGATGCCGGCGCGGTCCATGCCGCGGGTCAGCATCCGGCGGATCGCCACGTCTTCCTTGACGTAGTCCTTGTACAGCTTGTCGGCGTACCACCGGCTCTTGAAGTCGGTGGTGATGCCCAACCGGAACCCGTGCGGGTTGATCTTCTGCCCCACTAGCGGGTCCTCCTCGTCTTCTTACGGCCGTTGGACTTCTCGCCCTCGGACCGCGACTCGACCACGACCGTGATGTGGCTCGTCCGCTTGTTGATGCGGTACGCACGCCCCATCGACCGCGGGCGGAAACGCTTCAGCGTCGGTCCCTCGTCGACCCACGCGCGGCTCACCCAGAGCGTGTCGACCTCGAGCTGGTTGTTGTGCTCGGCGTTGGCGATGGCGCTCGAGAGCACCTTGTACACCGGCTCGCTCGCAGCCTGAGGGGCGAACCGCAGCACCGCCTGAGCCTCCGCGGCCGGCAGGCCGCGGATGAGGTCCACCACGCGGCGGGCCTTTCTGGGCGTGACGCGGGCGTACCGCGCCTGGGCCCTGGCTTCCATCGCTGTTTCCTCGCTCTCAGTACTTCCGGTCAGCCGCGTCGGCTGCGACGGTCTTCCTTGATGTGGCCCTTGAACGTCCGCGTCGGGGCGAACTCCCCGAGCTTGTGACCGATCATGGCCTCGGTGACGAACACCGGAACATGCTTGCGACCGTCGTGCACGGCGATCGTGTGACCGAGCATGTCGGGCACGATCATGGAGCGCCGCGACCACGTCTTGATGACGTTCTTGGTGCCCTTCTCGTTCTGTACGTCCACCTTCTTCATGAGGTGGTCGTCCACGAAAGGGCCCTTCTTAAGGCTACGTGGCATGGTGGGCTCCTACCGCTTCTTCTTGCTACGACGACGGACGATGAGCCGATCGGACGGCTTGTTCGCCTTGCGGGTGCGGCCCTCGGGCTTGCCCCAGGGGCTCGACGGGTGGCGACCACCGGAGGTCTTGCCCTCACCACCACCGTGCGGGTGGTCGATCGGGTTCATCGCGACACCCCGGACGGTCGGGCGCTTGCCCTTCCACCGCATACGGCCGGCCTTACCCCAGTTGATGTTCGACTGCTCGGAGTTGCCGACCTCACCGACGGTGGCGCGGCAGCGAACGTCGACCATGCGCATCTCACCGGAGGGCATGCGCAGCGTGGCGTACTTGCCCTCCTTGGCGAGCAGTTGCGCGCCGGAGCCGGCCGACCGGGCCAGCTTGGCGCCGCCGCCCGGCCGCAGCTCGATGGCGTGCACGACCGTACCGGTCGGGATGTTGCGCAGCGGCAGGCAGTTGCCCGGCTTGATGTCGGCGCCCGCGCCGTTCTCGATCGCGTCGCCCTGCTTCACGCCGGTCGGGCAGAGGATGTAGCGCTTCTCCCCGTCGGCGTAGTGCAGCAGCGCGATCCGCGCGGTGCGGTTCGGGTCGTACTCGATGTGCGCGACCTTCGCCGGGACGCCGTCCTTGTCGGCGCGCCGGAAGTCGATGACGCGGTACGCCCGCTTGTGGCCGCCACCCTGATGCCGGGTGGTGATGCGGCCGTGCGCGTTACGGCCGCCCTTCTTCGGGAGCGGACGCACCAGCGACTTCTCGGGCTCGGTCCGGGTGACCTCGACGAAGTCGGCCACGCTCGAACCGCGACGCCCGGGGGTCGTCGGCTTGTACTTACGGATGCCCATCTTTTTCGTTCATCCCTTGTCTGCTTCGACTTTCCCGGTCAGCTGACCGGGCCGCCGAAGATGTCGATCCGCTCACCGTCGGCCAGGCTCACGATGGCCCGCTTGGTGTCCTTGCGCTTGCCGTAACCGAACCGGGTGCGCTTGCGCTTGCCCTGCCGGTTGATGGTGTTCACGCCCGTCACCTTGACCCCGAAGACGGCCTCGACGGCCTGCCGGATCTGGGTCTTGTTGGCGTCGGTGCGGACCTCGAACGTGTACTTGTTCTCATCGAGCAGCCCGTAGCTCTTCTCAGAGATCACGGGCGCGATGAGGATGTCGCGCGGGTCGGCGATCTTCACTGCGCGCTCTCCTTCCCGCTCACACGGCCCACGAAGGCCTGGTACGCGGCCTCGGTGAACACCACGTCGTCGTTGCAGAGCACGTCGTAGGTGTTCAGCTGGTCCTCGACGATCACGTGGATCTCGGGGACGTTGCGCAGGCTCTTCCAGGTGAGCTCGTCCTCGCGGTCGAGCACCAGGAGGACCTTGTCCGCCGGGGTGATCTCGCGCAGCGCGGCGAGCGCCGTCTTGGTCTTCGGCGTGTCGCCCTCGAGCAGGTTCGACACCACGTGCACGCGGCCGTACCGGGCGCGGTCCGACAGCGCGCCGCGCAGCGCGGCCGCCTTCATCTTCTTCGGCGTCTTCTGCTCGTACGAGCGCGGCTGCGGGCCGTGGACGGTGCCACCGCCGGCGAACTGCGGCGCACGGGTGGAGCCCTGACGGGCGCGGCCGGTGCCCTTCTGGCGGTACGGCTTCTTGCCGCCGCCGGAGACCTCACCGCGGGTCTTGGTCTTGTGCGTGCCCTGGCGGGCCGCGGCCAGCTGCGCCACGACCACCTGGTGGATCAGCGGCACGTTGACCTTGGCCTCGAAGATCTCCGGGGCCAGCTCGACGTCCAGCTTGCTCACTTACTTCGCCCCCTTCGCGGCGGTGCGAACCAGGACGAGGCCACCGTTCGGACCGGGAACCGCGCCCTTGATCAGCAGCAGGTTCTTCTCGGTGTCGATGGCGTGCACGGTGAGGTTCTGGACGGTGATACGGGCGTTGCCGTGCCGACCGGCCATGCGCAGGCCCTTGAACACGCGACCCGGGGTCGCGCAGCCGCCGATCGAACCCGGCGAACGGTGCTTGCGCTGGGTACCGTGCGAGGCGCCGAGGCCCTTGAAGCCGTGGCGCTTCATGACACCCGCGGTGCCCTTGCCCTTGCTGCGGCCGGTGACGTCGATCCGCTGGCCGGCCTCGAAGACCTCAACGGTGACTTCCTGGCCGAGCTCGTACTCGGTGGCGTCGTCGGTGCGCAGCTCGACGAGGTGACGGCGCGGCGTGACGCCGGCCTTCTCGAAGTGCCCGGTGAGGGGCTTGTTCACCTTGCGCGGGTCGATCTGCCCGTAGCCGAGCTGGACGGCGGAGTAGCCGTCGCTCTCGGGGGTGCGGACCCGGGTGACGACGCACGGCCCGGCCTGGACGACGGTTACCGGCACGATGCGGCCCTCATCGTCGAAAACCTGGGTCATGCCGAGCTTCTCGCCCAGGACGCCCTTTCTCTGCTTACTCATCTCTCGATGCGTCCTTAGAGCTTGATCTCGATGTCGACGCCGGCCGGCAGGTCGAGCCGCATGAGCGAGTCGACCGTCTTGGGCGTCGGATCGATGATGTCGATCAAACGCTTGTGCGTGCGCATCTCAAAGTGCTCGCGGCTGTCCTTGTACTTGTGCGGCGAGCGGATGACGCAGTACACGTTCTTCTCGGTCGGCAGCGGCACCGGGCCGGCGACCTTCGCGCCCGTGCGCGTCACCGTCTCGACGATCTTGCGCGCCGAAGTGTCGATGACCTCGTGGTCGTAGGCCTTGAGCCGGATGCGGATCTTCTGTCCCGCCATGGTGGCCTCGGTGTCCTTTACTTCCTAGTGCCGCTGGGTCTTCTCATCGTGGTGCGGCGGCCGGGCTCTTCTGGCGAGCCCGGCCGCCGCCGCACGGGTACTACTTGATGATCTTGGTCACTCGACCGGCACCGACGGTGCGGCCGCCCTCGCGGATCGCGAAGCGGAGGCCTTCCTCCATCGCGATCGGCTGGATGAGCTCGACGCGCATCTCGGTGTTGTCGCCCGGCATGACCATCTCGGTGCCCTCGGGCAGGTGCACGACGCCGGTCACGTCCGTGGTCCGGAAGTAGAACTGCGGACGGTAGTTGTTGAAGAACGGCGTGTGCCGACCACCCTCGTCCTTGGACAGGATGTAGACCTGAGCCTCGAACTCGGTGTGCGGGGTGTTGGTGCCCGGCTTGATGACACACTGACCGCGCTCGACGTCCTCGCGCTTGATGCCGCGCAGGAGCAGACCGACGTTGTCACCGGCCTGGCCCTCGTCGAGCAGCTTGCGGAACATCTCGACGCCCGTGACCGTGGTGCTGGTCGCGGTGTCCTTGATGCCGATGATGTCGACGGTCTCGTTGACGTGGACGACGCCACGCTCGATGCGGCCGGTGACCACGGTGCCGCGGCCGGTGATCGAGAAGACGTCCTCGATCGGCATCAGGAACGGCTTGTCCGTCTCACGGACCGGCTCCGGGATGTTCTCGTCGCAGGCGTCCATGAGCTCGGCGATCTTCGCGCCCCACTCGGCGTCGCCCTCGAGCGCCTTCAGCGCCGAGACGCGCACGACCGGCACGTCGTCGCCCGGGAACTCGTACTCGGACAGCAGCTCGCGGACCTCCAGCTCGACGAGCTCGAGGATCTCCTCGTCGTCGACCATGTCGGCCTTGTTGAGGGCCACGACGATGTACGGAACGCCGACCTGGCGGGCCAGGAGCACGTGCTCCTTGGTCTGCGGCATCGGGCCGTCGGTCGCCGCCACCACCAGGATCGCGCCGTCCATCTGGGCGGCACCGGTGATCATGTTCTTGATGTAGTCGGCGTGACCCGGGCAGTCGACGTGAGCGTAGTGACGCTTCTCCGTCTGGTACTCGACGTGAGCGATCGAGATCGTGATGCCCCGCTCGCGCTCCTCCGGCGCCTTGTCGATGTCCTCGAACGGCGTGAAGGGGTTGAGGTCGGGGTGCTTGTCATGGAGCACCTTGGTAATCGCCGCGGTAAGCGTGGTCTTACCGTGGTCGATGTGTCCAATGGTGCCGATGTTTACGTGCGGCTTCGTCCGCTCGAACTTGGCCTTGGCCACCGGTGTCTCCTTGCTGCGATCCTCGGCCGTCTGAACGACCGCATTGCTTCAGTGGTTGGTCTTGTGTGCGCCGCGGCGCGGCACGATGCGGTTACTCGCCCCGCGCCTTGGCGATGATCTCCTGCGCGACGTTCCCCGGAACCTCGGCGTAGGAGTCGAACTGCATGGTGAACACGGCCCGGCCCTGGGTCTTGCTGCGCAGGTCACCCACGTAGCCGAACATCTCCGACAGCGGAACGATCGCCTTGATGGCGCGGACGCCGGAGCGCTCGCCCATCTCCTGGATCTGGCCGCGCCGGCCGTTCAGGTCGCCGATGACGTCGCCCATGTAGTCCTCGGGCGTGGTCACCTCGACGGCCATCATCGGCTCCAGCAGCGCGGGGTCGGCCTTGCGGGCCGCCTCCTTGAACGCCATGGACCCGGCGATCTTGAACGCCAGCTCCGAGGAGTCGACGTCGTGGTAGGCGCCGTCCTGCAGCGTCACCTTGATGCCCACGATCGGATAGCCCGCGAGCACGCCGAACTCGGCCGCCTCCTGGCAACCCGCGTCCACCGACGGGATGTACTCCCGGGGGATGCGGCCACCGGTGACCTTGTTCTCGAACTCGTAGCCGTCGCTGCCGCCGCCGAGGGGCTCCAGGTCGATGATCACGCGACCGAACTGGCCCGAGCCACCCGTCTGCTTCTTGTGGGTGTACTCGACCTTCTCCACCTTGCGGCGAATCGTCTCGCGGTAGGCGACCTGCGGCCGGCCGACGTTGGCCTCGACCTTGAACTCGCGCTTCATGCGGTCGACCAGCACCTCGAGGTGCAGCTCGCCCATGCCCCAGATGATGGTCTGCCCGGTCTCCTCGTCGGTCCGCACCTGGAAGGACGGGTCCTCCTCGGCGAGCCGCTGGATCGCGGTGCCCAGCTTCTGCTGGTCGGCCTTCGTCTTCGGCTCGATCGCGACGTTGATGACCGGCGCCGGGAAGGTCATCGACTCCAGAACCACGGGGTTCTTGTCGTCGCACAGCGTCTCGCCGGTGGTGGTCTGCTTGAGACCCATCACCGCGACGATGTCACCGGCGCCCACGCGGTCGATCTCCTCACGCTTGTTCGCGTGCATGCGGTAGATCTTGCCGATGCGCTCCTTGCGGTCCTTCACACTGTTCAGGACCGAGGAACCGGCCTCCAGCACGCCCGAGTAGACGCGGATGAAGGTCAGCTTGCCGAGGTGCGGGTCGCTCATGATCTTGAACGCCAGCGCCGCGAACGGCTCGTCCTCGCTCGGCTTGCGCTCGATCACCTTCTCCTCGTCGCTCATGTCGTGGCCCTGGATGGCCTCGACGTCGAGCGGCGAGGGGAGGTAGTTGACGATCGCGTCGAGCAGGGGCTGGACGCCCTTGTTCTTGAAGGCGGTGCCGCAGGTGACCGGGGTGAGGTTGCCGGCGATCGTGGCCCGGCGGATGGCCGGGATCAGCTGGTCCGTCGTGGGCTCGTTGCCCTCGAGGTACAGCTCCATGATCTCGTCGTCCGCCTCGGCCAGCGTCTCCACCAGCTTGTCGTGCCACTCGCGGGCGGCGTCGGCGTGCGACTCCGGGATGTCCACGACGTCGTACATCTCGCCCTTGGCGGCCTCGGCGCTCCACACCAGGGCCTTCATGCGGACCAGGTCCACGACGCCCTTGAAGTCGGCCTCGGCGCCGATCGGGATCTGCAGCACCAGCGGCGTGGCGTGCAGGCGGTCCACGATCATGTCGACGCAGCGGTGGAACTCCGCGCCGACGCGGTCGAGCTTGTTGACGAAGCAGATCCGCGGCACGTTGTAGCGGTCGGCCTGCCGCCAGACCGTCTCCGACTGCGGCTCCACACCGGCGACACCGTCGAACACCGCGACGGCACCGTCGAGGACGCGCAGCGAACGCTCCACCTCGACGGTGAAGTCCACGTGACCCGGCGTGTCGATGATGTTGACGGTGTGATCGACGTCGTCGACCGTCCAGTGACAGGTCGTCGCGGCGGACGTGATCGTGATGCCGCGCTCCTGCTCCTGCTCCATCCAGTCCATGGTGGCCGCGCCCTCATGGACTTCACCGATCTTGTAGTTGACGCCGGTGTAGTACAGGATCCGCTCGGTGGTGGTGGTCTTGCCCGCGTCGATGTGGGCCATGATCCCGATGTTCCGGACCTTGGCCAGGTCTACGCCGGTCTGAGTAGCCACTTCTCGCGTCCTCGTTGTCTCGTACGACTAGATGCTGGGGATTACCAGCGGTAATGCGCGAAGGCCTTGTTGGACTCCGCCATCTTGTGGGTGTCCTCGCGCTTCTTCACACTCGCGCCGAGGCCGTTGCTCGCGTCGAGCAGCTCGTTCATCAGCCGCTCGGTCATCGTCTTCTCGCGGCGCTGCCGGGCGTACAGCACCAGCCAGCGCAGCGCCAGCGTCGTGCTGCGGGCCGGGCGCACCTCGACCGGCACCTGGTAGGTGGCACCGCCGACGCGCCGGCTGCGGACCTCGAGGGTCGGCTTCACGTTGTCGAGCGCTCGCTTCAGCGTGACGACCGGGTCGTTGCCGGTCTTCTCGCGGCAACCCTCGAGTGCGTCGTACACGATGCTCTGCGCGATCGACCGCTTACCGTCGAGCAGGACCTTGTTGACCAGCGAGGTGACCAGCGGTGAGTTGTACACCGGGTCAGCGATCAGCTGGCGCTTGCCTGCGGGACCCTTGCGAGGCATGTCAGCTCTTCTCCTTCTTCGCGCCGTAGCGGCTGCGCGCCTGCTTCCGGTTCCGGACACCCTGGGTGTCGAGCGACCCCCGGATGATCTTGTACCGAACACCGGGGAGGTCCTTCACACGGCCACCGCGCACGAGCACAATCGAGTGCTCCTGCAGGTTGTGTCCGACACCGGGGATGTAGGCCGTGACCTCGATCCCACTCGTCAGCCGGACACGGGCGACCTTGCGAAGCGCAGAGTTGGGCTTCTTAGGCGTCGTCGTGTAGACGCGCGTGCAGACGCCACGGCGCTGCGGGCTCCCCTTGAGCGCCGGGGTCTTGTTCTTGGTCACCTTGTCCTGCCGGCCCTTACGGACCAGCTGCTGGATCGTGGGCACCGCGTCTCCGTCTTCCTCGTACCGAGCCGGTAAGTCTTCGTTTGGTTGCCGCGCTCTCGCACGGCTCCAGGTCACGAACCACTTACGCGGCCAGGACCTGCAGTTTTCCCCTCGTCCCCCACCCCCGTGGTCGGGCGTGTCGCGCCCGCCACCTCGTCGCCTGCCCGTGCCGGGCCGGACGAACTCGGGGGGAGTCGGATCCGTACCGCACGCCGATCGGACCGACCATCACAAGGATGGCCGCCGAGACCGTGCGCGCACGATGAACCCGCGAACCCGCGGGCACGAAGGGAGAGACTACCTAACACCCGAGCATGAGGTCAAAACAAGCCCCGCCACGCCGAAAATCGCCGGGGGACGTTCACCCGGAGAACGCCAGAATGCCGACGGATGTTCCCGTCGGCATTCTGTCCTACCCGTCCGCGCGATGAAAGAGGGCCCCTCGGGCTCCCGGCGTCACAGGGACATGAAGAGCACGATGACCAGGATCACCAGCACCACGGTGCCGACGCCCAGGGCGAGATAGAGCTTGCGCTTGGAATCGTCACCGGACGAGGACGACGCCTGGTCGTAACCGGGGAAACCGCCCTCCTGCCCGAAGGGCTGCTGGCCGCCGTACGGCGACGGCTGCTGCTGTCCGTAACCCTGCTGGCCGTAGCCCTGCTGCTGGCCATAGGCCTGCTGACCGTAACCCTGCTGGCCTGGCTGCTGCTGGCCATAGGCCTGCTGACCGGGCTGCTGCTGACCGGGCTGCTGGCCGTAGCCCTGCTGACCATAGCCCTGCTGCTGGCCATAGGCCTGCTGACCGTAACCCTGCTGGCCGTACGGCTGCTGGCCCTGACCCTGGCCCTGCTGGCCGGTACCCGCCTGCTCGCCGTAGGCCTGCGATCCGGCGCCCTGCTGGCCCGCCTGCTGCTGACCGTAGCCCTGCTGGCCGTAACCCGGCTGCTGACCGTAGGCGGGCTGGCCGTAACCCGGCGGCGGGAAGCCCTGCGGCTGCCCGAATCCCTGGGGGTTGGAGGACTCCGGACCGCCGCTCTGCTCCCCGGCGGACGCCGGCGAACTCGACGGTGGCGCCCAGGGCTGCCGGCCCGGCTCCCCGCCGGCCGGCGCCGCGTACGGACCCGAGTCCCCGGTCGACGGCGTCGCGTACGGCACGGAGTCCCCGGTCGACGGTGCCGGGTACGGGCCCGAGTCCCCGCCGGAAGGCGCGGGGTACGACCCCGAGTCCCCACCGGAAGGCGCGGAGTACGGGCCGGAGTCGCCGGTCGAGCCCGGGGACGACGGCCGGGCGAAGGCCGTGGTGCTGATGCCGTCCACGTTGGACGCGCCGGCGGCGGGCTGGTCGGAGCCGTACGACGGCGGCTCTTCCTCGGTCCGGCTCTGGCTCGCGAAGCCGGCCTCCGGAGGCGGCACGAGAATCGTGCGCTCCACGCCGTCCTTCTCGTCGTCGCCCCGGTCATCCGCCGGCGACGATCCGCCGGACGCCGACTCCTCCGAGGAGGACGCGCCGAACGACGGAGCCTCACCGCCGGGCGTTCCGAACGACGAGGCGTCGCCCCCCGGAGCTCCGAAGGCCGGCAGGTCTCCGGTCCCCGATGACTGCTCGCCGCCGGACGAACCCGTCTCGAGCGGGTGGTCCAGCATCGTGGACGGCGGCTGTGCCGCGTCGGTACCGGCGCTCGACGCGGTCGCCCCGAAAGAGGAGGGCGGCTGGTACTCGCCGGTGCCCGTGCCGCTGTCCCCCTCTGGGCGGAACGCGGTGGTCGCCGGGGCGCCGAATCCGCCCTCGGCGGACGGGGCGGGACGTTCGCCGGTCGACTCCGACCGCGGTTCGAACGTGGTGCGCTCGGCGGCGTCCTCCTCCGCGGCCGACCCCGCGCTCCCCTGGTCGGGGAAGGGGAGGCCGGAGCTCGCGCTCCCGCCCTGCTCACCGAAGGAGGGCGAACTCGGAGGGAATCCGAAGTGCTCACCGTGCGGCTGGGCGGACCCCGGCTGGCCGTACGGCGCCTGCTCGCCCTGAGACGGCTGCTGCCGGTCGCCCTGCTCGCTGGTCTGGCCGGAGGAGGGCGAGCCCGCCGGCTGCCCGTAGGACGGCGCAGACGGCTGTCCAGGCTGCGCGTACGGCGAACCCGGCTGCTCACCGGGCTGCCCGTACGGCGAAGCCGGCTGATCCGTGGGCTGCCCGTACGGCGAGCCGGGCTGCTGGCCCGGCTGGGCGTACGGCGAACCGGGCTGGCCGTAGGGAGACTGCGGCTGCTCATCCGGTCGGCCATAGGGCTGCTGGCCGTACTGCGACGGCGCCCCGGGCTGACCGTACGGCGCCTGGCCGTAGGGCTGCTGCTGCCCGTAGGGCGGCGGGGCGCCGTACTGGCCGTACGACGGCTGCTCGTCGGGGCGCCCGCCGTACGGCGGCTGCCCGGTGGGGGGTTGTTGCCCGTACGGCGGCTGCTGGCCGTACGGCGCGGGCTGCTCGCCCGGTGTGCCGTACGGAGACTGGCCGTACCCGGGCTGGCCGTAGGACGGCGGCGTGCCCGGCTGGCCGTAGGGCTGCTGGCCGTACGGCGGCGGAGGCGGCGGAGCGCCGGGCGTGCCGTACGCGGGCGGCGCTCCCGGCGGGGAGTACGTCCCCGGCTGTCCGGGCGTGCCGTAGGGCGACGGGGCCTGCTCACCGGAACCGGAGCCCGCGCCGGCCTCGCCGGAGCCGGGCTCGGCGGGTTTCTCCTCGGACGCGGGCGGAGTCACGGGGCGGCGCGGGGCGCCGAACATGACCGTACGACCGGACTCGAGGACGTCGTCCGAGGGGCCCTGCGGCGCCGGGTCCTTCGGCTGCTCCTGACCATCCGCGGCGGCGCCCTGGTCGGCGCCGGGCGGCTCGGATGATCCTTGCTGCTCAGGCGGGGGCCAGTGGGATCCCTGGCCGCCGTTCTGCTCGGTCATCGTCGGACTCCTTCAGCGCCGTCTCCGCGGGCGGCCCGCCTCGGGGGGACCGGCCCTGTGACAGCGCTCGGGAGCGGGTGTCGCATCACGCTCTCCCGGCCTGTCCGGCGGCCACCGGTCGGGGCGTCCTCCGCTGGTTCACCGCACCAGAGTGCCTGGTCACCGGCATGACCGCAAATCACCGCCGTCCCGCACGCTCGTGACGAAACGGCGAAAGGCCGCCTCCGGAAGATCCGGAGACGGCCCCTGCCTGGTGGTGGTCCACCCGTTGTGACTACCGGTTGTACTGACCGAAGTCGTACTCCTCCAGCGGCACGGCCTCGCCGGAACCCTGGCCGAAGGCGTACTCGGCGCCCTCGTCGTAGGACCCGACGGAGTACACCGCGGCCTTGGCCTCCTCGGTCGGCTCGACCCGGATGTTGCGGTACTGCGGCATGCCGGTACCGGCCGGGATGAGCTTTCCGATGATGACGTTCTCCTTGAGGCCGACCAGCGGGTCGGACTTGGCGTGGATCGCCGCGTCCGTGAGGACCCGCGTCGTCTCCTGGAAGGAGGCCGCCGACAGCCAGGACTCGGTGGCCAGCGACGCCTTCGTGATGCCCATGAGCTGCGGCCGGCCGACCGCGGGCTGACCGCCCTCGGCCACGACGGCGCGGTTGAGCTCCTCGAACCGCGGCCGCTCGACCAGCTCGACGCCGGGCAGCATGTCGGTGTCGCCGGACTCCAGCACCTGGACCCGCTTCAGCATCTGCCGAACGATGATCTCGATGTGCTTGTCGTGGATCGACACACCCTGCGACCGGTAGACCTCCTGCACCTGGTCGACCAGGTGCAGCTGGACCGCGCGCGGGCCGAGGATGCGCAGCACCTCGTGCGGGTTGATGGCACCCGCGATGAGCTGCTGGCCGACGTCGACGTGGTCGCCGTCCTTGACCCTCAGCCGCGACCGCATCGGCACCGGGTAGGCGATCTCCTCGCCACCGTCGTCCGGGATGACCACGATCTTGCGGGTCTTCTCGGTCTCGTCGATCCGGACCCGGCCGGCCACCTCGCTGATCGGGGCGACGCCCTTGGGGACGCGCGCCTCGAACAGCTCCGTGACACGGGGCAGACCGTGCGTGATGTCCTGACCGGCCACACCACCGGTGTGGAAGGTCCGCATGGTCAGCTGGGTGCCGGGCTCGCCGATCGACTGGGCGGCGATGATGCCGACCGCCTCGCCGACGTCCACGAGCTTGCCGGTGGCCAGCGAGCGGCCGTAGCACATCGCGCAGACACCGATCTTGGACTCGCAGACCAGCGCGCTGCGGGTGCGCACCTCGTCCATGCCCGCCTCGATGAGGCGGTCGAGCACCGTGTCGTTCAGGTCCGTGCCGCCCGGGAACAGGACGGTGCCGTCCACGACGACGTCCTCGGCGATGTTGCGGCCGACGAGGCTGTTCTCGGAGTTCGGGACCTTGGTGAGGCTGCCGTCCGCGTTCTTGGTCGCGATCGGGAACTTGATCGTACGGTCGGTGCCGCAGTCGTCCTCGCGAACGATCACGTCCTGCGCGACGTCCACCAGACGACGGGTCAGGTAACCCGAGTCGGCGGTACGCAGGGCGGTGTCGGCCAGACCCTTTCGGGCACCGTGCGTGGCGATGAAGTACTCGACCACGGACAGGCCCTCACGGAAGGACGACTTGATCGGACGCGGGATGGTCTCACCCTTCGGGTTGGAGACCAGACCACGCATACCGGCGATCTGCCGGAGCTGCAGCGGGTTACCGCGCGCACCGGAGTTGATCATCATCCAGATCGGGTTGGTGGCGGGGAAGGCCGCCTCCATGTCCTTGGCGACGTCGGCCGTGGCGTGGGTCCAGATCTCGATGAGCTCCTGACGGCGCTCGTCGTCGGTGATCAGACCGCGGTCGTACTCGCGCTGGACCTTGTCGGCCCGGCGCTCGTAGTTCGCCATGATGTCCGCCTTGTTCGGCGGGGCGATGACGTCGTCGATCGCGATGGTCACGCCGGAGCGGGTCGCCCACCGGAAGCCGGTGTCCTTCAGCGCG
>NZ_JBFAUT010000077.1:0-37141 GCF_040679475.1 Actinoallomurus sp. NPDC052274
CGCGGCCGGGCCCCACCACCCCCCCCCCCCACCCCACCCCCCCCGCCCCCCCCACCCCCCCCCGCCCCGCCCCCCCCCCGCCCGCCCCACCACCACGCGGCCGGACCACCCGCCTGCGGCGACGACCCCGGACGACCCACCTACGGCGACGGCCCCGGACGACCCAGCCCCGGACGACGCGGCAACGGGCGGCACCCCACCGGGCAGCACGGAATCGGCGACGGCTCCGGTCGGCACCGTTCCGGACGATCCGTTCACGAGGACGGCTTCAGACGGCACGGCACCGGCGACGCGGCAGGTCAGCGCCACGACCGGCATCGGCGGGTCCGTCGATCCCATCGCCGTCGCGGCGGCAGCGGGGCTCTCCCTCTTCGGCTTGCGCGCCCGCCGCCTGAGGAATCGGGTCCCCACCCGCACTCACCGCCACGGCCATCGGGTCCCCACCCACATCACAGCGCGCTCAAGGGGCTCGACGCGAGAAGAGCGAAGAAATCACAGCCGCCGGGCTTAGGTGGCCTCGGGTGGCGCCGACACTCCTCGAGGGCGGCGGCGGGAGGTGCGCGTCACGCTCTCGGATGAGCCTGCCGGTAGGCGGCCCTCAGCCGCTCCGCCGAGACGTGGGTGTACACCTGCGTGGTCGCCAAGGAGGAGTGTCCGAGGATCTCCTGGACGCTTCGCAGATCCGCGCCGCCTTCCAGGAGATGGGTGGCCGCGCTGTGGCGAAGGCCGTGCGGGCCCATGTCCGGCAGGCCCAGTTCCGCGAGCCGGTCATGCAGGGCACGACGGACGACCGTGGGGTGCACCCGGCCCCCGCGGCTGCCGAGGAACAGCGCCGGGCCGCTGTGTCCGCGTACGAGGCCGGGGCGGCCCCGCGCCAGCCATGCCTCCACCGCTCGGGCGGCGGGCGCGCTCATCGGCACCGTCCGCTCCTTGTCGCCCTTACCGATCACCCGGATCGTACGGCGGGCGCTGTCGACGTCATCGACGTCCAGGCCGCACAGCTCCCCGATCCGGATGCCCGAGCCGTACAGCAGTTCGAACACGGCCTGATCGCGGAGGGCGAGGGCGGCTGAGGGACCGTCCGCGCCCGCTCCAGGAGCGTCATCGATGGCACTCTCCCGGTCCGCTCCGGGACCGGTCCCCTCATCATCGCCCGTTCGGGGAGCCGATCTCCGGTCGAGCAGGGCGGTGGCCTCATCCTGGCGCAGCACTCGTGGCAGGCTCCTCCCCTGCTTCGGCGTGCCGAGCAACGGGCCGGGATCGGTCGGCAGCAGGCCCCGGCGGTGGGCGTACGCCGTGAACACCCGCGCCGAGGCCGTCCGGCGGGCGAGCGTCGCCCGTGACCTGCCGAGCGCATGCTGCGCGGCCAGCCAGGCCCGCAACATCCGGACGTCGAGGCCGGCCAGGTCCCCGAGCCCCATCCGTCCGGCGTGCGCGAGAAGATCGGCTATGTCGCCCAGGTAGGCGCGCACGGTGTGGCCGGACAGCCCGCGTTCGGTCCGCAGGTGCCGCTCGAACTCGGCGAGCACCGCGCCGAACGCTTCGCCGCCCTCCGTGCCGAGTATCCGCCGGCCCTCCGCGCCGATCTCTTCGGCGACCTCCACAGCCACTTCCCCGACCGGCACCGCGGCGGTCCGTTGAGCGACCTCCGCACCGGCGTCCCCGGCAGGACCCGCGCCGATGCCTTCAGTGATCTCCGTGGCGGCGTCACCGACGAAATCTGCGCCGCTCCGCTCACCGGAGGTTCTGGCGCGCTCGGCTCCGGCCTCATCGTCGCGCGTCGTAGGAATCCTCGCGGCGCACTTCTCACTCGTCCCCGCTCCGGGCGCCTCGGGTCCGGGCTCGCCGTCGAGCCGCACGCTGGTCTCCTGGTCCGCTTCCATGGCGCTCCCTCGGCGACCCGTCGCTGCCGGAACCGCGATCCCGCCGGGCGCGGACGCCGGCGGCACGGCCCACCGTACGGAGGACACCCTGCGCGACTCGGAACGGTGAGGCAAGCGCCCGCACCGTCCGACGGCTTATCCACAGAACGGAGTTCGGTCGACACGGACGGTGGGCGTTCCGGCACCGTCGACATCGGAGGTGAGCACATGCTCGCGAAGGACACGCTCGGGCGGCAGGGTGAGCAGGCCGCAGCCGACCACCTGACCCGCCTCGGCTGGCAGATCCTCGACCGCAACTGGCGTTGCGGCGAAGGCGAGTTGGACATCGTGGCCCGCGACGGCACCGAGTTGGTGGTGTGCGAGGTCAAGACCCGCTCCAGCGCCGCGTTCGGCACGCCTGTCGAGGCGGTGACTCCGGCCAAGGCCGCGCGATTACGGCGCCTCGCGATCCGCTGGCTGGCCGCTCACGGCGTCGGCCACGCCACCGCCCGCATCGACGTCATCGGCCTGCTCGCCGACGGGCCCGGCCGCTTCACCGTCGACCATCTGAAAGGAGTGTGCTGACGATGGCACTGGCCCGAACTCGCGCAGTCGCGCTGCTGGGCGTCGACGGGGCACTCGTCGACGTCGAAGGTTCTAAAGGGATACCACCTCGCCCCATGTAGTGATCAGCTTGACGTCGGCCACGCCGTTGCCGTGGCTGATCACCGTCACCTGCTTGATCAGCTTGGCAAGCAGGTCGCGGCGAACGGCCGGCGGAAGAGTGGGCCACCGCTTCATCAGGTCGCGGGCAACGGGTACGGGCGGATCGGTGAGCTGGTCGCGCTCGTCGGCGAGGCGGTCGAGGGCGTCGTTTACGGTCTGCTGCTGCTGCAACAGCTCGTCTCGGGCGTCGGCGTAGGCCGTCTCTGGCACGAGTCCTTTCGCGCGGTCCATCGTGAGGTTCGTCAGGGCCTTAGCGAGTCCCTGAGCTTCCCGCAGGAGTCGCTTCCGCTCGGCGGCTGCCGTGGTCCTCGCCGCTGACCGCGCGGTCATCAGCGCGGCCTTAGCGGTCACATCTGCCGCAGCGACCTTTTTGACCCACCCGAGGATCATCGCCTCGAGCCGCGGGCGGGCGATCCATGCCCCCTCGCATTCGCGGGAACGGTGGTACTTGCCGCACTGGAGCATGTAGCCCGGCTTCTTGACCTTGTGGTGTGTGATGGTGTGCGCGGTCATCCCGCTGCCACACCGTCCGCACTTCACCAGGCCGCTAGTCGCATAGGTAGGAGTGTTGACCCGCGGCGGGAGGTTCGCACGGCGCTTACGGTCCCGCCGGTACGCCTCCCAGGTCTTCGCGTTGATGATCGGCTCCTGCGCACCGGGATAGAAGGTGTTCCGGTCGCAGGTCTGCGGAGTCTTGCATCGGCACGCCTTGTCATGGACGCGGAGGAAGCCGGCGGGGAAACCCGTGTCGAGGAACCGGCGAACGACCCGATCCGTCCAGGGCTTACCGCCCGTCGTGTAGAGCGCACGGGAGTTCAACCACACCGCGATTTTCAGGTACGACTCTCCGCGGAGGAACCGGGCGTACATCTCCTCGACGGCCGCGCCGGTCTCCGGATTCATCCGGTAGCCGGTCTCGCACTCCCCCCGGCCACAGCCCTGCGGGCACGCCACAGACGCGTTCGTTGCCCGGTGGTAGTCGTACCCGAACCGCGGCCGGCCCGTGTGCGGCAAGCCGTTCTGCAGGCGGTTCTGATGCGCCTCTTTCCAGCCGTCGCCGATGCGCTCGGACTCCCACGCAGCGATCTCCGCGAACATGCCCCGACTGAAACGGCCGGTTGACGTCGAGGTGTCGACGTCCTCGGTCGCGGACTCCAGTCGCCCGCCGGCGGACTCGACGCGGTCAAGGTTCGTTGCCCAGCCGAGACGGTCACGACCGAACCGACTGAATTTCCAGACGACCACCACCGCGATACCGGCATTCTCTACCCGCTCGATGGCCTTCTGTACGCCCTTACGGGTGAAGTTCCGCCCCGTCGCGTCGAGGTCCTCGATGATCTCGTCGAGGATGTAGCCGCGGCGCCGGCAGTAGTCCTCAATTGCTGCACGCTGCAACTCAGGGGAGATCATCTCCTCGCGGGCGGTAGAGACGCGGACGTAGCCGACGACGCGCGGCGGCTCGTCGGGAACGGCGTGGAGGCGCGCGGCGGTCATCGCTCTCCCTCATCGAGATGAGCTAGTTCCGGCGGCAACTTGGGCGGTACTAGGCCCTGCTGCCGTAGGTGCTTCCGCCCGCGTTGGATCTCGCGCTCGATCTCGCGGACTCGTCGTTCCTCAGACTCCGCTCGGATCTTCATGATGTCGCGCTGCTCCTCAGAGAGTGCCGCCCTGGCGGAGCGGTGAGCGGCTGCAGCGTCGGACAACGCGACTTCGCGCGCCGTTATCAGTTGATCAAGACGGCGAAAGTAAGGAACCGGCGGCGCTCCACTGTTCCAGGCGGCTAGATCCTCGGGGTCTATCGGGAGACGATTGCCCTCTGCGTCGACATGGGGCAGCGGTTGATCTCCGGCGAACCACTTCGCCGCGTCCCACGTGCTCATGACCTGGCCAGGCAGGATTTCGACCTCTTCCGCGTGCCCTATTGGAAGCAATAGCTGTATCGGGGCTACCCGCAGGATCTTGGCCAGGACCACCAGCTCGATCACGCTGAGCGTGGGGCGCCGGCCGCTCTCCAGGTTTGCGATGACACTCCGCTTCATCGAGACGCCGTACTCGCTACACGCATCCGCGACCTGCTGTGCGCTCAGCCCTCGCCGGCCTCGATGCCTCTTGATCTCACTCGCCGCAACGCTGATCAACTGGCTAGCCCATCCGTCGGTTGTCACGTGAGATGACAATAAGGCGAGAGTTGACACCGCGCAAGCCCTCATGCACCCTTGTGCTCATGGATGATCAGACGGTCACCAGTTGTCATCTGAGGACACAGTCACTCGACGAGTGGATCACGCGCCTCGAATTCGTAGAGCTCGCCCGTGCTTCCGGCGTTGGCCCGGCATCCGTGGCCACGGCTAAGCGCTGGGCGCGTATGGGCATCGGCCCTCGTCCGCGCAAGTTCGGTCCGAGACTCGTGCGCTACAAGAAAGCCGAGGTCATGACGTGGCTGAGGGTCGGGAAGGCCGCATGACTCGCGACCAGGCCATCACGGAAGCGGCGCAGCTCTTGACGGACGCGTGCGCCGAGATCGATGCGCTTCCCGTTGAGGAGGTCGCCCGCGCCGCGCACACACCCGGCGGGCACACCATCGCCGAACTCGTCGAAATGGTTCGCGCGCAACGCGCCCAGGCCCGCGCCGTGAAGGTCGGGGGCGAGGCTGCGTGACCTCGATGACGTCCGGCGCGCCGCCCGGTGAGAAGCAGAACGGCCGCCCGTTCGCCCCGGACGGCCGCCCCAACGCTGATACTTCCACCAGCGCCAACAACACCACGAACAGCGTAGCGCGTGGGCTCGTCGACGAGCAGCTCATCCGCCTCGCTCAGCAGCTCGTCGAGGACATCGGCAACCGGGCTGCGGCCGACAAGGCAGCGTTCGAGCAGACATATCGACTCGGCTTCGAGTCCGGTATCGAGGTCGGCCGGCGGCAGCTCGAAGCGGAGATCCTCGCCGACGAAGAACGCTTCCGGACGCACATGAGCAGCATCACCAGGATGCGCAGCCACGCCGAACTCGAGGCGCTCCGCTGGGGCCCGGACGGCCGTGAGCGCTTCGGCGACCCGCGCCCCGGCGACCACCAGGGCGGCCCCGTCTCGTGGGAGGCGAAGTGACCGCCGCATCGGACCCCTACTACTGCCGGCGATGCGATATGCATCCGACCGCCTGCCGGTGCGAGGGCGGGCCGACCCCCGCGCACCCGGTTTCGCATCCCACAAATCCCAGAATTCGCGCGGTCGCCACTGAGGAAGCGCCGAACGCTGATTCTGGGATTTCTGGGACGCCGATCGAGGAGTGGGAAGACCCGATTCCGGTCGACGCCCCGCCGTTGCCGCCGTTCCCGGTCGAGCGTCTCGGCAAGCTCGGCGAGTTCGTGAAACACGGCGCCACGTCCCTCCAGGTGCCCCCCGATCTGCTCGCGTTCGCGTGCCTCGCCGTCCTGTCCATCTGTACGGGCGGACATGTGTACGTCGAGGTCAAGCCCGGATGGACGGAGACGCTTGCTCTCTACCTGGCGGCCCTGGCGGATTCGTCTGAGAAGAAGACGCCCGCGCTCAACCTCGCAGCACAGCCGCTCCGAGAGTGCGAGACGACACTGATCGAGGCCAAGCGCCCAGAGATCGAGGCCAAAGCCCAAGAGATCCGCATCACTCAGGCGGAGATGGCGAAAGCGGAGCAGAAGGCCGCCGGAGACAAGCCCGGCAACGCCCGCGCCGAGGCGGAAGCCGCGCGGATGCGCCTCCTCAAGCTGGGCGACGTGCCCGCCCTCCCCCGGCTGCTAATCCGGGATGCCACGCTTGAGGCGCTGTCGAAAGTGATGGCGACCCAGGGCGGCCGTATCGGGCTGCTCGCTTCCGAGGGCGGATTGCTCAAGGTCGCCGCCGGCCTGTACGGCAACAACGGCAAGGCGAACACTGACCTCCTCTTGGAGGCGTACAGCGGCGGTCCCTACACGATCGACCGATCCGGCGGAACGAACCTCCACATGCCGTGGACGTTCCTGGCCATCGGGCTGATCATGCAGCCCGGCATTCTCACCGGGATCGAGAAGAAGAACCCGGAGTTCCGGGAGAACGGCCTCCTCGGACGCTTCCTGTACTGCCTGCCGCCGCCGAGCGAATCTGACACGTTCGATGCGCCGTCGATTCCGCTCGACGTCTTCAACGAGTACGACCGGCACATCCGGGACATGCTCTGTGAGCTCTACCCGCCCATGGAAGGAAGGTTCCGGGTCGTCCTCTCGGAGGAGGCCCGCGAACTGTTCAGCGCGTACTACAACGAGTTCGCCAAGCGCCGTAAGCCCGGCGGTGACCTCCATGACATCGCCGATTGGGCGGGCAAGTTCCGCGGGCAGCTCATCCGCATCGCCGCGTGCCTCTCCCTGTACGACGACCCGCAGGGCGGACGCACCATCACGGGTGAGCGCATGGCCGATGTGCTGGCCATGGCGCCCTACTTCATCGCCCACGCCCGCGCCGTCTTCGACCTCATGGGCGCCGACCACACCGGCCGCACCAAGCCTCTCCGCGACCTCCTCGCGTGGCTACGCGCGCGTAAGAAGCCAGAGACGGAGTTCACCGCGCGGGACGCGTGGCAGGCACTCAAGGGCCGCAAGTGGGCCGCCTCGATGGACGACATGAGCGCCGCTCTTGCCGAACTGGAGGACTACGGGTGGATTGCACTGCAGCCGGCGCCTGAGACGCCCGGCCGCCGTGGTCGTAAGGCATCCCCGCGATACGAGGTTCACCCATGGATTTACGACCCGCCTAAGGAGGACAAGTGACCGCGACGGCCGCAGAGGAACAGGAACGTCGGGCACACGACATGTTCGGGCTCCGCCCGTCCGGCGCCGTCGTCTGTCCGCGCGTCGTCGCCGGGAAGCGCTGCATCGCCCACAACGGCACCGAGCTATGCGTCTGCCAGCGGCACTACCGGCTCCTCGACCACGCCCGCATCTGGCTCGACGAGACCGGCAGGCACGTGCTGACCGGTGAGCCGTACAGCGCGGCCGGCGAGGACCTCGCCGATCTCATCACAGACATGAGCGAGCTGGGGCTCGACGTGAACCTGTCTGGCCGTTCCCCGTGGAATCCGGGCTTCACGCTGCTGATCAGGATCACCAAGCGGGAGGCGACGTGATCCGCGCGGCCCGTGTCATGAAAGCCAGACGCTGCGGCGGCGTCTGTCCGTCCTGCCGGATGACGCTCATCCGAGGAACTCTGATCGCCCTCGTCAACGGCCGGTGGTGGCACGCGCAATGCGTCGTCGACCGGTCGAGGGCAAGCCCGGCCCGGCCGGCCACCACCTCAACCCCTCACACGGAAGGACAGACCGCATGACCAAGACCGCAACCGACCCGATCGCCGAAGCGCGGCAGCAACTCGACACCGCCCGGCAGGCCGAAGCCGACGCCCGGAACCACAACGACGAACTACGGCGCCGCATCCTCGACGGCGACCAGGCCGTGACCGCCGAGGACCTCGCCGACGCCGGCCACGCCCTCGACCACGCCCGCCTCGCCACCGAAGCCGCCGAACTCGCCTACGAATCCGCGCGGCGTGCCGCCCGCCTGGTCCGTCTCGACGCCCTCGCCGAGGACATCCGCGCCAACGCCGGCGACCCGGAAGCCGCCATCACCGCCGTTCGGCAGATCGAGGAAGCCGTGGCCGTGCTGCTCGCCGCGGACACCAACCGGTACCGCAACATCGCCCGATGGACCGCGGCCATGCGCGGTGAGGGCGTGCCGCAGTACGAGCCGCTCGCGAAGAACCGGCCGAACGCCAAGGGACGGATGCCGTACCGGGAGCTGTCTGCCGAACACGCCCACCTCGGATGGCAGCCCGCGGCGATGGGCCATGGAGATCAGGTGTTCGTCGGTGACCGCCGGATCGGCAGTGACGGTCACGTCGGATGGCTCATCCGCACGGCCGTCGAGCGTGCCTGCCGCCGCACCGGTGGCCGTGGCGCCGACTGGCTCGGCCTCGACCACAAGCCGCCCGAGCAGCTCGTCAGCGACCCGGAAGGGTGGATTCGTGGGAACTACTGACGACCCGATCCGGGCCTGGATCCGGCGCCGCGAGGAAGCCGCCCAGGACTCCGCCATGGCCCGCGCGCTGAGCAAGGCCGCTACCGAGCTCGGCATCGAGGACCAGGCCGACGAGCAGCCCGCGGACTACGAGCCGCCCAGCGTCGCCGAGCAGTTCCAGCAGTGGGCCCGCCACTCCGTCCACCGCGGCGGCCCTGAGCTACCACCAGCAGCCTGACCGCTCGGGCTGGTAACCCGAGATCGGGCGGACGCGTGAGCGGTTCCTCCTTTCCCGCTCATGCGTCGCGGCCACGGAACGGGACGGCCGGCCGACCGTGGCAGGCCGGCCGTCCCACTCACACGAAGGACCACACGTGACCGAACCGACGATCCCTGATCACCTGCTCATCTACCACGAGGCCCGATGGATGCCGCTCGTCGAGGACTCCTGCCGATACCCGACGCTGCGGGCACGCGAGAAGTGGCGGCAGGCACAAGACCAATGGGGCCACGGGCACGGCGTCGACCGTGCGGCATTCGAGCGGCTGCAGCAGGCCCAGCTAGCAGAGGAGACCCACAGTGCCTAGGCGAATCCAGGACGATCCGCGAGACATGCGAGAAGGCGCCGGCCAATGGCGCGCCGCACCAAGGCCAGTCGACTGGCACGCCAGGCGAGAGGCCGTCCTTGCCCGTGACCAGGTCTGCCAATGGCCGATCAGCTACGACGGCACGATCTGCGGCAGCACAGACCGCTTGGAGGTCGACCACATCAACGGCAACACCAACCACGAGCTGTGGAACCTCCGCGCGCTCTGCCAGCACCATCACCGATCCCGCACCGGGCAGCAGGGCGGACGCGCCGCGCAAGCCAAGCGCCCCAAGCGGCAGCGGCCACCCGAGCAGCATCCAGGATTGCTGTGAGTGACTGCGTGATGACCCTGGGGAGCGACCCAAGATCGTTTTTCCCAGCGGCCCCGGATCCGTTTAGCGCCTGTCCCTGTCTGGACCCTGAAACGATCCCAAGGAAGGTGATCTGAGTGGATGATCGCAAGCCACCGCCGCCGCCTAAAGGCGCAGGTCGAGCCGGTCGGAAGCTGTGGAACAGCATCGTGAAGGATCTCGATCTGGATCTCGATACGCACGAGGAATTGCTGTTGGTTCAGGCCGTTCGGTGTGCGGATCGGCTCGATTCGATGGCTGCCGAGCTGGAGAACGCGCCGCTTACGCTCCGGAACGCCCGCGGGGATGAGGTCGCGCATCCGCTGCTGGTGGAATCTCGGCAGCAGTCCATTCTGCTGTCGCGGCTGCTGGCCTCTCTGCGGCTGCCGTCTGGTCTGCAGGACGACGACATGGATCGTCCGCAGCGTCGGGGCGCGTCTCGGCGTCCGTATGGCTTCCGGGTGGTGTCGTGAAGCGCCGGCGCCCGGTCGACCCGGATCTTCCTCCTGAGCGGCTGTGGCGGTTCAGCTACCCGGACTGGAAGGACGAGGTGTCGCCGGAGGAGCAGGCCCGGTACGCGCATCCGACGTATGCGGCGTTCCGCCGCTACCGGGCCGCGTGTAACGAGTGGGCGGAGCAGCATGGGATGACGCCTGCGGAGATGCATCGGCTGGTGCCGCGTCCGGTGGTGGTCGACCGGCCGCAGTGGCGGTATCGCGAGGATGGCGACGATGCGGCGTAGGCATGGGGCGGGCGATCGGGTCTCGCTGCTTGAGGAAGCCTGCGACGCGTTCGTTCTCGCCGGCGCCGGGGCGATGGTCGGCGCGGTCCACACGTCCGCGTCGTATGCGCGTCTCGTCGAGCTGGCGGGCGAATTGGGGATGCCGTCGCCGCCTCCGCTCGCTGATTTGCGGATGACGGCCGGCGATGCGTGGTTGAGCGCGGCGAGGCTGTACCACGACGCGGGTACGTGTGGCCGTGATGGGCACTGGGTGTACCAGTGCGTGAGATGACGCGCGTGCGCGTTGGCGCCTCGCGAAACTCACGGAAAAGGGGCGGGCAGCCGCGTCCTCGCCGACTCGCTGCCCGCCCCGTCCGGCCCGCGCGGCCGTCCTCGCTGGGGGCGTCAGTCCGGCCGCGCGGAGTTCTTACTTGTCGTTGCCGTCCATCTCGTTGAGGATCTGCTTGGTCTCGTCGAGGTAGCGGCTGATGAGACGGTCGAGTTCGGCGAGTTCGGCGCCGCGGCGTAGATGGCCGGCGGTCGGCTGCTCGAGCACTTCACGGAGGCCGGTGAGCGCCTGGTCGTACTCCTCGCCGCGTGTCGACTCCGGAGGACCGGGCCGGTCGGTGCCGCTCACTCCGGGCCCATCTCGGAGACCGTGAGTGGCTTGCGCCCCTGGTCGATCAGCATGAGCTGCATGTGCAGCGCCTCGTTGAGGTCGCTGGGCGTGTCCCGCATGACGGTGGGGTCGGGACCGGCCGTCGGGTTGATACGCGAGGCGATCCACGCGCCGGTGCGCTCGTCGTCGATGTCGGAGGTTCGCCGGCCGCGCCAGATACGCCATGACCGGCCCCATTTCGCCTGGAGATCACCGAGCTGTTTCGTCTCGTCGCTAACGGTCATGCCACAGACGGTAATCCTCTTGTACATGCTCGTCTATGCACGAGCGTATCTATGTACGGCCGTACCTGGTCACCTAGCTTCGGGATCATGCGCGAGATCAAGATCGATCCTGATTCGGCGGTGCCGGTGTACCGGCAACTCGTCGATGCGCTGCGCGCTCGGATCGAGTCCGGCGAGATCGAGCCGGGCCGGCGTATGCCGAGCGAGACGGATCTCGAACAGGCGACCGGGCTTGCTCGCGGCACCATCCGGAAGAGCGTCGAGACACTCCGGGCTGAGGGCCTGATCATCACCGTCAAGGGCAAGGGCTCGTTCGTCGCCGAGCACCAGGACGACGCCACCGACTGACCACAGACGCCAGGACGCCCCCGCCCGGTCGGTCCGGTACGGGGGCGTCCTCGCGTTCGGCTACGTCAGCCGGTGCAGTGGTGGGCGATGAATGCGCTGTACGTCTTGAAGTCGACGCGGCAGAGCGGGCACACGTAGTCGGAGCCGACCGCCGCGGCCGGCCTCACTTCTTGTCCTTGCTGCGCGGGTCGGGCGCCGGGTGGCCACCCCACATACCCGCGGTCGTCGCGTTGCCCGCGTGGCTCCTGCCGGTGCCCCGCGCGGGGTCTTCGTTCGTCTTCTCTGACATGATCGGCGTAGGTCCTTCCAGGCTGCATCTGGTTGGGCTCAGGGCTCCGGTCGGTGCTGCTACACCACCGGGGCCCGCTTGGGTTCGGACCCGGCCGGCGGGGCTCTCGGACGCCCCGTGAGGGGCTGTTTCCGGCGTCTGCGCTGTGGGGGCGAAACCCGTAACCGTCCAGGTCGAGGCGGGGTTTCGGCGATACCACCCCCGAAACCGGTTTCGGGGGTGGTGAACCCGCTCACTCCTCGCTCGGATCGTCGTCGACGCCGCCGCGGCGCTCCGGGAGATCCTCGTACCGCAGCCCCTTGCCGCCCCCTCCGTCGCCGCGCTTGTTGATCTGGCGGGTCCTCACGCCGAACGGCCGCAGGGCGTTGGACAGGAAAGTCGAGCGGTGCGAACGCAGCTCCCGGAGTTCGTCCTCGCTCATCGCCTCGACGGGCCGGTCGGTGGCCACCCACGAGCCGTAGAGCTCCGGCTTGTACGCGGCGAGCGCCTCGACGAGCCGGTGGCTGTGCATCGTGTCTTCCCCGGCCGGCCAGATCGCCCGCAGGTGGTCGACGAGCGTCGAGTCGTCGACCCGCTCGATCGTCTCGCCCGCGGCCTCGCCGGTGAGCGTGCCCGCGGCCTTGCGCAGGGCGTAGGCGCGCTGGCCGATGGCGTGTGACTCGTCTTGGGTGATGAACGCCGCCCGCACGATCTCGGTGTTCAGCGCCGAGCGGGCAAGCCACCCGGTGCCCTGCTCCTTGCTCGGGTCGAAGATCGTGGCGCGCACGCCGCGCTTGTACATCGAGGTACCCAGCACGATGTCATTGGCCGGCTGGGCGGCCACCGCCAGGCAGAACCGCAGCATCGCGTTATCGCTGACGCCCTTCGGAATGCTCTTGGCGTCCGGCCGCTGCGTCGTGAACACGAGGATGATGCCGTAGGCGCGGGCCTTCCTGATCAGCCGGGCGGCGATCTCCCCGGCCTCCTTGCCGTACTCCTCGTGCTCGAACAGCGTGTGGGCCTCGTCGAAGATGGCGAGCAGCGGGTGCAGCCGCAGGTGACGGCGCTTGGCGAGGTGCGGGTACGTCTTGCGGCCGTTCGGGACGTCCTCGACGGGCAGATCGGCGATGACCGCCTTCCGGCGCTTGAGCTCCTTCTCGAGCGCCTTGAGCCCGTCGAGGGCCGCCTCGCAGTGCTCGTCATCATCACCGGACACGTACCGGTGGCAGATCCGGCGGAGGCCCTCGAGGTCACCGGAACCCTTGAGTTCGTAGATCCACTCCTCGCACGTGACGTCGAGGGCGCCGGCCGCAGCGATCGCCATGACGGCCGACGTCTTCCCGGACCCCGGAACGCCGCCCATGAGCATGTTCGCGTACATCAGCGGCAGGTCGACGAGCCGCCCGCGCGGGTCGAAGCCGAACGGGATCGGGTCGAACAGCGAGCACTGTCCGGACTTGAGCAGCGGCCACAGTCGGCGCGGCATCTTGGACGGGTCCTGCTTGGCGACCCACAACACGAGCCGCGCCGGGTGCGCATCGGTGTCGGTGGCCGGCCACACCGTGGCGAGCGGACGCCGCATCGCCCCGGCGAGCTCTTTGCGCTTCTCCAGCACCGCATCGGCCGTCGTGCCGCCCGGTAGGTCGACCTCGGCGCGCCATCCCGGCCCGTCCGTCTGGATCGGCTCCGGCCAGTCGACGCGGCCCTTCACACCGATCGCCTCGAGGGCGGACTCGACCTCCGGTGAGGACAACGGCCGCATGATCTGGATCGAGACGTACCGGGACACGATGGGCTTGTCCGGGTCGCGGCCAGCGAACCCGAGCAGGGAGGCGACGCCGGCCGCCGCGGCGGCGAGCGCCCAGACAGGCAGCAGCACCGCGGCGAGCGTGACGAGCACCGCGGCGGGCACGGCCACGACGATGGACTGACGCCGCCGCGGACCGGTGCGCTTGGTCTGCATCGACGTCAACGCCATCCACGCGCCCGGATCGGCCTGAGCAGCGGCCTTAGCCATCACGGGGCGGGCTTCGGCGTCCGTGATCCAGAGCCACCACCGGTAGGTGAGCCGGACCGTGCCGCGCGGCGCCCGCGTCCACAAGCGGAGGGCGTACACCGGAGTGCGGGCGGCGTGGAACCCGGCCTTGTGCCCGTAGTAGCGCGCGGTGAGCTTGGCGTTCTCGGCGAACTCGGTCTTGTCCCGCAGCCACGGCGGAACAACCGCCGGCGCCGTGTCGAGGTAGGCGCGCCGCTCCTCGAGCCATCCGCCGCGCTCCCCGACGACGTTCGGGGAGTCGACGGGAACGGCCGGCGTCTCCTCGACGATGACCGCGTCGAGGACCTCGCCGCCGTCGTCGAGGATCGCCGGGGAGCGGTGCTCCCGCTCGGGGGCGTCCTGCTCCCGGTAGTGCTCTCGGCGCTCCTCCGGGCGGAGCGGAACGACCTCCGCGCGGAAGTCGCCATCATGCGGGTTAACCGTCATCCTTGGATCACCAGTCCTTTGGCTGGGAGCGGGCGGCGGCGTGTCTGGCGAGACGAGGGCCGCCGCCCGCGCTTATCGGGTGACTACCGGCAGTCGGGGCACGGCACGTGCCGGTGCTCGCCGCCGAAGTTGCTGACCAGCTCGCCGCGGCCGTCGCACGTCGGGCAGACGCCGTCGCGCTGCGCGGCCTCGATCGACCGGTTGGAGTTGCGGCACTTGCTGTGGTCGGTGTTCTTCCGGGCCATCTCGATTTCCCTTCCTGGTCGGTGGGTCAGAACCAGCGCTTCCGCGAAGACTTGATCGACTCCTGCTGCTCGGCGGCCGTGGAGTTCTTCCAGACCCGGTCGCTTACGGACATCGCCCGCTTGATCGCGGCCTCGTCGCCCTTGGCCATCGCGGCCTCGTGGTCCTTCCGGGACTTCTGGATCCGGGCCATCTGTTCGGGGCGGACGTCCTTCTTCGAGTTCGAGAAGAGACCCATCTCGGTTTCCTTCCTTCGGTGGTTACTCGCCGGACTGGATCGCTCGGCGGTGGCGCTTGACGGTCGCGGTGCTCATGTCGAGCGCCTTGGCGATCTGCTCGACGGTGGCCTTCGGGTGCTTGGCGATGTAGTCGGCGATCCGGGCGCGGGTCTGCTCGCCGCGGGCACGGCGCACATCGGCGGCCTTGGCCCGGTCGCCGTCGCCGGGCGTCTCGCGTTCGCCCTGGTCGCCAGAGATTTGACCCGGTCGCTTCGCCGCGCTCGAGCCGCCTTGCGGACCGCCGGTGTCCGGGGGTTCGGTGGCCGATGTGACCGCGTCGTCCGGGGGGTCATTGAGCCAGTCGGCGAGCGCCTCGTCAGACAGGTCGAGTCCGAACAGGACCGCGAACGCTTCGGCTTGCCGCTCGGCTTCGGTCGGCTCGGGCGCCGGCCGAACGATCGCGCCGTCGACGATGGCGAGGTGACCCGCCTTGGCGGCCTTACGGTCGGCGCGCTGTTGCCGGGCGAGGATCACGCGGGCGGTTTGCCGGTCGCGTCGAGTCGAGTCCGGGCCGATGCCGTACCGGTCGACCCACGCCGCCCGCCATGCCGCCTCGACGTCGAGGCCGCGCGCTGCGGCGATCGAAGCCGCGGCCATCGACAGCCGCGGGTACCGGATCCGGCGCACCAGCCCGGTACGGATCTCGGCTGAGCTTCGGCCGCTCGCCTTGTGACGACGCAGGGCGATCGTCAGCTCAAGCATCACGATGCCGAGCAGCGAGGTAAGCGCCAGCGCCACGCCGACGTCGGCGCCGTCCTTCGAGCCGTGCCAGTAGTTCAGTGCCGCGGCAATGGCGGCCTGTACCCACGTCGCGGCCCGGTACTTGCCGGCGGGCTTCCCGGCGTCGACGGCTTCGAGCGCCAGCGTCGCGGAGTACAGGACACCGCCCTCGAGGGCGACCGGCAGCAGCGGCGCCAGGACGCCGAGGTGCATCTTCTCGGAGCCGAAGCCGTACTGCCCGGCCCAGGCGATGACCTCCGGTGAGCCGATCGCAGCGACCGGTACGGCGTAGCGGCGGATCCGGCCGGCGACGGCCGCGCGCTGGTCGGCCCAACGCTTCCTGCGTTCGGTCCGCCGTTCGGTCTTCCGCTGCTCGGCGCGGGCAGCGCGCTCGTCGTCGGCCTGGGCGCGGGCGGCGGCGGCCTGGGCGCGGATCGCTTCGGCTTCGGCCTGATCCTTGGCGGCCTGAGCGCGGGCGGTGATCCGCTCGGAGCGGACGTCCCAACTCATCGGCGATACCTCCAATCCGGGGAAGTCGTCGAGATCGTGAGGGGGCGGGCGGCGAACTCGGCGCCCTTGTCGAGGACCATCGCGGCCAGGACCAGCGGCAGCGCCAGCAGCCGCAGGACCACGACGACGAGGGTCAGCAGCAGCACGCACGTGACGGCCACGGCGCCGGACTGCTGGATGAGCTGTGACGTGCTCACAGCGCACCCCGCTTCCCGTTGACGCCCAGACGGGCGCCGATCCGGTCGGTGACCTCGATGCCGTAGCGGAGCTGGCGGAGCGCCTCGTCGGTCGGCAGCGTCAGCAGCCCCTCGAGGGCGCCCAACGCGTCCGCCACGGCCCGGTCGAGTGCGTTCATCACTTGTCTCCCTGGTCGGCTTCGGCCTGGAGGGCATCGGAGACCCGCCGGCCGATGTGCGCGATGGTGGCGGCCCACGTCAACCCGAGCCGCTTCTCCGTGTCGGTGTCGGGCCGCAGGTCGCCGAGGCGGTGCCGCAGCCGCATGGACAGCAGGTCGAACAGGTCACTCTCGACCTGGTCCAGTTCGCCGCGGCCGGCCACCTCTGCGGCGGTCAGGGCGGCGCTGACCTTCTTCGCCCAGTCGGGCAGTTCCCGGCCGGTCATCGGCTCTCCTCCGTCTCGGCGTTGATCTCGTCGATGCCGCGCTTGAGCGTGACCTCGGCGAGCGGGGCGAGGGAGAACCCGTTGAGCGCCGTCTCGCCGAGACGGTGACGGACACGGAAGCTGATCGCGATCAGCAGATCGGCCTCCGCAGCCGTGAGACGGTCCTCGCCGCCGGTGCCCCATGCGACGGCTTCCATGAGGGCGTTGTTGACGTACTCCGCCCACTCCGGGCGCTCCGGGCGCTCCGGGCCGGTCATCGCGCGCCCCCGTCCGCGTAAACCGCCATGTCCTCGGTCGCGACCTCGCGACGGACGCGGGCGAGGCGGTAGTGGTCGACCACCCGCCGGCGGGCCATCGTGGCGAGCAGGGCCGCGGGGCACGTGACGTCCGTGCCGCGAACCTGCGTCCGCCAGAAGCCGAGCCAGACCTCCTGGGCGAGGTCGTCGGCGACGTGCTTGTCAGCGGGCTTGAGCTGTGCGGCGATGATCCGCCGGATCCGCTCGGACTGTTCGGCGTACAGGTCGGTGACGCCGCGCTCGTCGAGGATCGTCATCGGTCCTCGCCCCCCTCGATGCGCTCCGAGGCGTCGTCGGCGACGTACAGCGGCTCGTCGGCGCTGTAAGCGTCGTGCGGGGCAAGGACCGCGGCGCCGGCCGCGAGGGTCGACGCGAACCCGAGGACGCCGCTGTTCTCCCACAGCGCGCAGAGCAGGTCGCAGAGTTCGACGGCCTCCTTCGGGGAGAGGTCGAGGCCGAACGCGTCGGGGACGTGCGGGGAGCGGACGGAGATGATCGGCCCCATCGACGGGCGGCCGTCGAGGCGCTCCGTCCACCGGGCGACCACGCGCACGGTCTCGGAGTCGAGGAGAACCTTCCGGTGGTTCGCGCGGTTCGGCTTGTCGTTCTGGTGGGTCGCGTCGCACCAAGAGATGCGGCATGGGATTCTTTCCATGGGTCAGGACCTCGATTCCTGATCTAGGCCCGGCCGGTGGGTGAGATCACCGTGTCCGGGCCGCCTCTTTTGGCGGCTAGTCCGTTGTGGCTTTACGACCACTGACGGACGTCGAGGCGGCCATCACCAGCGGCGTTCCGGGCCTGCACCTCGTGGGCCTGCCCGACGCCGCGCTGAACGAGGCGCGTAGCCGCGCCCGGGCGGCGATCCTCAACAGCGGTGAGCAGTGGCCCAACCGGCACGTCACGGTCAGTCTCTTCCCCGCGAGCATGCCGAAGCGGGGCAGCGGTTTCGACGTCGCCATCGCCGTGGCGCTGCTGGGCGCAGAGAACGCGTTCCCCGCCGAGGCGTGCGCGGACATGGTGATGATCGGCGAGCTGGGGCTCGACGGCCGGGTCCGTCCCGTGGCGGGGGTGCTGCCCGCCGTTCTCGCCGCGGCGGAGGCGGGCGCCGACACGGTCGTGGTGCCGAGGGCGAACCTCGCCGAGGCGTCACTCGTTCCGGGTGTCCGGGTCATCGGGGTGCGTTCGCTCCGGGCGCTGGTGTGCCGCCTCCGTGACCAGCCGCTGCCGGAGGAGGCGGACGACCCGCCCGAGGAGGAGGCGGCGCTGTCGCGGCTGAACGGTCTGGCGGCGCGTTCGCGGGCGCGACGCGGTGATCTGGACCTGGCCGACGTACGCGGCCAGGCCGACGCGCGCAAGGTGCTGGAGGTCAGCGCCGCCGGTGGCCATCATCTCCTGCTCACCGGTCCGCCGGGATGCGGGAAGACCATGCTGGCCGAGCGCCTGCCCACGCTGCTGCCGGAGCTCGACCACGACGCCGCCCTGGAAGTGACGGCCATCCACTCGGTCGCGGGCGGTCTCCCGGCCGGGCAGCCGCTGATCACCCATCCGCCGTTCTGCGCTCCGCACCACACCGCGTCCCGGGCCGCCCTGGTCGGCGGAGGCAGTAACCGGCTGATCCAGCCAGGGGCGGTGTCGCTGGCGCACCGAGGCGTTCTCTTCCTCGATGAGAGCCCCGAATTCGCCGGTGGGGTGCTGGACGCCTTACGCCAGCCGCTGGAGGAGGGAGAGGTGGTCATCGCCCGGTCCGGGGCGACGGCCCGCTTTCCGGCGCGGTTCACGCTGTTGCTGGCGGCGAATCGCTGCCCGTGCGCGGCGGCCAAGTCTCGCGACTGCAAGTGCCCGCCGACGATACGGGAGCGGTATCTCGCCCGGCTGTCGGGACCGTTGCTCGACCGGATCGACCTCAAGTCCGACTTGAAAGAGGTGAGCCGTGCGGAGCTGCGATACGACCTGCAACTGGCCGAGTCGAGCGCGACGGTCGCCGAGCGGGTCCTGGTCGCTCGCGATCGGGCCCGCCGGCGGCTGGCCGACCTCCCCTGGCGCACCAACGCCGACGTTCCCGGCCGGGAGCTTCGGCGCCGGTTCGCGCCACCGAATCGGGCGCTCGCGGCGCTCGACGGGCCGTTGGCCGACGGGCGGCTCAGCGCACGTGGCCTCGACCGGGTCGTGCGGGTCGCGTGGACCCTCGCCGACCTGGCCGGAAAGGACGCTCCGACCGCGAGCCAGGTCGGTGAGGCGTTCGGGCTCTGGCAAGGGCGCTCCTGACAGCGCCGCACTCACATCGGTCCCCGAGGAGGCACGATGATCTCAGCGGAGGAACGGCTCGCCCGCGCCCTCCTGACCCGCATCGCGGAGCCCGGCGACGAGCTGTTAGGGCGTCTCATCGCGAAGGAGGGCGCGATCGGCGCGCTGGACGTCATCCGCTCGGATTCGCCGCCGGTCACCGGTCCGACCGGTCCCGGCGATCCGACCGATCCCGGCGACCCGACCAGTCCGGCCGGGCCGGCCGGGCTCGGTAAGGACGGTGTGGCCCGGCGGTTCGCCGCCTGGCGGGCCCGGTTGCCCGATGCCGAGCCGCAGCGTCTCCTGGCCGCGTGCGAGGCGTTGCAGGGTCGGCTGGTGTGCCCGGGAGACGCGGAGTGGCCGTCCCAGCTCAACGATCTCGGTGACCGCCGGCCGTACGCGCTGTGGGTGCGCGGCGATCAGGATCTCCGGTTCGGCTGTCTGCGCTCCGTGGCGATCGTGGGCGCCCGCGCCGCCACCTCCTACGGGATCAACGTCGCCGCCGAGATGGGCGCCGAGCTGGCCGATCGGGGATGGACGGTGGTGAGCGGCGGCGCGTACGGCATCGACGCGGCGGCGCATCGGGGGGTGCTCGCGGCGGACGGCCTGACCGTGGCCGTGTTCGCCTGCGGGTTCGACGTGACGTATCCGAGTTCCCACGCCGGGCTGTTCGCGGAGATCGCCCGCCATGGACTGCTGGTCAGCGAACTGCCGCCCGGCGCGCCACCGACCCGCGGCCGCTTCCTGGTGCGCAACCGGACGATCGCGGCGCTGACCCGCGGCACGGTGGTCGTCGAGGCTGCGCGCCGGAGCGGAGCGATCAGCACGGCCCGGCACGCCCGTGACCTCCGCCGCGCCGTCATGGTCGTGCCCGGTCCGGTGACGTCGGCGGCGTCCGCCGGCTGTCATGTCCTGCTGCGGGAGTGGGGCGAGGCCGTCTGCGTCACCGACACGGCGGAGGTTCTGGACCTGGTCGGTCTCATCGGCGACGACCTCGCGCCCGAGCGACGAGGCCCCGTCCTCGACCGCGACCGGCTCGACCCGGTGACCAGAGACGTCCTGGAGGCGATTCCCGCGCGCGGCGGGGTGGGTACGGCGCGGATCGCGGTGTCCGCGGGCGTCGATCTCGACACCGCGCTCGCCGGCCTGGGCGCCCTGTCGGCCGCCGGGTTCGTCGAGCGGTGCGCGAGGGGATGGAGGCTACGCCGCCGTCCCCCAGACCGCTGAACCCCGGCGCCCCGTCACGAAAGGCCGGTCCCCGACCCGCGCTGTTCCCGGAGGCCGACGCGTCTCCCGGAGGCCGTTCGCGGCGGCTCGAGGTGGGTGATCACACGGCGGCGGGCGGACCCTCGGGTGCCGCCCGCCCACGGAGCCGCGTCAGCTGTTGGGCAGCTCCAGGTCGCTCTTGGCCAGTTCCTCGATGTTCACGTCCTTGAAGGTCACAACCCGAACATTCTTCACAAAGCGCGCCGGGCGGTACATGTCCCAAACCCACGCGTCCTGCATCGTCACTTCGAAGAAGGTCTCGCCGTTGTCGGTGCTGCGCACCTGCAGATCGACGGTGTTGGTCAGATAGAACCGCCGCTCGGTCTCGACGACGTACGTGAAGAGGCCGACCACATCGCGGTATTCGCGGTAGAGCTGGAGCTCCATCTCGGTCTCGTACTTCTCGAGGTCTTCTGCGCTCATACTCGCGTTCCCTCCCCGAACCGCGGCTCAGGCGACGTCCGCCTGGTCGGCGGTGTCCTCATAGTGTGACGCCTCCCAATCGATCTCCCCAGCATCTGAGGCATCGATTTCCGGTCCCGCCTCCGCCGCGACCACCCGGGCCACATTGACGAAGGAGAGCCGATGTTCAGGACAAGGTCCATGCTCCTCCAACGCAGCGGCGTGCGCACGAGTGACGTACCCCTTGTGAACGCCGAAACCGTACATCGGATAACGCTCGTGCAACTCCATCATGATCCGGTCTCGGGTCACCTTCGCCACGATCGACGCCGCGGCGACGCAGGCCGCCACTCGATCGCCCTTCGGCACCGGAAGCCCGGGGGCGCAGATGCCCGGCACCCGGAATCCGTCCGTCAGGACGTAACCGGGCTCCACGCTCAGCGCCGCGAGCGCCCGCCGCATTCCCGCGATGTTGCAGCGGTGCAGACCCACCCGGTCGATCTCCTCGCGCGGCACGATGAGGGCGTGCCACGCCATGGCCGTGGTCGTGATCTCGTCGTACAGGCGCTCCCGGCGCGCGGCGGTGAGCAGCTTGGAATCCGCGAGTCCCTCGATGCGGCGGCGGCGCTCCGGCGCGAGGATCACGGCCGCGACGACCAGCGGCCCGGCGCACGCGCCGCGACCGGCCTCGTCGACGCCGGCCACCGGCCCGAGGCCGCAGCGTTCGACCACCCGTTCGTAGGCGTACAGGCCGACATCCCGTCGGGGAGTGAGACCACGAGGGCGGTGGGCTCGGACATCGATGTACACATCAGGCAGGGTACGTCGCGCGGGGGCCCGGCCGGAGCGGAACACCGCGCGCTGCGGGAGCATCAGCGTGACCGGTCACTCCGTGGCACGCCGGATGCGTCGGCGGCCGAGGAACGAACCGACACGGCGGCGACGCCTGCGCAGCAGCGTCACCGGCAGCGCGCCGGCGAACCCCATCGCCAGTGGGACCGCGGGCAGCGCGCCGTTGGCGAGCGCGAGGCCCGGCTGACCGAACGTCTTCGGGATCGACAGGAGCTTGACGCGGGTGACGGGCCAGACGACGACGAACGCTCGGCCGACGACGCGGTTCTCGGGGATCGTGCCGCCGCCGGGGTCACCCAGGTGCCCGCGGGAGTCGTAGGACACCTCGCGGTGGTCGCCCATCACCCAGAGCCGGCCCGCAGGGACGGTGATCTTGAACTTGCTGTCGGACGGCTTGTTCTGCTCGTGGGTCACCGGATCGGTGTAGAGATAGCCCGTCTCCTCGAGCGGATGGCCGTTGACGGTCACGCGTCCCTGAGCGTCGCAGCAGGCCACGTGGTCGCCGGGCACGCCGATGACCCGTTTGATGTAGTCCTTCTCGCCGGGGACGACGCCGAAGGCGCTGCCGACCGCGTGCAGGACCTTCGACACCGGGTTGCTCGGCTTCGAGTACTGGACCTCCGGGTCCCAGGAGTCCAGGCCGTTGAAGACGACCACGTCCCCGCGCTTGATGTCGCGCGTGTGGTAAACGATCTTGTTGACCAGGACCCGGTCGCCGACCTTGAGGGTGTTCTCCATCGACTGCGACGGGATGTAGAACGCCTGGACCGCGAAGGCCTTGATGACCATGGCGAGCGCGAGGGCGACGCCGATGAGGATCGGCAGCTCCTTCCAGAAGGAGCCCTGCTTCTTCTTCCGCGAGTCCTTGCCGGCGTCGGCACCGTCCGCATCATCCGGTCCGGCCGGCGCGGATTCCTCCGGCTCGTCGGCCTTCTCGTCCGCCGATCGAGAGTCTCCCGGCTCCCGGTCGGTGGAGTGCGCGCCCTGCCGGCCGTTCTGTGATGCGTCGTGGCGCGTGTCACCGGCGGTGGCCGCGGGCTCGCGCAGGCCCTGCTCGTCGTCAGTCATCAGGGGAAGCCTAATGCCCGCGAGCCCTGACGGCGGCCATCGTCAGCGTGTCGTCTGCCGTGTACGCCGAAATCCTCGGTCGCCACAACGACAGGCCCCGGCCCGTCGATCGACGGGCCGGGGCCGGAGACGGGAACGAGCCCGCTCAGTTGTCGCGCTTCTCCTTGATGCGGGCGGCCTTGCCGCGCAGCTCGCGGAGGTAGTAGAGCTTGGCACGCCGGACGTCACCGCGGGTGACGACCTCGATCTTGTCGATGGACGGGCTGTTGAGCGGGAAGGTCCGCTCGACACCGACGCCGTAGCTCACCTTCCGAACGGTGAACGTCTCACGAGCGCCGCCGCCCTGACGCCGGATCACCACGCCCTGGAAGACCTGGATGCGGCTCCGGTTGCCCTCGGTCACGCGCACGTGAACCTTGAGCGTGTCACCCGGGCGGAAGTCCGGTACGTCAGACCGCATCGCGGCCTTCTCGATCTCCTGGATCAGGGTGTGCATGACTGCGGTTCCTCGTGGTGAAACGCGCGCGGCCAGGGGCCGCCGACGCGCGATGGGATCTTCTGGAAGTCTGAACACGCCCAGCGTCGAACACTGGGGTGACGTCTCAGTGTGCCATACGTTCGGCGTCAACCGGAAAACCGGCCTCCGCGAGGGCCCGCCGATCGGCCTCGTCGAGCGGGTTCCGGCCGATCAGCTCGGGTCGTCTCACGGCGGTGCGCCGCAGCGCCTGATCACGCCGCCAGCGGGCGATCGCGCCGTGGTTTCCGGACATGAGCACCTCGGGGACGTCGCGCCCGCGCCAGGTCGCCGGCTTGGTGTAGACGGGCCCTTCGAGCAGGGCCTCCATTCGGCCGGGCGCGAAGGAGTCGTCGGTCACCGAGTCGGCGTTCCCGAGCACGCCGGGCAGCAGCCGGGAGACGGCCTCGACGATCACGAGGACCGCCACCTCGCCGCCGGCCAGGACGTAGTCGCCGATGCTGACCTCGTCGACCGGCATCCGCTCCCGGGCGTCCTCGATGACCCGGGCGTCGATGCCCTCGTACCGCCCGCACGCGAAGACGAGCCAGGGCTCGGCGGCGTACTCGACGGCGAGTTCCTGGGTGAAGGGGCGACCGCTCGGCGTCGGGACGACGAGACGCGCGCTCGACGGCGGCGGCACCACGGCGTCCAGTGCCTCGCCCCACGGCTCCGGCTTCATCACCATGCCGGGGCCGCCACCGTACGGCGTGTCGTCGACGGTGCGGTGCCGGTCGTGCGCCCAGCCTCGAAGATCGTGCACGTGGACGTCGACGTCGCCGCGCCGCCGCGCCTTGCCCAGGAGGGAGACGTCGAGCGGCGCGAAGTACTCGGGAAAGATGGTGACGATGTCGAGTCTCATGGGCGCTCCGTGGGTCCTGTGTCTCAAGTCTGCGCGCCACGGCGGCCGTCGGACGCCGCCGGGCGGCGGGCGTCCGCGGCGGGTGTCATTCGAACAGGCCGGGCGGGGGGTCGATGACGATCCGTCCGCCGGGCACGTCGACCTCGGGGACGAGGGCGCGTACGAACGGTACGAGCGCGTCGCCACCGGGACGCCGGACGACCAGGAGGTCCTGGCCGAGATGCTCGACGTCCACGATCTCGCCCACCTCGGTGCCGTCGGGGGTCACCGCGACGAGACCGATGAGCTCCTGGTCGTGGAACTCGTCCGGGTCCGCGCTGGGCGAGATGTCGGAGGAGTCGACCAGCAGGAGGGTGCCGCGCAGCGTCTCGGCGGCCGTACGGTCGTCCACTCCGGCGAACCGCACGAGGAGGCGGCCGGCGTGCGGCCGTACGGACTCGACGGTCAGCGGGCCCAGGCGCGCGGGATCGGTGACGAGCGACGACCCCGGCGCGAACCGCGCGCCGGGGTCATCGGTGCTCGTCTCGACGCTCACCTCACCGCGGACCCCGTGGGCCCGGCCGACACGGCCGACGGCGAGCAGCATCAAGCCGCTCCGCGGGCGGTCCGACCGCTCCGGCGGAGAATGCCGACCGCGAGCACTATCGGGCCTCGTTGAGGTCGAGAAGGTCGACGCGGATGTACCGGCCGCCCGCGAGGGCGCCGATCACCGTACGCAAGGCCTTGGCCGTGCGGCCGTTGCGGCCGATGACCTTGCCGAGGTCGTCGGGGTGCACGCGCACCTCGAGAACCCTGCCGTTGCGAAGCCGGCGGGCGCGCACCCGGACGTCGTCCGGGTGCTCCACGATTCCGCGGACCAGGTGCTCGAGCGCCTCCTCGAGCACCTTAGGCCTCGCTCTTGGCTTCGGAGGTCTCCTCGGCCGAAGCCGACTCCTCCGCCTCGCTCTTGGCCTTCTTCGGCTCGGTCTTCTTCTTGGACTTGGGCGTGGTCGCCTTGCCCTCGGCGTCGTCCAGGGTCTCCTTGACGGCGGCCTGGAAGACCTCCTGCTTGTCGGCCTTGGGCTCGGCGACCTTCAGCGTGCCCTCCGCGCCCGGCTCGCCCTTGAACTTCTGCCAGTCGCCGGTGATCTTCAGGATCGACAGGACCGGCTCGGTCGGCTGGGCGCCCACGCCGAGCCAGTACTGCACCCGCTCGGAGTCGACCTCGATGAGCGAGGGCTCCTCCTTCGGGTGGTACTTGCCGATCTCCTCGATCGCGCGCCCGTCACGCTTGGTGCGGGAGTCGGCGACGACGATCCGGTAGTACGGAGCCCGGATCTTCCCCAGACGCTTGAGCTTGATCTTGACTGCCACGGGTGTGGTGTTCTCCAGATTCGAAATGGACGAGCGGATCAGTCCCAGGTGGGGACCGGAACCGCCGCTCGGAAGGACACCGGCGCGCACAGGTGAGAGAGGGCCCTGCCCGGTTCGGTTTTCCAGCCTGCCATTCTGCCAGACGATGACGGTGAAGTGGCAATCGATCAGCGCGCCGCGCGTCACGACCGGCGATCGATCGGTGACGGGCGTGCGATGCGGCCATGGGAGCCCGCGAGGTCAGGGTAGGCGACGATGGAATCGCTGACCGTTGTGCGAAGAAAGTGGGCTGAGCCGATGACCGTACATGACACGACGTCCACTCTGACCGGAGATCAGCTGATCGGCGCGCAGGACGTGCCCGGCACCGGGGAGGAGTTCCACGCCGTCGACCCGCGGACCGGCGAGCGCCTCGAGCCGGCGTACCGTTTCGGCGGGGCGGCCGACGTCGCCCGCGCCGCCGCCCTGGCCTGGGACGCGTTCGGTACATACCGGAACACCGGTCAGGAGACCCGGGCCGTGTTCCTGGAGGGGGTCGCCGACCGGATCGACGCGCTCGGCGCGGAGCTCATCGACCGGGTCACCGCCGAGACCGGCATCCCGGAGGCCCGTGTCAAGGGCGAGCTGGCGCGGACCACCAACCAGTTGCGGCTGTTCGCGCGGGTCGTCCGGGACGGCGGCTGGCTCGGCGCCCGTGTCGACCCGGCCATTCCCGACCGCACCCCGTTGCCCCGGCCGGACCTGCGGCAACGGCGGCTCCCGCTGGGCCCCGTGGCGGTGTTCGCGGCGAGCAACTTCCCGCTGGCCTTCTCCGTCGCCGGTGGCGACACGGCGTCGGCGCTGGCCGCGGGCGCCCCGGTGGTGGTCAAGGCGCACCCGGCGCATCCGGGCACCTCCGAGCTGGTCGGCCGGGCGATCCGGGCCGCGGTGGCCGAGCACGGCCTGCCGGAGGGCACGTTCTCGCTGCTGCAGGGCGGCCGTGAGCTCGGCGTGGCGCTGGTCACCGACCCGCGGATCCGGGCCGTCGGCTTCACCGGTTCCCGGCAGGGCGGCCTGGCGCTGGTCGCGGCCGCCGCGGCGCGTCCCGGGCCGATCCCGGTGTACGCCGAGATGTCCAGCGTGAACCCGGTGTTCCTGCTGCCCGGCGCGCTCCGGGAGAAGGCCGAGGATCTCGGCCCGGCGTACGTCGCCTCCCTGACCACCGGGGCCGGCCAGCTGTGCACGAGCCCCGGCCTGGTCTTCGCGGTCGAGGGCGACGGGCTGGACGCGTTCGTCGAGTCGGCGTCGGCGGCGCTCGCGGAGACGGCGGCGGCCCCGATGCTGAACGCGGGCATCCGGCAGGCGTACGACGACGGGATCCGGCGGCTGGCGGGCACGGACGCGGTGACCGAGGTGGCGCGCGGCGGCGACGACCCGGCGATCGCCTGCGGCGGGCGCGCCGCGCTGTTCGTCACCGACGGGGACGCCTTCCTGGCCGACCGGTCGCTCCAGGACGAGGTCTTCGGCGCCGCGTCGATCGTCGTACGGGTGCGCGACCACGCCCAGCTCCTGCGGATCGCCGAGGCTCTCGAGGGCCAGCTCACCGCGACCGTGCACGCGACGCCGGAGGATCACGGGCAGGCCGCCGAGCTGCTGCCGCTGCTGGAGCTGATCGCCGGGCGGGTGGTGTTCAACGGCTGGCCGACGGGCGTCGAGGTCGGGCACGCGGTCGTCCACGGCGGGCCGTTCCCCGCCACCTCGGCACCGGCCACCACGTCGGTCGGGACCCGGGCGATCGAACGCTTCCTGCGTCCGATCGGCTACCAGGACGTGCCCGCGGCGCTGCTGCCCGCCGAGCTGCGCGACGGGAACCCGCTGGGCATCTGGCGCCGCGTCGACGGCGAACTCGGCCGCGACTGATCATCCGCCGGCGCGGGGCGTGCGGTCCGTCCGGCGGTCCGGATGAGACGCACGTCCCGCGGCGGCCCGGCCGCCCCCGGATGACGGCGGTACGGGGCGGATTCCCGTTCAGGCCCACATCGCCGACACCGCCCGAGGGCGACGGCCCGCCGCCGCCCTCCGACCGGGCGACACCCCCGGCGCCGTACGCGGCCACACGCCCCAAGACGGGCGGCATGCCGAACACCCGGCTTCGTATGCCGCGCGCCCCAAGACGGCGGCATGCCGTACGCCCGCGCGGCGTACCGCACGCCAGGCACCGCATGCCGCACGCCCGGCGCGGCGTGTTACTTCTTCTTGCCTTGGAGCTTGGACAGGTCGGGCATCTGGAACCCGGGCGGCAACTGGCCCGGCATCCCTCCCCCGAGGCCCGGCGGGAGGCCCTGGGGTGCGCCGTCGGCACGCTGCGTCTTCTTGCCCGCCGCCTCCTGGGCGCGCTTGCGCGGGTCGCCGCTGCGCTGCTTGCCCTTGCCCTTGTTCTTCTTGGCGGCCGCCTTGACCTGCTTGCGCCGGGTGCCCGGCATGCCGGGGATGCCCATGCCGCCGGCCACCTGACGCATCATCTTCTGCGCGTCGAAGAACCGGGTCACGAGGTTGTTGACCTCGGTGACGCTCACGCCGGAGCCGCGCGCGATGCGGGCCCGCCGGGAACCGTTGATGATCTTGGGGTTCTGCCGCTCCTCGGGCGTCATCGAGTTGATGATGCCGCCGATCCGGTCGAGGTCACGGTCGTCGATCTGGTCGATCTGCTGCCGCATCTGCCCCATGCCCGGCATCATGCCCAGGAGGTTCTTGATCGGGCCGAGCTTGCGGATCATCTGCATCTGCTCGAGGAAGTCCTCGAGGCTGAAGTCCTCCCCCGAAGCGAACTTCGAGGTCATCTTCTCGGCCTGCTCGGCGTCGAACGCCTTCTCGGCCTGCTCGATGAGGGTGAGGATGTCACCCATGTCGAGGATCCGGCCCGCCATGCGGTCCGGGTGGAAGACGTCGAAGTCCTCGAGCTTCTCGCCGGTGGACGCGAACATGATCGGCCTGCCGGTGATGTGCCGGACCGACAGGGCCGCGCCACCACGGGCGTCGCCGTCGAGCTTGGTCAGCACGACGCCGTCGAAGCCGACGCCGTCGAGGAACGCCTGCGCGGTGACGACGGCGTCCTGGCCGATCATCGCGTCGACGACGAACAGGATCTCGTCGGGGCGGACCGCGTCGCGGATGTCGGCCGCCTGGCGCATCATGTCCTCGTCGATGCCGAGGCGGCCCGCGGTGTCGATGACGACCACGTCGTGCTGGGCGTGCCGGGCGTGCTCGATCGACCGGCGGGCGACCTCGATCGGGTCGCCGACGCCGTTGCCGGGCTCCGGGGCGTACACCGCGGTGCCCGCCCGCTCGCCGAGCACCTGCAGCTGCTGGACCGCGTTGGGCCGCTGAAGGTCGGCGGCGACGAGCAGCGGCGCGTGCCCCTCGCTCTTCAGCCAGCGGGCGAGCTTGCCGGCGAGCGTGGTCTTACCGGCGCCCTGCAGACCCGCCAGCATGATCACGGTCGGCGGGGTCTTGGCGAACCGCACGCGGCGCGTCTCGCCACCGAGGACGTTGATGAGCTCCTCGTTGACGATCTTGACGACCTGCTGGGCCGGGTTCAGCGCCTGCGAGACCTCCGAGCCGCGGGCCCGCTCTTTGATCTGCGCGATGAAGTCCTTGACGACGGGCAGCGCGACGTCGGCCTCGAGCAGGGCGACGCGGATCTCGCGCGCGGTCGCGTTGATGTCGGCCTCGGACAGCTTGCCCTTGCTGCGCAGCGAGGAGAAGACCGTAGTCAGCCGGTCGGAAAGCGTCTCGAACACGTGTCTGGACCAGTCCTAGGGTGCTTCGGGGATCGACCCTCAACACTATCCGCTCGGCGGCCCCCGGATGGCCGACCGCCACCGATCACTCTCGCACGGCGTGCGCGGTCTCACCAGAGGCCGCCGGCGGCCCGGTGAGTCCCTCGTCACCGCTCCGAGCGTGGGATCGGCCACATCGCGGAATGCGGACCCGATCAGCACGCTTGCCCCAGATAGGTGAACATGCCGGTGAAAAGGGGAGGAAGTCCGCATGGACCCGCAGGTGGAGGCCGCCCGGCTCCTGGTCCGCTGCCTGGAGGCGGAAGGCGTCGAGTACGTCTTCGGCATCCCGGGTGAGGAGAACATCCACTTCGTCGACGCTCTGAACGAATCCTCGATCCGATACATCCTCGTACGCCACGAGCAGGGCGCCGCGTTCATGGCGGAGATGTACGGGCGGCTGACCGGCCGTCCGGGTGTCGCCTCCGCGACGCTGGGGCCGGGCGCGATCAACCTGCAGCTCGGGGTCGCCGACGCGACCACCAACAGCACCCCCGTCGTCGCGATCTCCGCGCAGGTCGGCCTGGACCGCATCTACAAGGAGTCGCACCAGATCATCGACCTGGTCTCGCTGTTCCGGCCGATCACCAAGTGGTCCGACATGGCGCCGACGCCGGAGGCCCTGCCGGAGATGGTGCGCAAGGCGTTCAAGGTGGCGCAGACCGAACGGCCCGGCGCGGTCTACCTGGCCATCCCCGAGGACGTCGAGTCGGCCAAGGTCGACCCGTCTCTCAAGCCGCTGCCGATCAACATCGTGCGGCCGGAGGAGCCCTCCGCGTCGCAGGTCGCCCGCGCCGCCGACGTCATCGCGCTCTCCCGGCAGCCGATCATCCTGGCCGGGCACGGCGCGACCCGCAACCGCGCGAGCCACGAGCTGATCCGCATGTCCGAGCGGCTCGGGATCCCGGTGGCGACGACGTTCAACGGCAAAGGCGTCTTCCCCGACGATCACGACCACGCGCTCGGCGCGGTCGGCTTCATGCGCCACGACTACGTGAACTTCGGCTTCGACGAGGCCGACGTGCTGATCTGCGTCGGGTACGAGCTCCAGGAGTTCGACCCGGTCAAGATCAACCCGCACGCCGACAAGAAGATCATCCACATTCACCGTTTCGCGGCCGAGGTCGACGACCACTACCCCGTCGCGGTCGGCATCCAGGGCGACATCCGCAACTCGCTGCGGGCGCTCACCGACGCCGTACGCCGCCGCTTCGACTCCCGGGGCACCGGCGAGAAGATCCGGCGGATGATCGGCGAGGAACTCGAGCGCGGCCGCCACGAGGACCGGTTCCCGATGTCGCCGCGCCGGATCGTCACCGACATCCGCGAGGCCATGGGCCGCAAGGACATCGTCCTGGCCGACACCGGCGCCGTGAAGATGTGGATGGCGCGGATGTACCCCACGTACGAACCCAACACGCTGCTCGTGTCCAACGGCCTGTCGTCGATGGGCTTCGCGGTGCCGGGGGCGCTCGCGGCCAAGCTCGCCTACCCCAACCGGCACGTCCTGGCCACGACCGGCGACGGCGCGTTCCTGATGAACTCCCAGGAGCTGGAGACGGCCGTCCGCGAGAAGCTCCCGATCACCGTGCTGATCTGGGAGGACAAGGCGTACGGGCTGATCGAGTGGAAGATGGACCTGGAGATGGGCCACGACTCCAACGTGGAGTTCGGCAACCCGGACTTCGTCAAGTACGCCGAGAGCTTCGGCGCCCGGGGCTACCGGATCGAGTCGGCGGACGCCCTCCTGCCGACCCTCCGGCAGGCCCTCGAGGAGGACACCGTCTCGGTGATCACCGTTCCGGTCGACTACTCGGAGAACCTCCGGCTCACCTCGAAGCTCGGCGAACTCACCGACCCCTTCTGAACCAGAGTCACAGAGGACCTCCGCCACCGGTTCTACCAGGGTCGCCGAGGACCTCCGCCACCGGTTCTGAACCAGAGTCACGGAGGACTTGTTCTGGACCAGGGTCGCGGAGGACCTCCGCCACCGGTCGTGAGTCAGGTCCGCGGCGGACCTCCGCCGCCGGAGGGCCCGCGGTGGTGAGGCGGCCGTGGCGGTCCCATCCGCCGGAAACCTCGCTGCCGCGCCGTCGCACACCCCGCGAAAGTCTCGGCTAACGCCGTCACCACCGCCCGACTCACCCCGATTCGCCGCTTCCTACGGCCGGACCACACAACGTTCACCGAGACTTGCGCGCGCCCCGCCACACGGCACCCGCCCCAGCCCCGCCCGGCGACCGCGCCCGGCCCAACCCCACCCGGCCAGGTGCCCGCCCACGACCAAACCGCACGACGCTCACCGAGACTTGCGCGCATGCCCGGCGCCCGGCACCCGGCCCAGCCCCACCCGGCTGGGTGCCCGCCGACGGGCGCCCGGCCAAGGGCATTCACCCGGCCACACCCAACCGGCGGCCGTAGCGACGCCGGTCGGACGGGACGGCCCCGCGCGACGCCGTCCGCGCCGAGCGGAAGAGCGCCTCAGCCGCCACCGGACAGCCCACGGCGGTAGTGGAGCGGCCACCAGCGGTCCGATCGGACCAAAACTCCCCTGCCACACAGGCGCGACGCGCAAAAGTCTCGGCGAACGCCGCCGACGCCGCCCGACTCACCCCGATTCGCCGCATCGGACGGCCGAACCGCACGACGCTCACCGAGACTTGCGCGCGCCCCGTCACCCGCCCCGGCCCCACACCCTGCCCAGGCCCGTCCGGCTGTGTGCCCGTTGACGGCCGCCCGGCTGAAGGCATTCGCCTAGTCGAACCCCGCCGGCAGTGGCCGGATGCGGCGCTGGCCTGCGGGGCGAGCCCACGCGACGCCGTCCGTGCCGAACGTGTGCGCGTGTCAGCGAGCACCTGGGCGAGGAGAGCCACCATGCGCCTCCGCGAAGGACCTCCGCCTCCGGGCGGCCCTCCGCGGGGATGAGACGACCCCGGCGGCCCGATCCGCCGGAAACCGCACTGCCGTGCTGCCGCGCACCGCGCGAAAGTCTCGGCGAACGCCGCCACCACCGCCTGACTCACCCCGATTCGCCGCTTCCTATGGCCGGACCACACGACGTTCACCGAGACTTGTGCACGCCCCGGCACACGGCACCCGCCCAGCGCTGCCCGGCCGGGTCTCCGCCGACGGCCTCCCGGCCAAAGGCATTCACCCGGCCGCGACCAACCAGCGGCCGTGGCGGCGCCAGCCGGACAGGATGACCCCGCGCGACGCTGCCCGCGCCGAGCGGAAGAGCGCGTCAGCCGCCACCGGGCGGCCCACGGTGGTGGCGGAGCGGCCACCGTGGGCCGATCGGACCAGAACTCCCCTGCCACACAGGCGCGACGCGCAAAAGTCTCGGCGAACGCCGCCGACGCCGCCCGACTCACCCCGATTCGCCGCATCGGACGGCCGGACCACACGACGTTCACCGAGACTTGTGCACGCCCCGCGACACGGCACCCGCCCCAACCCCACCCGGCCAGGTGCCCGCCCACGAGCGAACCGCACGACGTTCACCGAGACTTGTGCGCGTCCCCCCACACGGCCCCGCCCGGCGCCCGTCCAGCGGCCACACCCGCTCAGCGCCACCGCCACCGGCCACACCCGCCCAGCGCCACCCCCGCCGGCCGCACCCGCCCAGCGCCGCCCTGGCTGGCTACACCTGGCCGGCCGTAACCGGCAGGGTGTCCGTCGGCGAGTGTCCGGCCGAGGGCGTTTGCCCGGCCGAACCCGGCCGGTGGTGGCCGGATGCCCCGCCGGGCGGCGGGCGAGGCCGCGCGACGCCGTCCGTGCCGAAGGCGAGAGCGTCTCAGCGGACTGAGGCGGCGGCGGTGTACAGGACGGCGGTCGGGTCCTGCTGGGTCAGTGTCGCGGGCGTGGGACCGGAGACGAACGACGCGCCGGGCTGGTCGTCCCGGCCGAGGAAGAACGCCCGGTTGATCGCCTTCACCTTGATCGTCGCTCCGGTGTCCGTGCTCGTGGCGGGCACCCGGATACCGATGATCTCGGCGACGTCGGACGGCTTCGTTCCGGGCGGGAGCTGGACGGTCGTCGCCGCGGGCAGGTCCCGGTTGATGGACCGGTCGGGGAACAGGTGGTCCGAGCGGTACAGCGTCGGGTCGCCCTTGAGCCGTACGCCGATGGACAGCCCGACCCAGTCGGTGCCGTTCGGCGGGTCGATGGTCTGCTTGCGGACGACGAGGTAGAGGTAGTCGCGCGGGTCGGCGATCAGGGTCTGGGAGGTCGTCGGCGGGTCCGCCGCGACCCGGCCCTCCCGGTGCGCCTCCGCCGCCGCCACCCAGTACGTCCACGGGTTGCGGTCCATGATCTGCTCGCGGGCCTCCGTGGTCGCGTCGAGCGTCTGCGCGGTGGACAGCGAGAACCGCATCGGGTCGTCGACCTTGTCGCAGATGTTGTTGTTCAGCGTGCAGGTCTGCAGCAGCGGGTGATCGCCCTCGTACGTGCCCGCGAACGGCTGCGTGACATGGTTCGGCGCCTGGAAGACGGCGGTTCCGGGCACCCGCCTGCCGCGCGCGTCCACCTCGACCTGGTAGATCCACTCGATGTCCGTCGTACGGCCCCAGCGCGCCATGAGCTGCGGGGTGGACGTGCCGCCGTCCTCGTTGCTCCAGATGTAGGAGTACGTCAGCAGGCGGTGCCCCGGCGTCGCGGCGGGGACGTCCTCGTGCCAGGCGACCAGCGGCGTGTCGGTGGCGGCGTTCTGGAACGGGCCGGTCGAGGTGCCGCCCGTGCCGTTGCGGCCGTACAGCACGGGCGCGTGGGCGAGGTCGGTGTACGCCGGCGACCCGGCCGCGACGGTACGGAAGGCCACGCCGCTCACCCGGACGGTCCGGCCGGGCGAGCGATCGGCGGCCAGCCGGAGCCGCAGCGTGTGGCGGCCGGCCCGCAGACGGCCGAGGGCGAACTCCCGCTTGATCGGGAACGCGGCGGGGACCACGTCGTCGGTGGCGTACCTGCCGTCGACGAACAGCGACAGGACCGCCGACTCACGGCCCTGGACGGCCCAGGACACGCCCGGGGCCGCCGCGGTGACGGAGGCGAGCACCTCGCCGTCGTGTCCGGTCCGGAACGTGATCGTACGGTCGTGACCGCGGTCGACGGCGCGGGCGTCGGCGGCGTCGGCGGGCGTCGCGGCGGTTCCCGCGAGGGCGAGGGTGAGGAGCGGCACGGCCGCGCGGGTGAGCAGAACGTTGGGCACGCAGACCTCCTGGGGATCTTCGTCTCCAGGAGCCTCACCCGGACCGCGAGCACCGTCAATGGGCCGCACGGCCCGTTCCGGTGATCTTCATCCGGCGGTCAACGGTTCAGCGGACGACCTCGAGGACTGCCTCACGGATCGTCTCCCGCAGGTCGCGGTCGGCGAGCGGACGCCCCTCCTCGTCCACCACGTAGAAGACGTCGACGGCCTCGGCGCCGAGCGTCTCCACCCGGGCCGCGCGGACCTGGACGCCGCAGGAGCCGAGGGCGTGCCCGATGCGCCACAGCAGGCCGGGCCGGTCGTGAGCGCGCACCTCCATGACGGTCGCGGTGTTCGAGGCGTCGTCGAGGAGGATGACGCGCGGCGGGGGCACCGGCACGCCCTTGCGGGGCCGGTACGACCGGGCGCGGCGCTCCAGCCGCGCCGCGACGTCGAGCCGCCCGGCGAGAACCCGGCGAAGGTCGGCCTCGAGCGCGGCCGGATCGGGGCCGGAGCCGTACTCCGGGACGGCGATGAACTCGAGCACGGCCGTGTCGGCCTGCGTCGTACGGCCACCCGCCCGGTCGCCCTCCGCACGGCGTCCCGCCAGGTCGGCCTCCGCACGGCGTCCCGCCAGGTCGGCCTCCGCACGGCGTCCCGCCGGGTCGGCCTCCGCACGGTTTCCCGCCGGGTCGGCCTCCGTACGAGCGCCCGGTCCGTCGGCCTCCGCGCGCACGCACGACCGGTCGCTCTCCGCACGGCCGCCCGGTCCGTCGGTTTCCGTACGGCCGCTCGCCCGGTCGGTCTCCGGCTCGGCGGCCGGCGCCCAGGACACCGCGCGGCCTCCGCGGACGGCGAGGCGGTGCAGCGCGAGCACGCCGGCCGCCTGCCAGAGCAGGCCGGAGCGGTCGGGGGCGGCGATCGTGATCCGGGAGCCGGCGACGCGCACGGCGCCGCCGCCGTGGCGGGCGAGGGCGAGCTGTTCGGGGGTCGGGCCGGGCGTGACGGGCGGCGGCGCTCCGGCGAGCACGGCGGCGACGCGACGGGCGAGCTCCGCGACCATGCGGGCCTTCCACCCGCCCCACGCCGCCGGTCCGGTGGCCTGTCCGTCCGCGATGGCGAGGGCGGCGAGGGTCTCGAGCACGACCGGGTCCCCGACGGTTCTGGCCACCGTCTCGATGGTGACCGGGTCGTCGAGGTCGCGGCGGGTCGCGGTCTCCGGCAGCAGGAGGTGGTGCCGGACGATCGACTCCAGCGCCCGTACGTCGGCGGCGTCGAAGCCGAGACGCCGGCCGAGGTCGCGGGCCATGACCGCGCCGGTACGGGAGTGGTCCCCGGGCCAGCCCTTGCCGATGTCGTGCAGCAGGGCGCCGACCAGCAGGAGGTCGGGTCGGGCCACGTCACGGGTGTGCGCGGCGGCGCGGGCGGCCGTCTCCACGAGGTGCCGGTCCACGGTGTACGTGTGCACGGGGTTGCGCTGTGGCCGGTTGCGGACACGCTCCCAGTCGGGCAGGAGCCGGACGATCAGGCCGGCCTGGTCGAGCGCCTCCCACACTCCCACCGCGGGCGGGCCGGCGCCGAGAAGAGTGACCAGCGCGTCGCGGGCGGCGGGAGGCCAGGGGTCGGGCAGCGGCGCCGTCTCAGCCGCCAGCCGCTCGACGGTGGCGGTGGCGAGCGGCAGGCCCGCCTGCGCGGCCGCGGCGGCGGCGCGGAGCACGAGCACCGGGTCCCTGCGCGCGTCGGCGCCCAGCGCGAGAACGACCTCCCCGTCCTGTTCGACGACGCCGTCGGCGAGCGGCCTGCGGACGGGGCGGCCCGGCGGGGAGCAGAAGCGTGCCGCCGTCCGCCACATCTGGTCGGTGGCGTAAGTGATCGTGCGGGCGGCCTCGGCGACCGCGCGCAGCAGGGCGTGCGCGTCCAGCAGCCCCAGGGCGCTCGCGACGGCGTCCTGCTCCTGCAGGACGAGACGGTCGCCGCCGCGGCCGGTCTGCTCGTGCAGCACGTGACGGACGTCGAGTAGCAGGTCATGCGCCGTCCGGACCGCGTCCGTGGGGCCGGGCGCCACCCAGGCCGCCGCGACCGCCTGGATCGCGTGGACGTCGCGCAGCCCGCCACGGGACTCCTTCAGGTCGGGTTCGAGGAGGAAGGCCAGCTCTCCGTACCGGCTCCAGCGCGACCGGGACATCTCCCGCAGCTCCGGGAGCCGCCGCCGGGCGTCCGCCCGCCAGTCCGTGAGCACCGCCTCGCGCAGCTCGCGGGTCAGGGCCGGGTCGCCGGCGAGGTGCCGGGCGGAGATCAGGCCCAGCGCGGCCTTCAGGTCCTCGCGGGCGACGGCGCGCGCCTCCTCGGGGGTGCGCACCGAGTGGTCGAGGCGCCGGCCGGAGTCCCAGATCGGGTACCAGAGGCGGTCGGCGAGGGCGGAGACGTCCGGCCGGTCCCGGTGCAGGAGGACCAGGTCCAGGTCGCCGCCGGGGGTGAGCTCCTCCCGCCCGTGGCTGCCGACGGCGACGAGCGCGACGTGGGCCTCGGCGCCGAGCAGGCGGGCGAGCTCGCGCAACCCGATGCGGCTGGGCGGCTGCCTGGACTCCACGTCGGCGGAGAAGGCGTCGCG
>NZ_JBFAUT010000078.1:0-34392 GCF_040679475.1 Actinoallomurus sp. NPDC052274
GACGCCGAAGCCGTGCGCGCGGTGCTGGGCGAGTTCGTCGAACTCGACGAAGGACCCCTCGTCGAGGAACGCGTCGATCCGCTCGCGAGCGCCCCCACACGGGGGCAATCCCTCACAAAACTCCCTCTCAGTGGCCCAAGGCTCCCCAAGGCCGCCCCTGCGGGAGCTCCCTTATGGCGGAGATCGGAGGGCACGCTGGGGTGCCAAGACTGCGGAACCTGCAACGGCCAGGGCGGCCGATGCGCGTACGGCAACGGCCCGCTTCCCGGGATTGAGGCGATCGATTTACGTGGCATAGGTGGCGGTCCCAAAACCCGCAGACCGTGAATAGGAAAACGCCGCGCACCTTCCGGAGTCCGGGGGTGCGCGGCGGCGTTCTTGGACCACCCAGCCGCTGGGACTAGGCGATTTCGTTGAGGTGACGCTCCAGCTCGGCCGCGAAGCACCGCACGTCGTCGATGACGGCCCCGGAGTCGTAGTCGATCGCAGTCGGCCACGCAACGTCCTCGACGACCAACTGGTCGTACTCCGAGTGCTGGCGCACACCCATCTGGTTTTCGGCAGCGTCGACGCGAATCCATCCGCGGTGGTGGTCCAATGACGCGCCGAAGTAGCAGAGGCCATAGTCCTCCCGGTCGCGATTGCATACCCACCGCCTCATCGTGGCGACCTCGAAGGTAGCGTCGATGACGTGCTGTCCCGTGACGGGACGCGACAGCGAGATAGTGACGGATGCCATTTCGGTCCTCCGCTTTCTTGTTTGTTGGGTTGATATAAAGATCGTCCGTGCCTGCAGCGCTGCGGCAAGTGGTCCCGGTCCCCGCCTTGTTGTCGAGGTAACGGGCGGCCGGGCCCCTGTGCAGGGGTTGCCGATAGTTGGGGACGAAGAGGCATCGGGTGGCTGGCCGAGCCGGTGGAGCGAGTCTGAAGCGGGGGGTCTCGCGACCTGACCTGGAGTGGCCAGGTCGCGACGGCCTAGTTCATGAGGCCGAACGCCGCGGAGACTCGTCGTACGGAATCCTCCTCGGTGATCGTGGGTTCCACCCTGAGTCCTTTCAGGCCCAGGTGGCGGGTCTGCTCGGTGAGCCGGTCGGTGAACAGCGCGTCGCGCTGAAGCAGGTTCTGCAGCGCGCGCTGCGGGTCACCGGTCTTGGCGGTGAACCCCCATGCCGAGCCCCCGCGGCTGTCGAACACCACCTGACGGAACTCGGGTGTCGGCAGCAGCCACACGGCGTGGCCTACCTCGGCTAGCAGCGGTCGCACGAGCTCGGGTAGCAGCCGGAACCCCTCGGCGATCACCGGCCGATCGGTCGGGAGAGCGAGAAGGTCCTCGATGATCTGGCTGAACCCTTCGCCCTGGTACCAGTGGAAGGTGTCGAGCATCTCGCGCGGGCTTCGGGTCACCCACCGTTCGTTCATGTCCATGGCGGCGAACCTGCCCAGGTGCGGAGCCTGTTCCATGGGCATGCGGCGGGCGTGGTCCGGCATGACCGCATCGGTGTCGTACAGGCGCATTCCATACCGGTCGGCGAGGCGCCGGGCGATGGTGGACTTCCCCGCCCCGCTGCCGCCGCCGATCCAGTAGACGTGGCGCAACCGCTCCCGCAGAACATCGGCGGGAGATTCGGTGCTCATGGACTTGGTGTCCGCCGAATCGGCGTACTTGTCGTGCGGCTCGTTGCCACTACCGTTGTGCGGATTGCCCATGAAGCTGCCGTTATGCTGGATAGGGCGATCCTCCTCATTCTGAATTGGGGATGTCCTGCTGATTGCCAGCCGGACCCTTGCGCCGTTAACCAGTTGGGTTACGGCATGTGGTCAATTGTCACATGCGTAGCACTGGCCATCCGCCGCAGTGGGCGCTGGGAATCGGATTTCCGTATGCCCGGGGCGCGCGTACGTGGCTCCCGGTGAGTGTCCAATGTCAGGCTGTGATGATCTGAGTGAACCGATACGAGCTGGGACGCGGACTCGGCCAGTGGAGTCGGAAGGCGCACGGTGCCGCCGCCGCGTACGGCGAAACCCCGGTCCGTACGCCGGACCGGGGCATGGCAGGGCGAATCCAGATCGCCGTGCGATGTTCGTAGTCTCGGTCAGGAGAGGACCGAGACCAGCCACACCCCCGCGATGGCCACGGCCAGCAGCGCCCAGCGGCAGGCCCGCACGATGGTGTTCCTGTCCTTGTCCTTGCGACGAGCGGCGATCATGCGGACGCACAAGATCCCGAAGGTCATCAGCGCCACCACCCCCACGGGTGCCGAGACCCACATGGGAAGCGACTTGACCCACCCGACGGGGTTCCACGCGGCGGGCGCCTTGCCCGCCAGTCTGCCGATGCCGGTGGTGAGCACAAGAAAATTCATGGCCTCTCCTTTGGTCGGATGCTCACCCCTGCAGCGAGACATCACCTAGGACAGTCCACGCTCAGGCGCGGCCTGCAACGGCTCTGGTATTGGGACCAGTCGCTTGCGCCGTACCTCGCGGTCACGCTGGATCGCATGGACGACATCGCGTTGCTGCGACGAGAATTCGACGCGGAAGAGGGTTCGTTCCTGCTCCAGGTCCGGTGCGACCTGCATTGGGACCGCGAGGCGTTCAGCCGGCTGGAGCAGGCGATGCGCAGGGTGTGCGCCCAACAGCAAGACCACGGGCAACTGGAACGATGGCTGGTCGAGGGCTACTGGTACCTCGCAGATTTCGTCCCGAGTTTCACCGGCCATCCGAACTTTCCCCGCCCCGAGCCGCCAGACTATTACGAGGCCGCCCTTGAGCGGCTTCACGACCTGCAGAACTGGTTCGTCTCCGGGTGCTCGCCCTACCTTCCCGAGCACGTGTGGCCGGACTTGTGATCCCGTTGCCGCCGCGCCGGCACCCTCTGCCTCCGGTGGGACTCGGCCGGCGGTGAGGTGGCGCGGAGATCAGGCGGTTGCGCGGCGTACTCGGTAGCCCCAACGCCGCAGGACGCGGACCACCGTCTCTGCGCCGCTCGGATTGGCGCTATGGACGAAGATCATGACGATCTTGAAGGGACGGTCGTTGAAAGCCGCCTCTTCCAGCAGGGCCACGACCGGCACGATGCTGTCGTCGCCGCCCAGGTCGTGGTCGAGCCAGAGTTCATCGATCTCGCGCTCGTGATGCTCTTCGAGCAGGAGGATGCCGTCGTGGCTGGTGCGGGCGATCCGGGTGGCTCTTGGCAAGGCTCGCAGGTCGTCAATGCCAAGGATGATCGGCATTCGTGGCCCTGAGCTGTCGTTCACGCGGTCGTCCTTGCAGCTTCGAGCTTGTGGAGTGTGCGATGGGAGCGCGGTGCAAAGATGGCCGGGGATTGCCGGCTTCGTGGCTACGGTCCCAGAGCGCGGGCGATCTCGTCATGGTGGTCGTCGTCATAGCCGTCGGCCAGCTCATCGAACGCCCGCGCCATCTGCACTGGACCGGTCACGATCACACCTTAGTTCGATCGGAATCCGGTGCGCGGCGAGCCGTACTCCGCCAGGGTGCCGCTAACTGATGAACAGCTGAGTGACGTTGGTGAAGGTGCCGGTCATGCCGGGCGAGCAGTCGGCGGCGAGGAACACCGCCACCTCGGCGACCTCGGCGAGCGAGGACGAGCGCTTGGACGCCCGTATGGCGGCCGGGTTGTTCTTGAGTCCTTCGAGGGCCGCCTCGTGAGCTGCAAGTTGACCCGGGCCCCGATCAAAGCCGGACCTCCTCGGCCGATCGAGGACTCAGGCGGCCGCTGCGGCTTCGAGGTACGGAGGTCGGGCGTTCTGGTGGCGCTGCGACCAGCGGACGGCGACTGGCGCCGCCAGTCCCGTCACGGTGAACAGCGTTCCTACGACGTACCACCCAGGGCGGCCCCAGGTGATGCAGAGGGAGATGAGCAGGCTCGGGCCGAGCGTTTCGGCGAGGCCGGCTCCCAGGCCGAAGACGCCGAGGTACTGCCCGGTGGCGCGGTCCGGCGCGAGGGCGAAGGAGACCTCGAAGCCGCCCGCGGAGTGCCAGAGTTCGCCCACCGTGTGGATCACCACCGCCACGATGAGCAGCGTGGTGGCCGTCCACGCCGGAACCCCTGCGGCGAGCGAGATCAGCGCGCAGGACAGGAAGAAGGGACGCCGATGTTGGTCACGGCACGCAGATAGGCGCGGAACTCCTGGGGCCGGTCCCCGCCGTGACACCTGATGATCGGACCGCGCGCGGCCTGTCCGGCCGCGTGCGCCCCGGTCGCCGCGCATACCGCGAGGACGAAGGGCCAGAAGCCGTCCGCTAGGAAGAAGGCGGCCGTCGCCACGCCCCGTACGACGAGTGTGGCCGCGTAGACGCCGCGTGCTCCGTGCGTGTCGGCGAGATGACCGACCGCGACGCCCGCGATGAGCGAGACGAAACCGGCGATGCCGAGTCCGAGACCCACCTCGGTCGCCGGGAGGTGGGCCGCCTGGGTGAAGTACAGCACTCCGGCGGTCAGGTAGAGGCCGCTGCCGATGGTGTTGACGAAGTTCGAGGCGGCGATGACGCGCTGCGGTCCGGTCTCTGGCACCAGGTGGGGCATGGCGTGGCTCCACGTCTCGAGCATCCGGTACGGACCCGCTCATCTTGTTGCAAGTAACTTGCAATAGCAATGATTGCGCGAATATATCCGGGCGAGCGCGGTGGCCCCGACCGGAGAACCCGGCCGCCGGGGCCGTTACCGTACGAATGTGATCAACCGTGACGGAGCCGAGGACGGGGAGACGGGAGCGGCGCTCGCCGCTTTCCTGGCCGACCGGCCGGACGACGCCGGCAGAGTGACCCTCCGCCCGCTCGCCGACCGTGAGCAGGACGAGTTCCTCGAACTGGTGGCCGCGAGCGGCGATCTGCACCGTCCGTGGATGACCCTGCCCTCCACTCCTCAGGAGTTCCAGGCCTACCTCGCGCGGAAGGCACCGCCCACCGGGGAGTCGCTGCTGGTCTGCCTGCGGAGCACCGGCGCCATCGCCGGCCTGGTCAACATCAACAGCATCATCCGGGGACGCTTCCAGAACGGCTCGCTGGCCTACGCCGCCTTCGCCCCCACGGCCGGCCAGGGGTACATGACCGAAGGTCTCGAACTCGTCGTGCGCTACGCCTTCGCGCAGCTGCGGCTGCACCGGCTGGAAGCCCAGATCCAGCCCGACAACCAAGCCTCCATCGGCCTGGTCCGCCGGGTCGGCTTCCGCTACGAGGGCTGCTCGCCCGACCTCCTGTTCATCGACGGCGCCTGGCGGGACCACGAACGCTGGGCCATCACCAACGCCATGATCGACGCCGTCCCCGCGACCCCCCACCCCACCCAGCCGCGACGCTGAGCACCGACGGCCGTACGGCTGCGGCCCCGCCCGTCAGCCCATGCCCGGCGGGCGAACAAGGGGACGAACCCGCTGGGATCGTCCGCCGGGTCCGCGTGCGATGGCGCCGGAAGGCCTTTTGTCGCAGTATGGCGGCCATGACGTGGTACGCGACGGTTCTGCCGCTCGGTGGGGTGGTTCTCGGATCGGCCGGCACCCTGTTCGGTCAGTACCTGAGCACGCGTGTCGACGCGCGCCGGGAGCGGCGTGCGCAGGTGACGGCGGAGCGGGCCGAGCGCAAGGAGGCGATCCTGGGCTTCCTGTCGGCCGCGCAGAGCGTGGAGCTGTACCTCGACCGCCGCGATACGGCCGGCTCGCGGGAGGACGACGGCGAGGCCGGGGATCGCCTGCACGCACTCTGGCTCGCCAAGAAGACCTGCGAGCTCGTGTGCTCGGACGGAGCCGCCCAGGCCGCCCACGACTACACGCTCGTCCTGCACGACCTCGTGCGCGCCAGGCCGAAAGGACCCGCGGGCAAGCGCGAACTCCGGCACGCGTTCATGGAGGAGGCAAGGAGCGAGCTCGGCATCGAAGGCCGTCCTCTGCGGCGCGAGCTGCCGCCGCCGACGTGAGATCCGCGCCCTCGACCGGGCACCACCGTCGGCTTCCGACGTGCCGCCGTCGGCCGAGCCGATCCACGGGCTCGGCCGGTTCGGGCATCGGCCCGGGGATCAGGAACCGGACTCCACGGTCGGGCACCAGACGGCCAGCTCGCAGCCTCCCGGCTCGCGGAAGTGGAACCGCCGGCCGCCCGGGAAGTCGAACGGGTCGACGGTCACCACTCCGCCCGCCCTCTCGACGGCCGTCCGCGCGGCGTCGAGATCGTCGGTGCGAACGGTCACCAAGGGAGCGTTCGGCCGCTCGGCGGGGTCCGCCTGGAAACCGAGAGCGACCTCCCCGCTCCTTACGTCGACGTAGTCGGGGCCGTACGAGGTGGCCGCCCAGCCGAACGCGTCCTCGAAGAACCGGCCGGATTCGGCGGCGGAGCCGGAGGGGAACTCGACGAAGTCGACGGTGTACATGGGCGGTACCGTACGCCTCGGCACTGACGAGTCGGACCATCGCGCAGGTCAGGGGACTGATGGACCGCTTATTAAGGCGACAAGGGCTGATTTCGGGCACTACGGTACGGCGCATGAAACCGATCGGGGAGAACGAGATACGCGGCAGCTTCGTCAACTGTTCCAAGGGCGAAGCGCGCAAGCTGCACCTGCCTCGGGGGCTGGCCGACCTGCCCTGGGACGACCTGGACTTCCTGGGCTGGCGAGATCCGGGAGCGCCGGACCGCGGCTATCTGGTCGCGGAACGAGACGACGGGCTGGTCGGGCTCTCGCTGCGGGTCTCGGCCGAGGTTCGCCGGAGCTTGGTGAAGACGACCGTCTGCTCGGTGTGCCTGACGTCCCACGCCGGGTCGGGGGTGTCGCTCTTCGTCGGGCGCCGGGCCGGTGCCGCCGGGCGTGACGGCAACACGGTGGGCACGTACATCTGCGGCGATCTGGCCTGCCCGCTGTACGTACGCGGCAAGAAGAAGAACCCGCTGGCCACGCGGTTCACCGAGTCGCTCACCCTCGAGGAGCAGGTGGACCGGATGCGCGAGAACCTGAACACCTTCGTGGACCAGATCCTGGCGGAGCGGCCGTCCGCCTAAGGCCGAGAGGTCGGTGCGCGGAGGTCCGCGCACGGCATTCAGGGCGGTCGCCGTCTCCCGTCCGGCCTCGGCGGAAAATTTCGTCGCGAAGCGTGCAACCCCACGCACACCTCGTGCGTATTGGCGGGCGGAAGGCATCTGTGCCGAGAGAGACGGAGTGCTCATGCACGAAGGCGCCGGACGTCCGCGGGTCCGCCGCCCCGTGACGTCGATGCCGGGGCCGCCGCAGGCTCGGCCGGCCCATCGGGTCCGGCCGGTGTGCGCGTTCGCCGGCCGGCCGTGCCGCGCGAACTCCGCGCCACGTGCCGCCTCGGCCTCTTTCGGCGGTGCCTTCCTTCCGCTCGGCCGCCCGCCGGCAACCGCGCCCGGCGCGGGGCGGTCGCGCGTCCGACTCGACTCCGCGCTCATCCGCGGATCGCTTCCCCGAAGGAGTGGACACCTGTGCGCTTGACGCGTCTTTCCGCCGCCGCGGCCATCGCGGGTGCGCTGGCCGCGCCCCTGGCCATGGCCGGCACGGCCTCGGCCACCACCGGCACCGGCTCGGCCTACGGTCTGGCCGCCACCGGCCTGGTCGCCATCCCCGCGACCCCCGCCGTCGCCGCCACCGCCGACAGGAGCCTGCTGCACCTGCCGGCCAACCCCCTCATCGACGTCAAGGCCCTGCACGTCACCGCCAAACCGGCCTACGCCCGCGCCAGCGTCACCGACCTGAGCGTCGCCAAGGCCGCCCTCACCGCCCACCTGGTCACCGCCACCTGCGACAACGGGACGGCTAGGTCCCACCTGGCCAAGGCCAGCCTGGCCGGGCACCGCCTGGCCGCCGACGCCGCGCCCAACAGCGCCCTGAGCATTCCCGTCCAAGGGCTCGGCACCGCCAACGTCACCCTCAACAAACAGGTGCGCAACGCCGACGGCAGCGTCACCGTGACCGCCATCGAGGCCACCCTGCCCCTCGGCGCCGGCCACACCCAGACCCTCAGCGTCTCCTCCGCCACCTGCGCCGGCGCCGCTGAGAACCCGCCCTCCCAGCCTCCGGGCAACCCCAAGCCGCCGACGCCCACCCCGACCGCGACCGGCAGCCCCGTCCCCACGCAGCCACCGGGGCAGGCGCCCAAGCCCACCCCCGTCACCGGAGACCTGCCCGTCACCGGGTGACCCGGCCATAAGTGCCCTCGTGCGGAGATCAGTGCACGGGTCTCCGCACGAGGGCCCGCACCCGCTCGTCACCGCCCGTCGGGCGGGAAGCGGTCAGCCGGTGGGGACCGCGTAGCCGGGGATGGACGGCCAGCGGACGGTCATGACGACCGACTCCTCCTCGGCGTACCACGAGTGGTCGACGCCGTGGCCCCAGAGAACGTAGTCGCCCTGCTCGGCCAGCACGACGTCGCCGCCGGGGAATCGCAGGTGGAACCGGCCGCTGATCAGGACGAGCAGGGCGGTGCGCTTCTCCTCGGTCGCCCACTGCGCCCGCCGGTCGCCGCGCGGGTGCACCCCCCACTTGATCTCGACGTCCTCGCTGTGCCGGAGGTCGCCGACCGGCTTGAAATGCCCGAGCAGCCAGCCCCGGTCACCGGCCGCGTCGGCGGCGGCCTTCCCGACGTACACGTTCTCCACGACCGGCGACGCTAGCAGTGCCCTCCGTGGACGGTCGCATCACCGGTGCAGTCCCTTCCGAGCCTCACTGAGGCGTGTCACCGGCGGTCGGCCGCGCGGCGATCAGGTCGGCGCGCAGCTTCTCCGCGGCCTCGGCCGGGTCCTTCTGGTCGAGGTCGGCGAACGCGGCGGCCGCGCGGTCGGCGGCGGCGACCGCCTCGTCGAACCGCTCCAGGGCGCCGAGGATCCGCGCCTCGTCGAAGTCGATGAGGGCCATCTCCCAGGCCAGGGCGGCGGGTTCGTCGCCGGGCAGGTCCGCGAGCGCGGCCCGCGCGCCGGCCATCGCCGTCAGGCCGCCCTCGGCGCTGCCGCTCCACATCACGCACAGGGCCCGGCGCCGGAGCGCCTGGACGGTTCCGTACGGGTCGCCGGCGGCGGTGGACGCCTCGGCGGCCGCGGCGAAGCGTTCCGCGGCGGTCGCGTCCTTGTCGAGCCGGCTGAGCAGGTCGCCGGCCTGGACGAGGAGGCGCGCGGCGACGGCCGGCTGGTCGGCGCGTTCGTCCTCGGCAAGCCGGGTGAAGGTGTCGGCGGCGGCGTCGACCTCGCCGAGGTCGCGCTGGGCGTTGCCGAGCAGGTAGCGGGTCCGGCGCGCGGCGTCGGCGTCGCCGTGCGCCTCGAACATCGGAAGCGCCTCCTCGGCGGTCTCGGCCGCCTCGAGGTACCGGCCGGTCTCCAGGTAGGCGACGCACAGGTCTTGGCGCGCGTACGCGGCCTGGTGGTGCGAGCCCTCCGCGGTGAAGCCGGCGACGGCCTCGATCAGGTCCTCGGCGGCCTGGCCGGCGTCCCCGCGGGCCAGCAGGCGACCGCCCCGGACGGCGTACGCGGCGGCACGCAGGGCGGGGTGGTCGGCCGGGGCGTTGGTGATGGCCTCGGTGAGCAGCGCGTCAGCCTCGGCGGCGTCCTCTTCCGCGTCGCTCGCGGCCAGCCGTCGGCCGAGCAGGAAGGCGGCCTCGGCCAGGACCGCGCGTCGTCCGCCCCGCCGGTATCCGTCGACCGCTCGCCGGAGCGCGGGTGTGAGCTCGGCGTCGCGGCCGGCGGCGCCCAGGACGCGGGTGCGGGCCATCTCCAGCTCACCGAGATCGCCGGGTTCGGCGGGCGCCGGCGCGCCGTCGAGCAGGCCGAGGGCCTCCTCGACGCGACCGTTCTCGGCGTACGCGGCGGCCACCCGCGTCCGGGCCGCCAGCACCCGTCGCGGGTCCGTCCCATGGGCGTCGAGCCAGGCGAAGGCGGACTCCAGCAGGGGCAGTCCCGCCTCGGCCTGCCCGGTCTGGCACAGGACCGCGGCGTACCGGCTGGTCGCCGACTGAGTGCTCTCCTCGTCATCGCCTCGCGTGTACTGCTCCGCGGCCCGCCGCCAGCGGTCGATCGCGCCCGGCGGATCTTCGGAGAGGAGGCGTTCGAGGCCTTCACCGTCGAGCCGTCGTCCCCGCTGTATAGGGGTGAGCTCGCCCGCGACGGTGTCGACGCGACGCCAGGCGGCCAGCGCCGCGGGGAACTCGCCCAGCCTCCAGTGCTCCTCGGCGAGGTCGAACAGCCGGTCGAGGTCGTCGACGCCCTCAAGGTCGTCCCGTGGGGCGGGGGCCGGGGGCGGCGTCGTGGCACGGCGCGCGTACGGGGTCAGCGGCAGATGGTCGGCGAGCGGCTCGGCGTCGAGCAGTTCCCGGACGAGCCGGCCCTGCTCCGGCGTGCCGTTGCGGGCGTCGAACCGGGCGGCGAGATCGAGGGCCTCTCGGGTGAGCTCCGCGCGCAGGTCGGCGGCCGTCACCTCGGCGGCCGGCCGGTCGCCGTGCGCGGGCCGGCGCACGGTCACGTCCCCGTGGCCGATCTCGGCGAGCCGCCGCAGCAGGAGCGCGCCGGCGGCCGCGAACCGCATGCGGTCGTACGGCGTCGGGGCGCGGTCGAGCCAGCCGAGGTGGCGTTCCAGCAGTTCCAGGCCGCGGGCCTCGTTGCCGCTGCGGGCGCAGAACTCCAGGTGCACGGCGATGCCCCACAGCTCGGCCAGCCGGTCGCGCTGCGCCCGGTAGGCACGCCGGTGCGCGTCGGCGGCCGCCTCGAGGCGACCCGTGCGGAGGTAGCTGAAGAGCAGCTCGGTGAGGATCGTGTGGGGCTGCTCGTCGCAGCCGAGCTCGCCGCGCAGCAGCGGCTCGGCGAGCGCGATCGCGTCCTCGTCCCGGCCGCGCGCGGCCAGGTAGGCGACCTTGGTGCTGGGGTCGCAGCCCTCGCAGTCCGACAGCCGGGTACGCGGCGCCGCGTGCCACCGGGTGTACCACTCCTCGGCGGCCTCCGGCCCGTGGACGTGCTGGGTGACGACCGACCGGCACATGTACACCGGCTGCAGCCCCTCACCGGCGAGCCGGTAGCGGCGCTCCATGTCGTCCAGGACCGCCAGCGTGCGGTCGAGCGGGATCTCGGGGAACCTCGTCAGCCCGGTGACGGTCGACTTGAACCCCCAGAACAGCTGGTGCTCCTCGCCGAGGTCGGGGTTCCGGTCGTAGTCGCTCAGGCAGCGGACGAACACCGCGAACGCCTTGGCCCGCTCGCCGCTCTGGGTGTACTCGGTGCGCAGATAGGTGCGGATCCGGTAGGCGAGGCGCTCGTCGGCGGCGGTCTCGGCCAGCCGCAGCGCCTCCTCTACCATGATCGTCCGCGCCTGGCCGTACGGCAGCTCGCCCGCGCGGCTCAGCAGCTCATACGCCTGTTCGACACTCACTGGTCCTCCGGGGCGGGGTCGTGGACGGCCCAGTCGAGCAGGCCGAGGAAGGACCGGTTGAGCACGGCGGTGTCGGCGGCCCGGAGGGGGTGGTGGCCGAGCAGGAGCGCCTGGCCGTAGAGGGCCTGGACCGCGAGCTCGATGAGACCGGTCTCGGTCAGTGCGGTGATGCGCCGGGCGAGCGGGTTGCGATGGTTGATGACGAGCTGCGGGCGGTCGCTCACGGCCGCGGTGCCCTCCAGCGCGCCGAGCACGTCGGACCACAGCGCGTCGGCGGACTCCCGTGCCTCACGCAGCTCGGCCTGGTGCCGGGCGGCCCGGCTGGTCACGTACAGCGCGGGCAGCGACGCCGGGTCGAAGTCGCGGATGACGACCTCGCAGCCGAGCGGGTCGACGGCCCGTTGCGCGACGGCCAGGAAAGGTCGCAGCGCCAGCTCGGTCTCCGGGTCGAGCACGCCGAAGTGGGAGGTCAGCTCCGAGGGATCCAGCGGCGGCAGGACCGCGTCGGGGTCGATCGCCGGGAGCCGTTCGATGATGTCGGCGTCGTAGACATAACCGCCGTTGACCAGCGCGACTCCCTGGGCGCCGGAGACGGCCGCCAGGCGCCGGAACTCGTCCACGTCCGCGGTGTAACGGCCGTCCCGGTGCCGGGTGCGGAACTCCGCCAGGGTCATCGGCCCGGCGGACGTCTCGAACTCCAGCCACCGGTCGACGATCCGCAGCATGTCGTCGTCGCGCAGCGCCATCGCCTTGACGCCCAGGTGGTGCAGGCGCAGGAACGCGCGCAGCCGGGCCGGGTCGGTCTCCGACAGGCGTACGAGCCACTGCCGGACCTGCCGGCCCAGGGCGTCGCGGGCGGCGTCGAGCAGCTCGTCCTCGTACAGCGCCTCGCGGCCGGCCGTCGGGCGCAGTTCCCCGGCGTCCACCACACACCGTACGAAGAACGCCCAGTCGGGCAGCAGTCCCTCGACGTCCTCGGCCAGCAGCATCCGCTTCAGGTAGACGCGGTGCGCGCCGCGCGCGGTCGGGGTGACCGGCTGCGGGAGGACGAACGCGACGCCGGTCAGTCCCGCCTCGGGGACCTCCAGGTCGATGGCGTCGAACGGCGCGAAGCCGAACACCCGCCGGCAGTACTCGTCGAGCGCCGCGTGGCGGCGGCCCGGGTCGGGATACGCCGCCCGCCACGGCGGCCCGCCCGCGGTGATCCGCCGGCCGTCCACCGTGAGGTCGACGGGCAGCAGCTCGCCGTACGTCGCGGCGAGCTCGGTGACGGTCGCGGGGGTGAGCCAGTCGCTCGCGCCGAGCCGGGGCCGCAGGCTGACGGTGGTACCCGGCTCGTCACGCGTGCCGGGTTCGACGCGGTAGCGGCCGTCGGCGAAGCCGGTCCACCGTACGGCGTCTCCCCCGCGGGCGGAGCGGGTGATCACGGTGATCTCGTCCGCGACGAGGAACGCCGACAGCAGGCCGATGCCGAACTGGCCGAGGAAGTCGTGCCGGGCCAGGCCGAGCTCGTCACGCTTGGACGACCGGCCGATGGTCGCCAGCAGCTCGTGGACCTCGGTCTCGGTCAGGCCGATCCCGTCGTCGTGCACGCGGAGTTCGGCGCCGGTCTCGATCCGGATCCGCCCTGGCCCGTCGCCGCGCGCGGTGATCGCGTCGACCCCGTTCTGCAGCAGTTCCCGCAGGTAGACGCGGGGGCTGGAGTACAGGTGCCTGCTCAGCAGGTCAACGACGCCGCGCAGATCGACTTGGAACGCCTGGTCCACCCCGGTGGCCTCTCATCGGTCGGCATTGCTGCCGATCACCCTAACGGCGACCTATCGGACACGCTTTCCAATATCACGAGATGGCAGGTCATCGTACGGTGTCGAGCCTCCCGCGCCGGGTAGGGGATGCCTGACCAGGGGCTTTTCAGAGGGGGGAGGCCGACGATGAACGAGCAGGAGGAGGGCCCCCACGGGGAGCGAGGAGTCACCAAGACGCCCAGCACACCTGCGGAGGCGAATACCACCGGTCGTCCGGCCACGGAGACTCCCGCGGAGGAGGAGTACCACCCGCCCGGCGGAACCTCCCGGCCCGAGGACCTCAGCCCGGACGACTTCGAGTGAACGGGGCCCGGCCCCGCTGAGCGAATCGCCCGGTTCGTCAGTCGCCGGACCGGGCCTTCGCCGAGCTTTCGAGCGCCTCCCTCCAGGAAGCGCATCCCGCGGGTGGCTTGCACATGGGGAGTTGGGCGTGGGTCCAGCCGCGTTCTCCAGGTGGAGGCGGTGAGCGGCGGGTGGGTCCAGCCGCTCTCTGCTGTGAAACCCGATCGGCCAGTCGGTCCGCGTCCGCTGACCCGTGAGGCCCGCTCTCACCTGCGGCTCGGCTCGCCACCCCCTGTATCCCACTGATTCCCCACCGGTCGGAGCCGATGCGTGGGGCAAGCCTGGCCAGGAGAGGATTCGGGCCGACGATCGCGGCCCCGGTCTGGGGCGTGTCCAGTGGATCACGTGCTGTCACCTGCGCCTCGGTGCCCTCTAGCTGCGGTCATTCCCGCCGGGTGGGACGCCATGCGCCTTTCGGCCGGTTGTCGACGGTCACGTTATTGAGCATGCTCACGACGTGCGCGTGTCGGGTGGACCTGGTCATTGGTGACCCAAGATCTTCTGGGGGTCTTCTAACGGTGTCGGGGGGCCGTGGCGAGGAGAACCTTCGAGATGGTCGATATTGCTGAGATCTTGCCGCACTGGTATGCATGCCGGTCGATCAAGGACATCTCGGCCAGTGTGGGTGTGGCGCGGAACACGATCAGCAAGTACCTGGCGCCGGCGGTGCGGGCAGGGCTGCGGCCAATCGGCCGTCAGTCCCGGGGGCCTCGAGGCGAACACCCCGCCGGCGGCCACTGACACCCGAGTGCCGCGGCACAGGCGGTCATCACCACGGAGGAGCCCGATGAGATCCAGGACTGGCCCGAAAGCCAACGTTGAGACCACCCGCCTCGACCTCGGTCTGACCGTTTGATCGGCGTTGACGCGATCGAGTGTGCCTGAAAGGTGAATAAGGTTGCCGCCGAGCGCGGCCGGCCACATTTATTCGCAAGGGTCTTCCTGTGTAGTGCATACCGCGGTGACGCGTGGAAGGGTTCGCGAGTCATAGCGCCACAGCGCGGGCAGCGCCGTGGTGAGGACTGCCACCGAGCTCATGCACGCTAGGCCGCCGGACCACATCGTCAGCCGGATGCCGTAACGGCCGGCCAGGCCGCCGGCCCGGACGTCTCCGAGCGCGGGTCCCGCCGAGCCGATGAGCAGTTCGATGCCGGCGAGCCGACCCCGCAGGTGATCGGGGATGGATTGGTTCCAGATCGCTGTCCGGAACGTGTCACCAGTCCAGTTCGCCGCTCCGGCAATGGCCAAGAAGACCAGCACGAGCCATACGCCGGTGCTGAAGGCGGCGCCGACCATCGCCGCGCCGACCACCGCGCCGGCCAGTAGAACCATGCGGCCGTGCCGGTGGACTCGGCCGATCCAGCCGCCAGCCGCGGCCGCGAGAAGGCTGCCCGCCGCGGATGCGGCGTACAGCAGGCCCAGCGCCCACTGCGCGTGCAGGTCGTGGGCGAGGAAGGGGAACAATGCCGTGGGCAACGCGAGGGCGGTCGCCGCCATGTCCACCAGGCATGTGCCCATCAGATCGGGGCGCCGGGCCGCATAACGCGCTCCCTGCGCGATCTGGCGCAGCGCGGGGTTGCCCGCCTCCGGGCTGGAGGGCATAGGACGCACGCGGGCCAGCAACGCAACCGAAAGAACGAAGGTCACCAGGTCGATGGTGTAGGCGGCCGGGATGCCCGCGGTCGCGACGACCACTCCGGCGGCAGCGGGCGCGATCACCGCGCCGACGCTCCAGCGCACCGAGATCAACGCGCTGGCCGCGACAAGCTGATCGGGAGGGAGCAGGCGAGGAATCATCGCTTCCAGGGCGGGCTGCTGCAGGCCTTGAACCGCGGCCGCACCACCTGCGGCGATGTACAACGGCCATAGCATCGGCACATCAAGCGTCGCGTTGATCAGCAGCAAGACACTCAGGAATCCCATGACGATCTCGGTGGTCAGGACCATCGTGCGCCGGTCGACCGCATCGGCCAGCGCGCCTCCGTACAGGCCGAACACGATCGTCGGGACGAGTTCGACGGCACCGATCGCGCCCACGGCCAGCGGTGACCCGGTGATGTCGGCGATTTGCAGCGGCACCGCGGTCATCGTGAAAACCGATCCCAGGAAGGTGACGGTCCCCGAGATCCACACGCGCCGGAAATCACGTGAGGCCCGCCAGGGCGCGGTGTCCATCAGCAGCCGGGATCGGCCGGTTTCGCGATCGATGCTCATCCTGTCGTCCCGCATGGCCCGCTGCACCACCGCCCGGGTCGGCGAAGATCGGACACAGACAGCCCCCTTTATCAGTGATAAATTAGATCGGCTCGGAACCTTAGCAGCGATAAGCTGACTGGCCCAACCGTTATCGGAAGGCTCGGAACCCATGGCGCTGCGACGCGAGGTGGTAGTCAGCACCGCCCTGAGGCTGCTCAACGAAGTGGGCATCGACGGGCTGAGCACTCGCCGCCTGGCACGCGAGCTCGGTGTCCAATCACCGGCTCTGTACTGGCACGTCAAGAGCAAACGAGAACTGCTCGATCTGATGGCCGAAGCGATGATGGCGGAGGCGCTGCCCGCAGGCCGTCGTCCCGCCCCGCACGACTGGACGATCTGGCTGGCCGAGGACGCCCACGCGAAGCGCCGTGCGCTGCTGGCCTACCGTGACGGTGCACGTGTCCACGCGGGCACGCTCCCCACTCACAACGAGTTGCCCGCCGTCGAGGCGCAGGTGCGGGCGCTTCGCGAAGCCGGCTTCCACCCGCGAGAGGCCCTACGTCTCCTTCTCGCCATCGACCGTTTCGTGATGGGCTGGGTTTCCGAGGAACAGGCATGGCTTCAGGACGCCCGCGAACACGCCCAGTCTCCGTTCCCGGACGAGATACTTGAGGGCCTGCCCCTGCTGACGCAGGCTGCCGACGTACTGCGGATGCAAGACCGAGACGCCGACTTCGAGTATGGCCTGCAGGTCCTCATCCAGGGTTTCGAACGCCGACTTGGGATGAACACGCACGACGTGAATCGAAAAGGAGACCCATCAGACCCGCCGCCGTAAACATCGAACCTTCTGCGACACTCGCCGAGGTGAGCTGGGCGAGCATCCCCAGAGTGGGGGCGGCTCGCATTCTGCGATAACTGAAAGCGGGGATCCGGGCGGGCAACGTACAGTTGATCACGACACCGACCGCGATGCCGATCACCCGGCGATCTCGATCTACCTTGCGACGCTGTCCGGCCCGGAGCATCGCGGTACCAGACCGTCTAAACCACCCTCACGTTAGCCGACGAGGCTCCTCGCGGGACGTCCGAGTATCCGCATTCCACAGCCAAGCCGTCTCCATCTCGGCAACGATCAAGACAAACACCATCATCCCGGGCGTGGACGTCGTGAGCATGCTCAATAACGTGATCGCGGTTCCCCGAGTCACTGCTCAATTCCATGATTGGCGGCCGTGCTCAATTAGCTGATCATCTACAGCCGGTCGGCCTCCAGGGCGGCGATCCGGTGTCGTGCCGCCTCGATCTGCCGGCGGAGCAGGCGGACCTCCTGCTCGAGTTCGAGAACCCGGCGGATCGCCGTCAGGGTCATCCCCTCGTCGGCGAGGCGGACGACGTACTCGACCCGGTCGATCTCCCGCCGGGAGTAGCGGCGCTGGCCGCCCGGGGACCGCTGGGGGCGGACGACGCCGTACTCGTCCAGCCGCCGCAGGAACGCCTGCTGGACGTCGAGCATGCCCGCTACCTGGCCGACCGAGTAGAGCGGCGCGTGCTCGTCGTCGATGGGCAGTGATCCCACGGGCGGTCCTCCCGTTGTGACGGCGGGGTGGGCGCCGTGACGCGCCCGCCCCGCCGGCGGCCGATCCGATCAGCGGACGATCGCCTTCTGCTCCGACTTCTGCACATCGATCTTGCGCGGCTTGGCCTGCTCCAGCACGGGGATGCGGACCGCGAGCACGCCGTTGTTGTACGCGGCGTCGATGCGCTCGGCGTCCAGGTGCTCGGAGAGGTAGACACGCCGGGTGAACGTGCCCATGGGGCGCTCCCGGACGAAGACCCGGTCGTCCTCGGCGAACTCCTCTTCGCGCTTGGCGCTGACCGTGAGCACCCCGCGGTCGACCGTGACCTCGATCGAGTCGGGGTCGATGCCGGGAACGTCGAAGCGAAGCACCACGTCGTCCTTGCGGCGGATGCCGTCCATCGGCATCACCGCACCGCCGGACTGTCCGAGGGCCTGCCGGGTGAGCCGGTCGAACTGCCGCTCGAACTCCTGCACGAATGGATCGATCGACGTCAGCAGCATCGTGAACCACCTCCGAAGATCCGTAGATAACTTGTGCCGCCGACTGGAGGAAACCTCCAACTCGTTCTCTATGTTCTCTCACATCGGACCGAGAACAACTAACGCGGGAGATAGATCTCGCTAACCGCATTCGCGCAGGTCGGATGGGTCTCGATGGGCTCGGCCCAAGGTCGTCCTGGTGAACGGCGGCGCGGTGGCGAGCAGGCCGCGCCGCGGCCGATCGTCGGTGCCGAGCCGTCGTGGCGTGCAGAGGTCTCGGTGAAACGCCCTCGCGCTGGGTGAGACGTCAGGAGTGTCCGGAGGGAGGGGGCGCTTCACCGAGACTTATGCGCGCCGTCGAGGTCGTCCGAGAAGCCCACTCGACGCGATCCCGGTCGGGCAGGCCATCACTCACCCCGCCATCGCGAGTTCGGCCGCGCGGCAGGCGTAGACCAGTTGCCGCGGGGTCGCGGCGAACAGGATCGGCGAGGCGGTGTCGAACCGGGCGATGGCCATGTACTCGCGCCGGTACCAGCACCACATCACTGACCATTGCCGGCACAGACCCTGCAGCTCGGCGAGCTGGGCGCGGCTCGGGTCGGGGCGGACGGCGGGGATATCGGTGATCGTTTCTTCGATCGTTCTACGGCGCGGAGTGCGCCGGGCGAGCGTGGCGAGGAGGAGGCGGATCATCGCGCCTCCCGGATCTCGGCCAGTTCGGCGGCCGTCAGGATGACGCCGGACGCGGGAACGATGACGTGCACGGTCTTGCCGTGCTCGGTGTAGGTCGGCCACCAGGCGAGGGCGTGCTGATCGATGATGACTAAGCCCCGGCCGTTCTCGGCGAGTAGGCCGCCCGTCTGCCGGGCGGACAGCGGCTCGGGGTCGGGATCGCTGACGGCCAGGTGTACGTACCGGTCGGTGACGGTCACCTCGACACCGACCGGCCAGATGTCGTCCGGCCAGGGATGCAGGGCCGTCGCGGCGCGTACGGCGTTGGTGGCCAGTTCGGACGCGAGCAGGGCGATGTCGTACGGGTCGTACGGATGGCCGGACACGGCCTCGGCGGCGAAGCGGCGGGCCTGACGCACGACTTCGGGCCGGGCCTGGAGCGGGAGGAACGCAGGTTCCGGCCCGGTGCGGGATGGGGGACGGTCGGCGACCGCGGGATCAGGTGTCACGGGAGATCAACTCCCCGAGATAGGGGGCGGCGGGATTCGTCACCCAACGAGGTGATGCGGATACGATCCGTATGATGCTCGCTAAGCAATGGATTCTCAAGCTTAGAATTCAAGTACTAGCAATAGATCCCCAAATGTCGGTTCCCCTGTCCAGCCCTTCCTGCTGCCCTACGATTCCCCCTGGCGACACCGAGGGAGGTCATGTGGCTACTGAGCGAATCAGCCCGACACTGCGACGCCGTCGCCTTGCGTCGCGGCTGCGGCAGTTGCGTGAGCAGGCCGACATGACCGTTGCCGAGGCCGCCAAAGCGATCGAATGGACGCCATCGAAGATCACTTGGATCGAGACGAACCGCGGCAAGCGCCCGAACCCACGCGACGTCCGCGACCTGTGCGACGCCTACGACGTGACCAACGAGCGCGAACGCGCGTACCTTGAGCAGCTTGCCCGCGATGGACGGCTGAAGGGCTGGTGGGATCCGTACGGCGATGTCCTCCCGCACCCGTACGAGAACTACGTCGGCCTGGAGGCGGAAGCGGCGACCGTGCTGAACTTCGAACTCGGCATGATTCCCGGCCTGCTCCAGACCGAGGACTACGCCCGCGCGATGATCCAAGCGGGACCGGCTGAACTCGCCGCCGACAAGGTCGACAAACGCGTCGAGGTCCGGATCAAGCGGCAGGCCGCGTTGCGGGAGGACCCGGGACTCCGCCTGGTCGCAGTGATGGACGAAGCCGCGCTACACCGGCAGGTCGGCAGCGCGACGGTGATGCGTGCGCAGCTGCAGCACCTGGTCGACATCGCCGAAGAGCTCTCGCGCGTCACGATCCAGGTGGTCCCCTTCACCCGTGGCGCGCACTCGAGTATGACGAACGGTTTTGTGGTCCTTCAGTTCCCTGAGCCGGAAGACCCTGATGTCGTCTATGTCGAGAACGCGGCCGGCGGCCTCTGGCTGGAGGATGTACAGGAGATCACGGACCATCACGTCGCGTTCCAACATCTGCTCGGCAACGCGGATAGCGCGCCAGATACGATCGCAATGATCGCCAAAATGGCAAGGTCCTGACCGTACCGACCTGAAAGACCGTGTGCCAATGCCCAACACTCAGGAGTTGATCGACCCCGCGTGGCGTAAATCGAGCCACAGCGGCCAGTCGGGCCAGTGTGTCGAGGTCGCCGTCGGCGAAGAGGCCCGCATCCGATAAGCCAATCCAGGGGGCCATGCGCCGGGAGACGGAGCGCGGGCGACCTGGGCAGGGTCGCCGCGCGCCTCGCCGTCGCGCAGGAACTTCACCCGTTGACCTGAGTCTCCTCGCGCCGGGCTGTGTCTCGGCCCCTCGCCGGCCCCCGGACCTTCGTGAGGTCAGGCTCGTCGCGTCTCGTTGCCCAGGCCGAGGGCCTCGGAGACCTCGGCGACTCGCGTGTACTCCTGGTCCGGCAGGTTCCGCAGGTCCCTGACGACGTCGTCCGGGGCGCCGTTGCGCGCGGCGCGGTCGGCGAGCGCGGCCGGGCGCGTCGGCTCGTGGAAGCCCGCGAGGTAGCGCGCCACGTCGCTGCGCCGTTCGACGTCGTCCGGGCTCATGCCGGGCGGAGTGCCCTCGCGGTCCGCGAGGTTCGCGGACGTCGGGTCGCGATCCCGGTCGTCCTCCACCGGCTCGGGTTCCTTCCACTCCTCCGCGCGCGTCGGACGGGCGGCGCGCTGCAGCCCTTCGGTCTCGTGCCGCATCTGGTCGTCGATGTGCGGCCCGTGCTTGGCGCTCTTGTCACCCATGGTCGTCTCCTCTCGACTCAGAGGTCTCGCAGGGCCCCTACCCGCCGCACGGGGAAAATGCGGCTCACGTGTCGCGAGTTGCCCGCCGCGGCGGACAGCCGGTCGGGACCCGGCGGGCGACCGTGCGGTAACTTCGCTCTCCTGGGACGGGTTCGACGCGGCCCTGTCCCCGCGCAGGCCTCGTCACCTGGGAGCAGCCCATGAACCGGCCCGTACGAATCGCCAACTGCTCCGGTTTCTACGGCGACCGGCTGTCCGCGCTCGCCGAGATGGTGCGCGGCGGACCGGTCGACGTCATCACGGGCGACTACCTGGCCGAGGTCACCATGCTCGTGCTGGCCAAGAACCGGCTGAAGAAGCCCACCGGCGGGTACGCCACGACCTTCCTGCGCCAGCTCCGGCCGGTGGCGGCCGAGATCGCCGAACGCGGGATCAAGGTCGTCGTCAACGCCGGCGGCCTGGACCCGGCGGGCCTGGCGCGGGACACCCGTGCCCTGCTGGCCGACGCCGGTGTGGACCTGACGGTCGCGCACGTCGAAGGCGACGACCTGTCGGCGCGGCTGACCGAGCTGGCGGCCGAGGGCCATGACCTGGCCCACCTGGACACCGGCAAGCCCTTCACGAGCTGGGGGCACGAGCCGCTCACCGCGAACGCGTACCTCGGCGGCTTCGGCATCGCCGCCGCCCTCGCCGACGGGGCCGACATCGTGGTCACGGGCCGGGTCGCCGACGCGTCGCTGGTGACGGGGGCCGCCGTCTGGTGGTGGGGGTGGTCGCCGGGCGACCACGACGCGCTCGCCGGGGCCGTCGTCGCCGGCCACGTGATCGAGTGCGGCGCCCAGGCGACCGGGGGCAACTTCTCCGGCTTCCCCGGCATCGCCGACCTGCGTCACCCCGGGTTCCCGATCGCGGAGGTCGACCGCGACGGGTCCAGCGTGATCACGAAGCATGAGGGCACCGGCGGGGCGGTCACGGTCGACACCGTCACCGCGCAGCTGCTGTACGAGGTCGGGGCGCCGGACTACCTGAACCCGGACGTGATCGCCCGGCTCGACACCGTCCGCGTCGAGCAGGACGGGCCCGACCGCGTCCGGATCAGTGGCGCGGTGGGGCAGGCGCCGCCGCCGACCACCAAGGTGGCCGTGACCGGGCTCGGCGGCTGGCGGAACGCCTGCACGTTCGTGCTGACCGGGCTGGACGTCGACGCGAAGGCCGCGCTGGTCGAGCGGGCGGTGCGCGCGCGGCTCGACGATGATGCGGGCATCGCCGATCTGCGCTTCACCCGCATCGGCTCGCCCGAGGCCGATCCGGCGGACCAGATGGCCGGGTCCAGCCTCCTGCACGTCGCCGTCGACGGCGACCAGCAGAGCGCGGGCCGGGCCTTCTCCGCGCTCTGCGTGGAGCTGGCCCTGTCCAGCTATCCGGGGATCTACGGCATGGGGGCGCCGTCGTCCGGCTCCGCGTACGGCGTGTACTGGCCGACGCTCATCCCCCAGGAGGTCCTGCGGCACACGGTCGTGCACGCCGACGGACGCCAGGAGCCCGTCCCGCCTCCCGCGACCACCGGAGCCGCCGTCCCGCCTTCCGCGACCACCGGAGCCGCCGTCCCGCCTTCCGCGACCGTCGGACCAGCCGAAAGGACCGCGGTGAGCATCGGACCGATCGAGACGGTGCCGGAGGTCTCCGGACCGGCCGCGGCGGTCTCCGTGACCGCAGCGGCCGCCGAGACGGCCGCCGTCCGAGCCCAGGCGCCGTACGAGGCGGCGCCGACCGTCGACGGGCCGCTCGGGCGGCTCGTGCACGCCCGCTCCGGGGACAAGGGTGGCAACGCGAACGTCGGCCTCTGGGTCGCCGACCCGGAGGCGTGGCCGTGGCTCGCCGCCACGATGACCACCGACCGGCTGCGGGAGCTGCTGCCCGAGACGCGCGGGCTGGCCGTCGACCGGTACGTCCTGCCGAACCTCCGGGCGGTCAACTTCGTGATCCGGGGCCTGCTGGACGGCGGGGCCACCGAGGCGCGCCGTTTCGACACCCAGGCCAAGGCGCTCGGCGAGTGGCTGCGCGCCCGCCATGTACCCCTTCCGGAGCGGCTTCTGTCATGAAGAGGGCCACCGAGTACGCGCGGCGCCGTACCGTGGCGTCGCTGGAGCTCGGTGTGCTGCTGGCGCTGGTCGGGGGGTTCCTCGACGCGTACTCCTTCATCCATCTGGGCGGCGTCTTCGCCAACGCGCAGACCGGCAACGTCGTGCTGTTCGGCGTGGAGGCGGCCCGTGGGCACTGGGGAAGCGCCGTACGCCACCTGCCGCCGATCGTGGCCTTCATGGTCGGCGTGGGCGTGGCGGAGACGCTGCGGCGACCTCGGGTGCGGGCCGTCGTACCCGGACCGGCCAGGGCCGCGCTCGTGCTGGAGATCCTCGTCCTCGTCGCCGCCGGCTTCCTGTCGTCCGTCATCCCGGCCGACGCGCTCGTGGTCGTGATCGCGTTCGTGGCGTCCGTCCAGGTGGCGTCCTTCCGGACGCTGATCGACTGGCCGTACAACACGACCATGACCACGGGGAACCTTCGTTCGGCCGCGCAGGCGCTGTACGTGGCGGTCATCGACCGGGACGCCGAGTCGGCGCGGAAGGCCCGCAGCTTCGCCATGATCATCGTCAGCTTCCTGGCGGGCGGGTTCCTCGGCGGGTGGCTGACCCTGCGCCTCGGCGCGCACGCGATCTGGATCTGCGCGGCCCTTCTCCTGCTGGCACTGGGCCTGTTCGTCATCGACGTGCGGCGGAACATCCTCGCGCTGCGCGTGCGGATGCCCCGCCGCCGGCGGTGACGGTCACTCGTACGGGTCCCGGGGGGCCGTGACCTCGGTGAGGCTGGTGGCGCGCAGCTCGGGCACACCGTCGGCGGCGCGCTGGAACGTCCCGGTCACGGTGACCCACTGGTCCCGCTCCGGCGGGTTCCCGGTCGTGCCGGTGACGCGTACGACCGCCGCGACGGCGTCGGCGGCGCAGCAGGCGATCTGGTAGCGCGCGATCCGGAACCCCGTCCGGTCCTTCGCCGGGGTGACGAAGCCGGTGAGCCGCACGGGGGTCGCGCCGAAGCTCGCGCCGTGGTGGTCGGCGGTGCGCTCGTCGAACTCCAGCAGTGTCATCGGCACCGTACGCCCGGCGGGGAGCGGGTCGAAGGTCCGGCCGCCGGAGCTGACGTCGACGGCGGCGCTGCGGCCGACGCCGAAGCTGCCGAGCGCGGGCGGCGTGACCAGCAGCAGTGCGAGGACGGGCCCGAGCAGCAGCCATCCGGCCCGATCGCCGTGCGCATGGCCGTGGCCGTGGGCATGGGCGTGGCCGTGCGCATGGGCGTGGCCGTGGGTGTGGGCGTGGGCGTGGCCGTGGGCGTCGCCTCGCCCCCGTACGAATCCGAGGGCGCGGGCGACCCCGACCAGGCCGAGGCCGACGAGCAGGATCCCGGCGACCAGCAGCACGCCGCCCATGCCGGTCTTGACGTACTTCGCGTACGCGCCGGTGAGCGCCAGGCGCACCATCATCGCGCCGACGAGCAGGACGGTCGTCGCGCGGGCGTCCTCGGTCAAAGCAGCCACCACCCGACGAGACCGGCGCAGGTGACCGCCACCGCGAACGTCGCGAGCGAGAACCGCCACGCGAACCGGGTGCCGAACGTCCCCGCCTGCAGCGCGAACAGCTTGACGTCCACCATGGGCCCGACGACGAGGAACGCCAGCCGCGCGGTGAGGGAGAACTGCTTGAGCCCCGCGGCGACGAAGGCGTCTGCCTCGGAGCAGAGGGCCACCACGACGGCGAGGGCGCCGAGGACCAGCAGCGAGAGCGGGCCGGTCCCGGCGACGGAGTCCACGATGTTCCGGGGGACGAGGGTCTGCAGCGTGGCCGCGGTGCCGGCCCCGATGACGAGGAAGCCGCCGGCCTGCAGGAAGTCGTGCTGCGCGGTGGAGAGGAAGACGGCGAGCCGTGGCCCTTCCTCGGCGTGGTGCGGGCGTCGTGGCCGGATCAGGTCGTCGCGGCCCAGGGCGTTCCACAGCAGGCCCATGATGACGGAGGCGGCCAGACTCGCCAGGAACCGCGCGAGGACCATCGCGGGCCGTCCGGGGAACGCGACCGCGGTCGAGACGAGGACGACCGGGTTGATGGCCGGCGCCGACAGCAGGAAGGCGAACGCCGCCGCCGGGGTCACGCCGATCGAGACGAGCCGGGCGGCGACCGGGACGGACCCGCACTCACAGCCGGGCAGCGCCGCGCCGGCGGCCGCCGCGGCGGGCACCGCGAGCACGGGGCGCTTCGGCAGCAGCCGCGCGATCAGACCGGGCGGGACGAACGCCGCGATCGACGCGCTGACGGCGACACCGAGCACGAGGAACGGCAGGGCCTGGATGGTGATGGCGACGAAGACGGTCGCCCAGTTCGCGACGGCGGGGTGGCCGAGCAGCCCGGTCAGCACCGGTCGCAGCAGCACGGCGGCGACGATCAGCGCGGTGACCAGCGGCAGTCCGGCTCCGCGCGGGCGTCGGCCGGGCGGTGCCGCGTCGGCGGCGGTCGAGGGGGCCTCCGGGGAGGAGGCGGGGGTCGGCACAGGCGGCAATCTACTCATCGCCGCAAAACGGTCACAAGGCGAGATCACGCCATGAACACGAATTAACCCGACGTCTTCCCGCGCGTCGCCGTCGCATGGGAAGGTACGGCCGGTATCGACGTCCCCACCGGAGACCTCGTGGTCCCCGGCTCCCGGAGGAAGCCTTGCCCCCTAGGTTCCTGCGTTCCCGCGCGACCCGTGCGGGACTCATCGCCGTCGCGCTGGGCGCGGTGGCCGCCGCGCCGCTGGCCGTCACCGGCTCACAGCCGGCCGACGCGGTCACCATCGCCGGCGCCAATACACTCTCCGACAAGGTCTCGGTCGACTGGTCCAAGCACCGGCCCGTTCGCACGACCGACGTCCACCTGATCGCCTGGAACGACTTCCACGGCAACCTCGAACCGGCCGGCCTGACCATCTACGGCAAGTTCGCGGGCGGCGCCGCCTTCCTGGCCAAGGCGGTGAAGGACAAGCAGCAGCGGTACGGCGCCCGCGAGGCCAGCGTGATGGCCGGTGACGACATCGGCGCCAGCCCCCTCGTCAACGGGCTGTTCAACGAGGAACCGGCCACCATCATGGCCAACCTGATGAACGCCGACTTCGCCTCGGTCGGCAACCACGAGTTCGACAAGGGCAAGACCGAGCTCCTGCGCATCCAGAACGGCGGCTGCGCGAGCACCGGCTGCAAGGGCGCGCCGTACCCGGTCGAGCGGCACGGCAAGTGGACGACGACCAACACCTACCCGGGCGCCGCCTTCCAGTACCTGTCCGCCAACGTGACGGACAAGGCGACCGGCAAGACGCTGCTGCCCGCGTACGGCGTCAAGCGGTTCCCCTCGACGAGCGGGCGGCCGATCTCCGTCGGCTTCATCGGTGAGGTGCTGCAGGCCACGCCCACGATCGTCACCCCGACCGGCGTCGCCGGCCTGGACTTCGGCGACGAGGCGGCCGCCGCGAACCGCGCCGCCAAGCAGCTCGCCAAGCAGGGTGTGAAGATCCCGGTCCTCGTCATCCACCAGGGCGGCTTCCAGACCGGCACGATCAACACGCCGAACGGGTGCGCGGGGAACCTCGCCGGCAGCGACATCGAGGCGATCGCCAAGAAGCTGGATCCCTCGATCAAGGTCATCGTGTCCGGCCACACGCACGCCGAGTACCGCTGCACGATCACCGTGAACGGCGTCACGCGCCTGGTCACCAGCGCGGCGTCGTTCGGCCGCATCCTCAGCGACATCACGCTCAAGGTCGACAACCGGACCGGCACGCTCGTCTCGGCCGACGCGACCAACTCGATCGTCGAGAACGCGCTGAACACCCCGGGCACCGGCGTCACCCGCCAGGAGGACCCGTCCAAGGCCGACCCGGCCGTGGCGAAGGTCGTCAAGCAGTACGTCGACGCGTCCGCGCCGCTGGCCAACAAGGTGGTCGGCAGGATCCAGGGCGACCTGACCCGGGACGCGACCTCCGTCGGCGAGACGACGCTCGGCGACGTGATCGCCGACGCGCAGCTCGCCGCGACCTCCGACGCGAACACGGGCGGCGCCCAGCTCGCGCTGATGAACCCGGGCGGCGTCCGCGCGGATCTCAAGGCCGCCGACATCTCCGCCGGCGGTGAGGCGGTCGGCGAGGTCACCTACGGTGAGGCGTTCACGGTCCAGCCGTTCGGCAACAGCCTCGTCACCAAGACGATGACCGGCGACATGCTCCGGCGCGTCCTGGAGCAGCAGTTCACCGGCTGCGGCGGCCAGACGTCCCAGAAGGTCCTGCAGCTCTCCAAGACGCTCACCTACCAGTCGAACCCGTCCGCCGCGACCTGCGCCGGCAAGATCGGTGAGATCAAGGTGAACGGCGCGACGGTCACCCCGACCACGAGCCTGCGCGTCACGATGAACAACTTCCTCGCCACCGGCGGGGACGGGTTCACCGTTTTCAACGAGGGCACCGACCCGCTCGGCGGCGCCCAGGACATCGACGCCTTCGTCGCCTACCTCACGGCCGCCGGCTCCACCGGCCTCGCGGTCCCGGCGAGGGACCGCATCACCCCGCTGTCCTGACCTCCGGCTCGACCGCCTCGGCCCGTACGGCTCCCGCCGTACGGGCCGAGGCGTTTCAGTCGCTGTTCGGTTTCACGCCCGCGACGATGTCGTCCATCAGGGAGACCTTCGGGGCCTTCGGATCGTCGTCGAACCCGAAACGAAGGATCGCGAAGCCCCGGGCCGGCGCCGGACAGCTCCCGCGATCCGCCCGCGGCAGGCCGAGCGCGGCCCGCGTACCGTCCTCGACGGCATCTCTGATCTCCCAGGGCTCCAACCGGTCCATGACCGCCTCTCCGACCGTTCGTGATCATGCCGGCACCGATCCTGCTGGACGCGGCGGAGAACCTTCCACCAGAACGGGCCGTTTCGCAGGGTCATCGTGGTGATGACCCCGTCGACGCTCTCGCGTGGAACTCTGAAAAGTGCACAGACGGGCCTAGTAGGGAGGTCGCACGAGTGAGCGCAGCGAGCGAGTCAATGAGCGCAGCGCCTCTGGTCACTCCCCCGACGAAGGAGGTCGCATGAGCGTCCTGTACACGGCGATCGCCACCGCGTCCGGCCGGGACGGCCGCGCGGTCAGTTCCGACAAGAAGCTCGACGTCACTCTGGCCGCCCCGACCGAGATGGGCGGAGACGGCGAGGGCACCAACCCCGAGCAGCTGTTCGCCGCCGGGTACGCGGCCTGCTTCGCGAGCGCGCTCGATCACGTCGCCGGCGAGAAGAAGATCAGTGTCTCCGACGCCGCCGTCACCGCCGAGGTCGGCATCGGGCCGAACGACTCCGGCGGCTACGGCCTCGAGGTGGTCCTGCGCGTCGAGCTGCCCGACGGTGTCCCCGCCGGGACCGGCCGCGAGCTCGTCGAGGCCGCGCACCAGGTCTGCCCCTATTCCAACGCCACCCGGGGCAACATCCCGGTCGAGCTCGTCGTCGAGTAGGGGCCCGCGTGCGCCGTCCGGTCGCCGACGCTCAGGACCGCTCCGCCGCCTCCTCGCGGTGCAGGAAGCCCTGGATCCTCTCGGCCGCTCCGGTCACGTCGCCGACCGGATGGCGCATCTCGGCGTTTCGCCAGTCGAAGTGGTTCCCCGACTCGCTGACGAAGATGTACAGCGGAACGCCGGGCACGTCGGTCGCGACGGCCAGGCCGGGCAGCGACCGGCGCAGGTCGGACTCCACCCCGAGCCGGACCAGCTCCGCGCTCAGCCTCTCGAGCAGCCGGACCTCCTCCTCATGAGCGATCGCGCGTCGCACCGCCGAACTCCTTCCGCCGTGCCCTGTCGCCTCGTGCGGTCCCCGATTCGGACCGTCACCATGCTGTACGCGAGGAATGGGACGGAAGGTTCAACCGGGTCCGGGATGACCTTAAGTCGGGTTGTCTGCTAGAAACGGCCGCTCTCGGTGAGCGGCCGGCCGGCGCCGTCGGCGGCCGTCACGCTGTAGGTGTCCTGGTGGGCGTCGTGGCCGTCGGGTGCGCGTGCGTACTGGGCGGCGAAGACGTACCGGCCGGGCGGCACCGACCGGCCGGGGCGCAGCACCCACGTGTAGACGACCGCGCTCCCCTCGTCGCCGACCGTGACCTGGAACGTGTCGCCCGGCAGGTTCGACCAGGAACCCGTCGACCGTACGCCCGCCGTGCGCGCCACGCGTACGGTGACCCGCAGCGCGGTGAGCGGCCGGGTCCTGGACAGGGTCACGTCCTCCTCCGCCCAGTAGCCGTTGCTCGTCGAGGCGAGCCCGGCCACGACCGCCGGCGACGTCGTACGGGGCCGTCGCGGGACCGCCGAGGAGGTGGTGGGGCCACCGGTCGGGGAGGGCCGGTCGGGGCCGGCCGTCGGCGCGGCGTCGCCCCGTGTGGAGGCGGCGGACGACGGGGCCGGCCGGTCGGTCTGGGTCGTGCCGTGCCCGGCCGGGACGGCCGGGGCGGCCGGTCCCTCGGCCCGCCACGTCACCACTCCCACCGAGACGGCGGCCACGCCGACCGCGGCCAGCGCCGCCGCGGCCAGCGAGCGGCCGCGGGCCGGCCGGGCCCGGCGCCCGCCGGTGCCGGCGTCCACGCGGGACCACATGCGGTCGCCGTCGGGCCGGTGCGCGTCGGCCTCCTCGCGCAGGGCGGAGCGCAGCCAGGCGGGCGGCTCGCTCATCGCGCCTCCCCCGTGCGCCCGGCCGGGTGCGCCGGCGGCGACCGCCACGCGCCCAGGGCCTTCTCCAACTCCGCCACCCCCCGTGACGTCTGGCTCTTCACCGTCCCGACCGAGATCCCCAGGACGCGCGCCGTCTCCTGCTCCGACAGGTCGAAGGCGTACCGCAGGACGACGCACGCGCGCTTGCGCATCGGCAGCCGCCGCAGCGCCGCGCGCACGTCGAGCACGGCGGGAACGTCCGGGTCGTCGGACCGGTCGCGGAACATGGCCCCGAGCCGCCCGGCGCGCGCACGCTCCCGGACGAGAGTACGGACCCGGCTGGCGGCGAGGTTCACCACGATGCGGCGGACGTAGGCGAGCGGCTGGTCCGCCGCCCGGACCCGGCCCCACTGGTGCCAGGCCGCGACGAACGCGTCGGCGGCGAGGTCGTCGGCGGCGTCCGCGTCCCCGGTGAGCAGATAGGCGAGACGCGCCAGCTCCCGATGGTGCGCCTCGAAGAAGGCGTGGAACTCTGCTGCGTCGTCCTCGGACTGCACAGGGCGCTCCCGGGTGCATGGCTGCGTCCGCTCGTCGGCCTCAGCCGCGCCGAGAGTAGCAGTGTTGACCAGATTTCTACCGATAAGCGCGGCTCAGCACGGCGTCACCTCGACCGGCACGGTCAGGACGCGGTCCGGGCCGAGCACGCGCTCCGGGCCGGTCAGGGTGAACGACCCCCGCAGCGGCAGGTCGGCGCTGGACCCGCCGACCGCGACGTCCACCCGGCCGGGTTCGACGACGCGTCGCAGGCCGAGGTCGGTGAACGAGGTGCGGTCGGCGTGCACGGTGAACTCCACCCGGGCGGCCGCGCCGGGCTCGAGCCGGACCCGCGCCCAGCCGGCCAGCCATCGCGCCGGCCGTACGACGGAGGCGACCGGGTCGCCGAGGTACAGCTGGACGACCTCGGTGCCGGGCCGGTCCCCCGTGTTGCGCACCGTGGCGGTGACGCGCACGGTCCCGTCCGTGGCGGCCGACGGGTCCACCTCCAGGGCGTCGTACGCGAATCGGGTCCAGGTCAGCCCGTGGCCGAAGGGGAACAGCGGGGTCGGGTCGATCGAGCTCCAGCGCGACCGCCCGCCGGTTCGCGAGTGCAGGTACGTCGCCGGCTGGCCGCCCGGGCCGTGCGGCACGCTGACCGGCAGGCGTCCCGACGGCTCGACCCGGCCCGACAGCACGCCGGCGACCGCGGGGCCGCCCTCCTCGCCGGGGAAGAAGGCCTGCACGATCGCCGCCGCCCGGTCCACCAGGCCGCCGAGCGCGTACGGGCGGCCGGCGAGCAGCACGATGACCGTGGGCGTGCCGGTGGCCAGCACCGCGTCCGCGAGTTCGGCCTGCCGGCCGGGCAGGGCGAGGCTCTCGGCGTCACAGCCCTCGCCCGAGGTGCCCCGGCCGAACAGGTCCGACCGGTCGCCGAGGGTGAGCACGCACACCTCCGCGCGGCGGGCGGCCGCGACGGCGGCGGCGATGTCCGCGTCGTCGGTGACCCGGACGTCCCGGCCGGCCACCACCTCGATCTCCGTGTCCGGCAGTTCGGCGCGCAGGGCGTCCGCGAGGGGCGGGATGTCCACGCCGAACGGCAGGTCGGGGAACCGCGCGGTCATGTGGTTGGGGAAGGCGTAGCAGCCGAGCATGGCCCGCGGCTCGGTGGCGAGCGGTCCGGTCACCGCGACGCGGCCGGCGCGCAGCGGGAGGACGCCGTCGTTGGCGAGCAGGACCACCGACTCCTCGGCGACCCGGCGCGCCAGGCGCCGGTGAGCGGGCGGATCCAGGTCGATCGGGTCGCCGGGCCGTACCCCGTCGACCGAGCCGTCCGCCCGTACCCCGTCGACCGAGCCGCCCGGCCGTACCCCGGCCACCGCGGCGGCTCCGTCCGCCGAGCCGTCGGCGGAGCCGTCGTTCGCTCCCTCCGCAGCGTCGTCGAGCAGGCCGAGGTCGCACTTGAGCGCGAGGACGCGGGCCACCGAACGGTCCAGGTCCTCCTCCGGGACGGCGCCGCGCCGCACCATCTCGACCAGCGGCGCGCCGTAGCAGCGGATGGTCGGCAGCTCGACGTCGACGCCCGCGCGCAGGGCGAGGGCGGCGGACTCGCCAGGGGAGCCGGCGACGCCGTGCATGCTCTCGAGGAAGGAGATGCCGAAGTAGTCGGCCACCACGACGCCGGTGAAGCCGAGCTCGTCGCGGAGCAGCCGGGTCATCAGGCGTTCGTCGGCGGTGGCCGGGACGCCGTCGACGTCCACGTACGCGGCCATGACCGAGCGGGCGCCGCCCTCGCGGAGGGCGAGGAAGAACGGTTCGAGGACGATGTCGGCGTACTCGCGGGGGCCGAGGGCGGCGGACGCCATGTTCCGGCCGGCCCGCGACGAGGCGTACGCCGCGAAGTGCTTGAGCGTGGCCACGACGCCACGGCCCTCCAGCCCGCGCACGTAGGCCGTGCCGATCCGGCCGACGAGGTAAGGGTCCTCCCCGATGGTCTCCTCGGTGCGGCCCCACCGGGGGTCGCGGGTCACGTCGAGGACGGGCGCGAGGCCCTGGTGGACGCCGACCCGCCGCATGCTGTCGGCGATCGCGCCGGCCATCTCCTCGACCAGCTCGGGGTCGAACGTCGCGCCCCACGCCAGCGGGCAGGGGAAGACGGTCGCGGTGTGGGTCATGAAGCCCGTGAGGCACTCCTCGTGCGCGATCGCGGGGATGCCGAACCGGTTGCCGGCGGCGACCCGCGCCTGCAGCTCGCGCAGCCGGGCCGCGCCCTCGGCCGGCGGGACCGGCGCGGTGCCGAAGACGCGGGTGAGCTGGCCGAGTCCGGCCTTGATGACGTCGTCCAGCGGCGGCGGCTCACCGAAGTCGTCGGGGAGCGGCGCCACCTCCTCGCCGGGGCGGGCGGACACGGCCCAGTACCCGACCAGCTGGGCCGCCTTCTCCTCCACGGTCATCCGGCTCAGCAGGTCGGCCACCCGTTCGGCGGTCGGCAACCGGCGGTCTCGCCATGACCCGGTCGGTCGGGTGGGGTGAGGAAGCGTTTCGGCCATCTGTGGTGGGCTCCCGTCTGGCGATCGAACGTGGTGTGGGCCAGGCGTGTCCCGTGGGCCTCGCGCTCCCACCGCATCGAGGTCCACGGGGCACGCGTCCTGGGTGCGGCCGGCGGTGGCGCCGTGGATGGCCGGACGCGCGGCTCGGTGGCGAGGGGCTTGCTCGCCGAGCGGCCGAGGTGAACGTTATCGCAATGTTTCGGAGTCGCCAAGGTCTCCGTAGCCCGCAGGATTGCCGGTTTCACAAAGAACGTCGCGAAGGGTTGACCGCTGCGAAGCGCTTTCTTAAGGTACGGCAGCAACTGCTTTCCCGACACTTTTTCGAAACAGCGCCGACACGTCGTCGCAACGCCCGTCTCTGCCGCAATCCCCCAAGGAGGACCGATGGGCGACTCACCGCTCTCGCGCCGTACCTTCCTCTCGGCCGCCGGAGCCGCCGGAATCGCCGGGCTCACCGCCCCTCTGCTCAGCGCCTGCGGAACCTCCGGGCCCTCCGGCGGGGGTAAGGGAGGCGGCAAGACCCTCCAGGCCTGGGTTCTGCAGGACGACGGGCAGAACCCCATCCAGCAGGCGTCCCTCGACGACTTCAACAAGTCGTCGACCACGAAGATCAAGCTTGTGGAGATCCCCAACTCCGGCAGCTCGGGGTACACCGACAAGCTCCGCATCGGGATGGGCTCGCCGAACCCGCCGGACCTGCTCTTCAACTGGGGCACCGGCAGCATCCAGGACTACGCCCAGAGCGGTCGCCTGGTCGACCTCACCCCGCACCTCACGAGCGACCCGACGTGGCAGAACTCCTTCCTGCCCTCGGTGCTCGACGCGGGGAAGGCGGCCGACGGGAAGTTCTACGGCATCCCGATGCGCGGGATGCAGCCCGTGCTGCTCTTCTACAACAAGACGCTGTTCGCCCAGCACGGCCAGAAGCCCCCGGCCACGTACGACGACCTGCTGAAACTGGTCACGTACTTCGACTCGAAGAAGATCCAGCCGTTCGCGCTGGGCCACGTCGACGCCTGGCCCAACCTGATGTGGCTGGAGTACCTCGTCGAGCGTCTCGGCGGCCCGTCGGTCTTCGCGGACATCCTGGCCGGCAAGCCGAACGCCTGGGGGCACCCGCTCGTGCTCGACGCGCTGCGGCGGATCCAGGACCTGGTCGACCGGCGGGCGTTCGGCACCAACTTCGCGTCGGTCAACTACGTCAACGACGGCGCCGGGCTGCTGTTCGCCAAGGGCAAGGCCGCGATGCACCTGATGGGGACGTGGGAGTACTCCAACCAGGTCGACAAGCACCCGCAGTTCGCCAAGAACGACCTCGCGTTCGCGCCCTTCCCGACCATCACCGGGGGCAAGGGCGACCCGAACAGCGTCGTCGGCAACCCCACCAACTACTACTCGATCAGCAGTAGGTCCAGGGACGTGGGCGCCGCGCTGGCCTTCCTCAAGAAGGAGATGGCCGGCCAGATGTACGTCGACAAGCTGATCAAGGCGGGTGACGTGCCGGCCGTCAGCGGCCTGGAGTCGAGGCTGTCCGCCTCGCCCGGCCCGGAGTTCTCCACGTACGTCTACCAGATGGTGCAGAAGGCGCCGAGCTTCACTCTGTCCTGGGACCAGGCGCTGCCGCACGTGTTCACCGACCCGCTGCACAACAACCTGCAGAAGGTCTTCCTCAAGAAGCTGACCCCGGAGAAGTTCGTCCAGATCATGGGCCAGGTGAAGTGATGGCGGCGCGGACCGAGGCGGCCGGCACGGTGAGCGTGAGAGCGTCCACCTCCAACCCGTTGTACACGGCCAGGGAGACGAATGGCATGCTCATCAGGGCCCGGGAGGACTC
>NZ_JBFAUT010000079.1:0-33978 GCF_040679475.1 Actinoallomurus sp. NPDC052274
GATCCGCCATCGTGGGCGCGGTCGATCTGATCGACGCCGGGCAGGCGCGTGTGGCGTTCGTCGACGAGTCCACCGACGAGGTGGTCGTCGACGAGAGTCGCGAGCTCGACCCACACCTCGGCGTCGTCCGCCGCGAGCAGGTCCTCCCCGGCGAAGACGACGGCGGTGGGCGGGAGCAGCCGGGCACGGCGCTCCCGGTCGATCCGCTCCCGCTCCCGGCGTACGGCCTCCGGTGAGGAGACGTCCGCGCCCAGCGCGCCGAGCACCGCCTTGATCGTCTTCTCCGGGACGTCGGCGGGCCGGCCCCGCCAGTCCGTGTAGGAGGTCTCGACGCCGTACGCGGCGGCCAGAGCGTTCAGGTCCTCGGTGCCCGCTGCCACGATGTCGTCTCCCACGGTGTCCTCGTCCTCGGTGCCGGTTCCTGCCACGTTGGCTACGATGCCCCGTCGATCAGTCCCAAATCGGGGGATGGCGATGTGCCCAGGGCCGGGCCTCCTCCAACTGCGCCGACAGGGCGATCAGGGTGGCCTCGTCGCCCATCCGGCCGGCGAGCATGACGCCGATGGGCAGGTCGCCGTCGGTCCAGTGCAGGGGGACGTTCACCGCGGGCTGGCCGGTGACGTTGTACACCGAGGTGAACGGCGTGAAGAGCGTCTGCCGGACGAAGTTCTCCTCGGGCCCGACCTCGTCGAAGTGCCCGACGGGGACGGGCGGCAGCGCGAGGGTCGGCTGCAGGATCACGTCGTACTGGTCGAGACGCGGCAGCCCCGTTCGTACCGCCAGTTGCAGGGCCGCCTGGGCGCGCAGGAGCTGCGGCGCGGTGATCGCGTTGCCGCGCTCGCGCAGGTAACGGGTCAGCGGGCGCAGCCGCTCCTCCCTGTCGGGCGGGACCGGGGTCATCGTGGCCATGGACGCCCAGAGGACCTCGAAGTGGGGCATCAACTCCTCCTTCCACGGAGTGTCGATGTCCTCCACCTCATGGCCCAGCTCCACCAGCAGTTCGCTCGCGGCCTCGTACGCGGCCAGGCAGTCGGGGTGCACCTGGGCGGCGGGAACCGGGGGGACGGCGGTCCGGCCGACGCGCAGCCGTCCCGGCGCCCGGTCGGCGGCCTCGAGGAAGGTCCCCTCCGGGGGCGCGGCGCGGTACATGTCGCCTGGAGCGTTCCCGGCCATGACGTCGAGGAGCAGGGCGGCGTCCCGGACGGTCCGCGTGATCGGGCCGCTGGTCGACAGGCCGACGAGATCGGGGACGATGGGGCCCTGGCTGATGCGGCCGCGCGTCGGCTTGATCCCGAAGAGGCCGCACACGCTGGTCGGGATCCGGATGGATCCGCCGCCGTCGCTGCCGTGCGCGGCAGGCGCGAGCCCGGCGGCGACCGCGGCGGCGGCGCCGCCGCTGGACCCGCCGGCGGAGCGTTCGAGGTCCCAGGGCGTGCGCGCGGGAGGCGCCACGTCGTTTTCGGTGTAACAGGGCAGTCCGAATTCTGGTGTATTGGTCTTCCCTAGGAGAATCGTCCCTGCCTGCCGCAGAAAAGCGACGACGTTGTCGTCGGTGAATGCGGTGAAGTCGGCAAAGGCCGCCGAGCCGAGGGTCGTCCGTACGTCCTTGACCATGTTGAGGTCCTTGACGGGGACCGGAACGCCCAGCAGCGGGGCCTCCTCGCCCGACATGACCGCCCGCTCCGCCGTCTTGGCCTGGTCACGCGCGAGGTCCGCCGTCACGGTGACGTAAGCGCCGACGCGGTCCGCGAGACGGTCGATGCGATCGAGGTAGTGCTCGGCGATGTCGACGGGTGAGAGTTCCCGGCCGCGGATCGCGGCGGCCTGCTCCCGAACGCTGAGATCATGAATATGCGTCACAAGTGAAAACGGTACGCCCACCGAAAGTTGCAGCAGAGCAGTGGGGGATGGGATTTATCTACCCTGGTAACATGCCACTGAACCGCGCATGAGCAGAGACAAAAGTATCAACCGGACACGACTATGCACTCGGCTCCGGCTCTGGTTACGCTTCGCACGGAAGATCATTGTGCTGCAGTCAATCGAGCACGGAGTGTCGACATGGCCAGTGTGGAGCGAGGCGAGACCACTCAGACGTCCACACGCGAGCACCCCGACGACGAACGTCCGTTCGAGCTGCCCGGTGAAGAGGGCTCGGCCGAACGTCCTGCCGAGGGACGCCCGCCAAGGCGGCGGAGGGAGCAGGCGATCGGAGGGCGGATCAGCGATCCGCAGATCCAACGCTGGATGATCCGCGCCGGCGCGGCCGCCGTTCTGGGCCTGCTGTTCGCGATCATCTTCGAGATCCGGATCGGCTTGGCCGTGGCGGTGCTCACCGTGGTCGTCGACGTCGTACGGCGATCACGTCAGCACTCCAGCGTGGAGGCGTGGCGCAAGCCGTCGGTCGCGGAACGCCGGACCGAGCGGCAACTGCGGGGCATGGAGAAGGCCGGCTATCGCACCCTCCACGCCCGCGCGGTCCCCCGTGACGAGGAGGGCGTCAGCGACGGGCAGATCGACCACCTCGTCATCGGGCCGACCGGCGTGTACGCCGTCGACTCGGAGAAGTGGGACAAGCGGCTGCCCGTACGCGCGCTGTCGCACCGCAAGCTGTTCCTCGGGCCGTTCAACAAGAAGGAGCGCCTGGACGAGGCCCGCTGGGAGGCCGACCAGGCCAGCAAGCTGATCAGCGGAGAGCTCGGCTACGAGGTCCCGGTGCAGCCGTCGCTGGCCATCTACGGCCCGGCGATCTCCTGGAAGGTCCTGATGGTGCGCGACGTCGACGTCTACTCCGGCGGGCGGGCCCGCAACTACCTGCGTCGTCGGCCCAAGATCCTCACCGCGGTGGACATCGAGCGGATCTACAACGCCGCCGAGCGCGTGCTGCCCCCGAAGTACCCCGATCCCGACCAGGAATGACCCGGCGCTCGACGCGCGAGCATCTCGGAAACTGAGACCACCGTCTCATCCGGGCCGCCGACCCCATACGATCGAATCCTGAGCACGGAATCGATGGGAGAGGCAGATGCCCCCGCTGAGGTCACGAACGGTCACGCACGGCAGGAACATGGCGGGAGCCAGGGCCCTTCTCCGGGCCACCGGCGTAGCGCGTGAGGACTTCGGCAAGCCCATCATCGCGGTCGCCAACAGCTTCACCGAGTTCGTCCCCGGCCACGTCCACCTGCGCGAGGTCGGCCAGGTCGTCGCCGCCGCCGTGAAGGAGGCGGGCGGGGTCCCGCGCGAGTTCAACACGATCGCGGTCGACGACGGCATCGCGATGGGCCACGGCGGCATGCTCTACTCGCTGCCGTCCCGCGAGCTGATCGCCGACTCGGTCGAGTACATGGTCAACGCGCACTGCGCCGACGCGCTGATCTGCGTCTCGAACTGCGACAAGATCACGCCGGGCATGCTGATCGCGGCCATGCGGCTCAACATCCCGACCGTGTTCGTCTCCGGCGGGCCGATGGAGGCGGGCAAGCCGGTCGACGGCACGACCAAGCTCGACCTGATCGACCCGATGATCGCCGCCGCGGACGAGTCCGTCTCCGACGAGACGCTCGCCCAGATGGAGGAGAACGCCTGCCCGACCTGCGGGTCCTGCTCGGGCATGTTCACCGCCAACTCGATGAACTGCCTGACCGAGGCGATCGGCCTGTCCCTCCCCGGCAACGGCACGGTCCTGGCCACGCACGCGGACCGCAAGAAGCTGTTCCAGGACGCCGGGCGCCGCGTCGTGGAGATCGCCAACCGGTACTACGCCGAGGACGACGGGACCGTCCTCCCGCTGAACATCGCGACCCGCGACGCGTTCGAGAACGCCATGGCGCTCGACGTGGCGATGGGCGGCTCGACCAACACGATCCTGCACCTGCTCGCCGCGGCCCGGGAGGCCGGCGTCGACTTCGGCCTGAAGGAGATCGACGAGCTCTCCCGCCGCGTGCCCTGCATCTGCAAGGTCGCCCCGGCCACCGCCAAGTACCACATCGAGGACGTCCACCGGGCCGGCGGCATCCCCGCGATCCTCGGCGAGCTCGACCGGGCCGGGCTGCTCAACCGCACGGTCCACACGATCCACAGCGGGTCGCTGGGCGAGTTCCTCGATGCGCACGACGTCCGGTCCCCCGGCGTGCGGCCGGAGGCCGTGGAGCTGTTCCACGCGGCGCCGGGCGGGGTCCGCACGACCAAGCCGTACAGCCAGGACAACCGCTGGCAGGAGCTCGATCTCGACCGCGAGCAGGGCTGCATCCGCGACGCCGAGCACGCCTACACCAAGGACGGCGGGCTCGCCATGCTGTACGGCAACCTCGCCGTCGAGGGCGCGGTCGTCAAGACCGCCGGCGTCGAGGAGGCCCTGTGGACCTTCGAGGGCCCGGCGGTCGTCTTCGAGAGCCAGGAGGACGCGGTCGAGGGCATCCTCGGCGACCGCGTCAAGCCGGGCGACGTCGTCGTCATCCGCTACGAGGGCCCCAAGGGCGGCCCGGGCATGCAGGAGATGCTGTACCCGACGTCCTTCCTCAAGGGCCGCGGGCTCGGCAAGGCCTGCGCGCTGATCACCGACGGGCGCTTCTCCGGCGGCACCAGCGGCCTGTCCATCGGCCACGCCTCCCCGGAGGCCGCGGCCGGCGGTGACATCGCCCTGGTCGAGGACGGCGACCGGATCGTCATCGACATCCCGCGCCGCGAGCTCCGCCTCGACGTGCCCGCCGACGAGCTCCAGGCGCGCCGCGAGCGCCTCCTGAAGGAGCTGGGCTCCTTCCGGCCCCGCGACCGGCACCGCCCGGTCAGCGCCGCGCTCCAGGCGTACGCCGCGATGGCCACCTCGGCCTCCACCGGCGCCGCCCGCGACATCTCCCAGCTCGGCGGCTGACCCTCCGGATCCGGTGGGCGTGCCACGCCCACCGGATCGATTCCCGTTCCTGCGAGACCGGTCAACCGGCGGTCAGGTTCGCGTGTCGAACTCATGGAAGATCGACATCCGCGTGAGACCCGCTGTTCGCGGGTCCACCAATGGAACGGGAGATCATGCTCGTCTCGCTGAAGCGTGCCGCGCTGGCCGGCGTCGTCGGCCTGCTCGCACTCGGTGCCCGACCCGGCTCCGGCTAGGACGCCAACGTGAATGCGATCACCCTGATCCCCGGCACCCGATCCGTGGTGGGAGCCGGTGAACTCGTCCTCGACGGAGACGCGGCGGCGACCGTCTACCGGTACGGCCCGGCGAGCTGACGGAGACCCTGCCCGGCCTCCGTCAGCCGTCGCGGGTGGCGCCGACGAACTGCATCAGGCCGTACGAGCGCTGACGGAGAGCGGTGAAGCCGCGGCCGCGCAGGGCGTTGCAGAGGTCGTCGGCGCCGAACATCCGGATGCCGGTCAGCCGCCCGAGGACGGAGCTACCCATGCCGATGACGGGCAGCTCCGGCTTCCGGGTCGTGAGGAACGCGGCCCGGCCGCCGGGCTTCAGCACGCGGGTGATCCCGTCGACGGCCGCCCACGGGTCGTCGAAGAGGTAGAGACCGCCGAAGCAGCACACCGCGTCGAACACCTCGTCGCCGAACGGCAGGTCGGCCGCGTCACCGCGGACGTACGCGACCTCGGCGGCGCCGTTCGCGCCCCGGGGGCTCGGCCGCACCGTGTCGGTCACGGCGCGGTCGAGCATGGTCGAGGAGGCGTCGACGCCCACGACGAGCCCGTGGCCCGTCATCCCGGCGGCCAGCGCCCGGGTGACGTTGCCGGGGCCGCAGGCCACGTCGAGCACCGTGCCGTCCGGGATCGCGGCGAGGTCCAGCCAGTCCCGGGCGAGGGCGTACTCCTCCTCGATGTCCGGGCCGAGCGGGCCCTTGAACATCCCGAACAGCACCGGCCGCCACAGGTCCTCGTAGATCTTCGGGAGGAAGCCGGAGCGCATCAGGCGCTGCGCGATCGTGTCGTGCGGCCGGTCCTCCTCGCCGAGCAGGTCGAGGTAGCCGTGCGCCACGTCCGGCTCCGCGGGCGGCCGGTCCAGCAGCGGCAGGACGCGGTCGAGGACGTTCGGCCGGCCTCCCCCGCTCGCCTCGCTCATGGCCGCGGAGCCTCCCCGTCCAGCGTGAGCCCCGTGCGGGCGGCCATGAAGGACAGCGTGTCCACACTGAGGTCGATCGAGCGGCTGACGGCGCGGGCGCCGTGCCCGACCTCGGCCTCGTTGCGCAGGAGGACGGGCCCGCCCGCCTCGGAGGTCGCGTGCTGCAGCGCCGCGCACATCTTGCGGGCGTGCAACGGGTCGACGCGCGTGTCGCTCTCGAACACCGTGAAGAGGGTGGCCGGGTAGGCGACGCCGTCCCGCACGTGGTGGTACGGCGAGTAGGAGTACAGCCAGCCGAACTGCTCTGGGTCCTCGGCGGAGCCGTACTCGACGTTCCAGGTCTGGCCGAGGCCGAACCGCTCGTACCGCACCATGTCGAGCAGCGGCGCCGAGCAGACGGCGGCCGCGTACAGGTCGGGCCGCTGGGTGATCGCGGCGCCGACGAGCAGGCCGCCGTTGGAGCCGCCGGAGACGGCCAGCCGGTCCGCCGTGGTCCACCCGTCGGCGATCAGCTTCTCGGCGGCGGCGTGGAAGTCGTCGAAGACGTTCTGCTTCTTGTCCAGCATCCCCGCGCGGTGCCACTCCTCGCCCTCCTCCGAGCCGCCGCGCAGGTTGGCGACGACGTAGACGCCGCCGGCCTCCACCCAGGCGAGCGTCCCTGCGGAGTAGGCGGGCGTCAGCGGGACGTTGAAGCCGCCGTAGCCGTACAGGATGGTCGGCCGGGGCTCGCCCGGCGCCGCGTCGGCGCGGGCGACGATGAGCATGCGGACCTCGGTGCCGTCCTTGGAGGTGTACGTCACCTGGCGCGCCTGGACGTCGGGGACGTCGACGGTGCCGGGCGGGGACGCCCAGAGCGTCGTCTCGCCCGTGGCGGCGTCGAAGCGGTAGACCGACGACGGCGTCGTGTGGTCGACGTAGGTGAACCACGCCTCGTGACCGCCCTCGGGGCGTTCGACGATCCCGCCGATCGACCCGAGCCCGGGCGCCGGGACCGCGCCGATCCGCTCCCCCGTCGCCAGGTCGTGGACGGTGATCTCACTGATCGCGTGGCGGGTCCACCCCGCGAGGAGGATCGGCCGGTCCAGGTCGTCGAGGATCGCGAAGTCGGCGAGGACCGCCTCGGCGTCCTCGGGGATCAGGTCGCGCCAGGTGTCGGGCGACACGTCGGCCGGGTCGGCGACGCAGAGCCGGCCGCGCGGGGCGTCCAGGTCGGTGAAGGCGTACGCGCGGCCGTCCCGCGCGACGTGCACGCCGGTCTCGGCGTCCACGCCCTCCTGGATCACCCGCAGCTCCGGGGTCTCCGGGGCGGAGGCGCTCAGGTCGGCGATCCACAGGTCGTTGCGCGGCGCGGTCCCCTGGGAGGAGGAGAGGGTCAGCCAGCGGCCGTCGCGGCTGACGCCGACGCCGTAGTAGTTGGTCTTCTCCCGCCCCGAGCCGAAGATCATCACGTCGTCGGTCTCGGGATCGGTCCCGACCCGATGCAGGTAGACGCGGCGGTGGTACTGGTCCTCCCCCGCCGGGACCTGGTCGGCGGGGAGCCGGCGGACGTAGTAGTACGCCTCGCCGCCCGGCAGCCAGGCGACCGGCGTGTAGCGGCACCGCTCGATCGGCCCCTCGACGGTCTCACCGGTGGCGACGTCCATCACGTACAGCTTGGACTCCTCGTCGCCGCCGTGGGACAGCTGGTAGGCCAGCAGGCGGCCCTCCTTGTCCGGCTGCCAGGAGTCCAGCGTCGTCGTGTGCGTCGGGTCGAGCGCCATCGGGTCGATCAGCGCCCGCTCCTCGCCACCGGGATCGACGGTGTAGAGGACGGCGTGCTCCTGCTCCGCGGTACGGCGCATGAAGAACCGGCGCTCGCCCCGCCACACCGGAGCGCCGACACTGCCGGCGCCGAGCAGCTCGCGCACCCGTGCCCGCAGCCGGTCCCGGCCGGGCAGGCCGTCGACCCCCTCGTGGAACAGCTCGTCCTGGGCCGTCAGCCACTTCTTGGTGTCGTCGGCGTTCGGATCCTCCAGCCACCGGTAGGGATCGGCGACGCGGTGACCGTGGATCTCCTCCACGATGTCCTGACGGTGCGCGGACGGGTACTGCGGTCGGCTCATGAACCGCACTTTACGAGGTCGGCGGAGCGGCCCGTGCGTGGCGTGGCGGTTTCCCCCCGGTCGCCGCACCGAGAAAGATGTGGGGCGCGTCTTTCCACGTTGATCGGGGGGAACAATGGAAGACACGCACGACCCGCACAGAGGGGCCTCGCGCGGCGGCGGGCACGCCCGCCGTACGGCGCTGGTCGCGGCGCCCGGACTGGCCGCCGTCGGCCTCGCCGCCGCGGTCCTGGCCGCCGGGCCCGCGCACGCCCGCACGCCGCACCCGGCGGCGCAGCGGCACGCGAAGCAGGCGGCGCACCCGGGACACACGGCGCAACCGTCCCCGTCGCCGTCGCGCTCGGCTCAGCCGTCTCCGTCGCCGTCGCGTTCGGCCCAGCCGACGCACCCGCCGTCCCAGCCGGCCCGGCCGGCACGGGAGGGCTCCCAGCGCTCTCGGGAGGCCCAGGGCGGGCACCGGGCGAAGGGCGCGGACCTGCACCTCGTGTTCGACCGGCCCGAGGCCGCGAAGGACTCCGGCGTCATCTGGCGCTGGACCGTCGTGAACGAGGGCGCCGGCACCGCCGACGACGTCGTCGCGACCCAGCAGGTCACGTCCGGCCACAAGATCCTCGGGCTGTCGAAGCCCTGCGCCTCGGACCACGAGACGGTCGTGTGCCGGTACGACACGATCGGCGCCGGCGACAAGCGCGCCGGCTGGATCAGGACCTCGGGCAGCCTCAAGGGCGGCCCGCTGCGCGTCGACGCGAAGATGACGTGGCGCGACCGGCGGACCGGCTCGGCCGAGGGGGCCGAGGGGAACCACCACCCGGGCCACTGACCGGACCGGCTCGGGAACCCCGGCGGGGTACGCCCGCCACCCGGGCCGCCGACCGGCCCGAGCCGCCTCCCGGGCAGCGCTTCCAGCAGATACCCCGATTTATGGGGTAGCGGGATCAGCATCTCAACAGCCACACTGATTGCAACTCGGGTATCACCCGTGAGGAGGTCCTCGTGGCGGGTGCGCTGGTGAGAACGATCGACGAGCCTCATGCCGAGGCACGCTGGAGCGTGGCCCGGGAGGCAGCCGGCGCCTGCGACGCGGAGGCCGTCTGATGAGACAGGTCCTGCTCCTCAACGCGACCTACGAGCCCCTGACCACCCTCCCGATGCGGCGCGCCGTCTGCCTGGTCCTGCGGGAGAAGGCGGAGATCGTCCACCACGACGCATCCGGAGCGCGGCTGCACTCGGCCTCCCTCGTCCTCGAGACGCCGTCGGTGATCCGGTTGCTGCGCTACGTCCGCATCCCGTACCGACAACGCGTGCCGCTCACCCGGGCGGCGCTCATGCGGCGCGACAACTTCCGGTGCGCCTACTGCGGCCTTCGCGCGGAGACGATCGACCACGTCATCCCGCGCAGCCGTGGCGGCAAGCACATCTGGGAGAACTGCGTCGCCTCCTGCATGCCTTGCAACCACCGCAAGGCCGACAAACTACTTGAAGAGATCGGCTGGAAGCTGCACGTCGCCCCGACCGTTCCACGCGGCGCGCACTGGCGGCTGATCGGCCTGATCAACGACGGCGACCCCCAGTGGGCGCCCTACGTCTCCGAACCCGCGGCCTGATCGCTCCGAACGGCGGACGGGGAATGACGGACGGGCGGCGACGTCGTACGCTGTGGCCGTGCCACGTTACGACTACCGCTGCCGCGCCTGTGGCGCGACGTTCGAGGTGTCCCGCCCGATGGCCGAGGCGTCCGCCCCGGCCGCCTGCCCCGACGGCCACGACGGCCACGACGGCCACGACGGCCACGACGACACGGTGAAGCTGCTGTCCACGGTGGCGGTCACCGGCGGCGCCACCGCGGCCCCGCCCACCGGCGGCGGCTGCTGCGGAGGCGGCTGCTGCGGCTGAGCCGAGCGCGGCGGTCGCCCCTGCGAGGCACCCGCCCACAGTCTTTCACGCTCCCTCTCGACCAGCCGGTTCCGCTCGGCTCCCGCCGCCGCTATCTCCCGCTCTCGCCCCGCACCGGCTCACTCGCGCGCGACCGCCAGCGCCACCGGTGGGGTCCGGGTCGCCGAGAGCGTGCTCCAGATGCTCGCCGCGGCGGTCACGATGAACGCGCCGGGCACGAGCAGGGCCAGGAGTTCCCAGGGCACCGCGACGAGCGGCCGGCCGACGGCCCGGGTGGACGCCGTGCCGAGTCCGGCCAGCGCCCCCGCCGCCACGAGCAGCCCGAGGAACAGGCCGATCGCGGTGACCGCCGCCGCCTCGATCAACGCCATCCGCACGACCTGCGGCCGGCTCATCCCGGTGAGCCGCACGACCGCGAACTCCACCTCGCGTTCGGCACCGGCGATCACCACCGCGTTGACGACGGCGACGGCGGCGTAGAGGCCGCCGAGGCCGACGAGCACCACGAAGATCGCCATGTTGCCCTTCTGCTGCGCGGCCGCCTCGTCGTCGGCCCACGTCGCCACCGTACGGACGGTCCCGATCCCCGCCGCGCGGATCCGCGCGGCGACCAGCGACGGAGCGGCGCCCGGGGCGACCTGGACGACCGTCCGGGTCGGCGCCTTGGCGATCATGTCCGCCGGGATGAGGTCGCGCGGGACGAGGAAGCCGTCCGCGCCGTTCTCCAGGACGGGGGCGAGCAGGGCGACGATCCGCACCCGTACGCGCCGCGCGCCGATCCGGACGGTGGCCGGCTGTCCACGCCGCAGGCCCTGCTCGCTCAGGCCGGGCCCGACCGCGATCGTCGCACCGTGCAACCGTTCCAGGGAGCCGGACCGCGGCGGGCGCCGGTGGGTCCGGCCGTACGCCGCCGGGTCGATCGCGACGATCCCCGAGTAGTAGGTGTGCCGCCGGACCGTGACCGCGATGGAGACGGTCGACTCCGGCGACGCGGCCGCGACGCCCGGCACGCCGGCGATCCGGGCGGCCTGGGCGCCGTTCGAGTCGACGACCAATTCGCCCGCCACGATGCGTCGCTGCTCCTCTCCGGCCATCCTGCCGAGTGATTCCAGGGCCCCCATCAGGCCGACGACCAGGGACACCAGCACGATCAGCGGCGCGGCCGTGGAGGCGCTGCGCCGTACGCCGTCCCGCAGGTTCGCCTGGGCGATCTCGCCCAGGGTGGTCCGCCGCAGCGCGCGGCCGAGCAGCCCGCCGACGAGCGGTACGACCAGGGGACTCAGCAGGCTCAGGGCCACCGCGCCCACCACGGACACGGTCATCGCGATGAGCAGCGCGCCGAGCACGTCGACGTGGCCGGTCTGCCCGGCGGCGACCAGCCAGATCACGCACGCCAGCAGGGAGAGACCGAACACCCAGCGGGCGGCGGTCATCACGCGGGCGGCGCGCCCGGTGACCCGGAGCGACTCCAGCGGACGCACGAGCGCGGCCCGCCGCGCGGCCGTGAGCACGCCCAGCACCGCCACCGTGAGGCCGACGCAGCCCGACGCCAGCATGATCCCGGCGTCCAGCCGCGGGGAGACCCCGCCGGGCAGGAACCCGAACGCCGCGAGCAGCCACCCCTGGGCCCAGGTACCGGGGACGCCGAGCAGGACGCCCGCCCCGGCACCCACCGCCCCGAGCAGCGCCGCCTCCGCGAGCAGCAGGCCCACGAGCTGCAGGCGGCTCGCCCCGGCCAGCCGCAGCAGCGCGAGCTCACGGCGCCGCTGCGCCACGGTGAACGCGAACGTCGACCCCACGATGAACAGCGCGAGGAACCCGGCCAGCATGACCGTCATGCCGAGAAGCGTCGCGGCGCCCGCGTAGGAGTCCTGGATCCGCTCCCTGGCCTGTCCGGACACGCCGGCGGGGATCCGGGCGTCGGCGACCGAGGCCATCATCGACAGCGAGGACTGCATCAGGGCGACCCCCAGCGCGACGGCCAGGATCGCGCCGGCGAACATGCGCCGGTGTTCCCGGAAGTTGCTCCACGCGAGCCACGGCATGCTCAACCCTCCAGCCGCGCGAGCCGATCGGCGACCTCCCGGGCCGACGGGCGGATCGCTCGGTCGACGATCCGCCCGTCCGACAGGAACACCACCGCGTCCGCCCGAGCCGCCGCCCCGGGGTCGTGGGTGACCATGACGATCGTCTGCCCGGCCGAGTCGACCATGTCCCGCAGCAGCCCGAGCACCGTACGGGCCGATCCGGAGTCCAGCGCGCCGGTCGGCTCGTCGGCGAACAGCACCGCCGGTCGGGTCACCATCGCCCGCGCGATCGCCACCCGCTGCTGCTGCCCGCCCGACAGCTCCCGTGGCCGGTGCCGCAGCCGGTCCCCCAGGCCGACGGCCCGCAGCACGTCCTGCACGGCCTGCCGGGAGACCTTGCGCCCGGCGAGCCGCAGCGGCAGCGCGACGTTCTGCTCCGCGGTGAGCGAGCCGACGAGGTTGAAGCTCTGGAACACGAACCCGACGGTCTGCCGCCGCAGCGCGGTCAGCGCCCAGTCCTGCGCCGAGGTGATGTCGCGGCCGGTCAGCAGCACCCGTCCGCCGGTCGCCCGCTCCAGACCGGCCGCGCAGTGCAGGAGGGTCGACTTGCCCGACCCCGAGGGCCCCATCACCGCCGTCCACGACCCGGCGGGGAACCCGATGCTCACCCCGTCCAGGGCCCGGACCGCAGCCTCGCCCTTCCCGTACTCCCTGCTGACCTCGCGCAACTCCACCGCGGGCGCGGCCGGTCCCGCCGCCCATGACTGCCCGATCCCCTGTCCCACCGTCATAGGACGATCCCATCGCCCCGGCCGCTCGGACACATCAGGGCGAAGCACCGACCCGAGGTATACCTGGCCCTACCCCGCCCTACCCCATGGCCGCCACTTCCCCCGGGAGCGCGGCCGGCCTAGGACGCGTGACCGGAGGGCTCGGCAACCGCGGCCACGAAGCGGAAGAAGGTCGCCGCTCCGGAGGTCGGAGCTCAGCGGCGCGCGGGAACGCCGCGCGACTCGGAGTGCCGGGCCGGGCGGCGAGGAGTCAGGCGGCCGGTGAGGAGGATCCAGGCGCCGAGGGCGATGACCGGGACGTACATGATCAGCGTGATGGCGGTGTCGCCCAGTCCACTGTGTCCCAGGAACTGCCCGGTCAGCAGGGACAGGACCATGTTGTTGCCCGCGTGCGCCAGGCTCGGCGGCCAGACGCTGCCGCTCCGGGTCCACAGCCACGCGAGCAGCACCTCCTGGAAGACGAAGGCCACCGTCCAGACGGCCAGCCCGAGGGCGACGTGGCCGAACTGGATGTATCCGATGAATGCCAGCGGATAGTGCCACACGGCCCAGATCAGCCCGGTCGTCACCACGGAGGCCATCGGCCGGTCCGGGAACAGGCGGGGCCGCAGGTAGCTCGTCCAGCCGAACTCCTCACCCCAGTACAGCGGGGTCAGCACGACCACCACGACCATGAGCAGGAGCGGCGCCGACCAGCCCGGCAGGCCGGAGACGACCTCGTTCATCGGTGACAGGCCGGGGTGCCAGACCCCCGCGACCGCCGCCACGGCCAGGGCCGCGACGACGAACACCGGCGGGCCGAGCCAGGCCGCCAGGTAGGCGAACCACGATCTGCCCAGACGGAGACCCGCGTCGGCGAACCCCTCCCGCGTGATCCAGCGCCGTGTGATCACCGCCGCGACGGCGGGAGCGAACCCCATGGGAAGCTGCACCACCGGGTTCAGGACGGACAGGCCCAGCGCGAACCGGGCGGTGAACAGATACGCCCAGGTGACACCGAACGTCATCAGCAGGAAGGCCACCACGCCCTTTTTCTGCGTCGTGAGCACGCGACGTCCCCTTCGTGACTGAAATGATCTCCGGGCCACGGAACCAGCCGGTCGAGGCACCGGACATCACGGCGAGCCACCGGATCGAGGTAGGGCCAGGGCTCGTCGCGCCAAGCCGTGCGTCGGGCCGGTTACCGTACGTACGTGGCAGATTCCGCGGCTCGTACCGCGCTGGAGGCGGTGCTCCGGCGCCGTTTCCTGATCAGCGGCTGGCCGTGGCGGTGCCTGGCCTACCTGGTGACGTCGGCGGTTCCGCTGGTCGCGATGGGCGTGCCGATCCTGCTGTTCGGGACGCCGTGGGTGCTCGCGCTGCGGCGGGCGGCGGACGGCGGCCGGGCGCCGCTCACCGTCGCCCTGCTCGTCGCGCTCGGCGTGCTGCTCGTCGCGGGCGTCGGCCCGCTGTTCGCCGTTCCGCTGGCCGAGCTGGAACGCCGTCGGCTGCGCCTCGTGGACGCCCGGCCGGTCGAGTCGGGGCACCGTACGGCCCGGGGGTCCCGGGCCTGGCTGCGGACCCGGTACACCGAGGCGGCGACCTGGCGAGAGCTGGGCTACGTCTGTCTGCTCGGCGCGGTGGCACCGGCGCTGTACGCGGCGCTGCTGGCGTTCGCGCTGGTGGTCGGGGCGTTCCTCCTGAGCCCGCTGCTGGCCGATGGCACCGCGGTCGCGCTCGGGTTCGACAGCGTGACGAACGCGAGGGAGGCCCTTCCCTACGCGCTCGCCGGTCTGGTGCTGCTGCCCGCCGTCCCCTACCTGACGGCGGTCGTCGCCGGGGCGCACGGGGCCGTGGCCCGGGGGCTGCTGGGACGCGGGCCGGACGAACGGCTGCGGGCCGAGCTCGTCGAGGTGTCGCGGTCCCGGGCGCGGCTGGTCGACGCGTTCGAGGCCGAGCGCCGACGCATCGAGCGAGACCTGCACGACGGCGCGCAGCAGCGCCTGCTGGGGCTGACGCTGCACCTGGGCATGGCCCGGTTGGACCTCCCGCCCGGCTCCCCCGCGGCCCAGAGCGTCGCCGACGCGCACGAAGAGGCCAAACTGCTCATGACGGAGCTACGGGAGTTGATCCGCGGCATCCACCCGCGGGTGCTCACCGACCGGGGACTGCCCGCCGCGCTGCGCGAGCTCGCCGACCGGTCCGCCGTCCCCGTGACGGTCGACGCCGACCTGCCGGATCGGCTGCCGGCCCACGTCGAGGGGACCGCGTACTTCGTCGTCGTCGAGGCACTGAACAACGTCGCCAAGCACAGCCGCGCCGCCGAGGCGGTGGTCGCCGTACGCCGGCGGGGCGACCTGCTGACCGTGGAGGTTCGCGACGACGGCGAGGGCGGGGCGGACCCGCGCGCGGGGTCCGGGCTGACCGGCCTGGCGGACCGGGTCGCCGTGATCGACGGCAGAATGCTCCTGTCGAGCCCGGTGGGCGGGCCGACCGTCGTCCAAGTGGAGCTTCCGTGCGGGAAAGAGTAGTCCTCGCCGAGGACGGGGTGCTGCTGCGCGAGGGGCTGGCCGGCCTGCTCGGCCGGTTCGGCTTCGAGGTGGCGGCCACGGTCGGCGACGCCGACGCGCTCCTGAAGGCCGTGGCCGAGCACCGGCCGGACCTCGTCGTGACCGACATCCGGATGCCGCCCGGATTCACCGATGAGGGGCTGCGCGCCGCCGTCGAGCTGCGGCGCGCCGACCCCGGACTCGCCGTGGTGGCGCTGAGCCAGTACGTCGAGCTGAGCTACGCGGCCGACCTGCTCGACTCCGGGGACGGCCGGGGCGTGGGGTACCTCCTCAAGGACCGGGTGGTCGACGTCGAGGAGTTCGTCGCCGCCCTTCGGCGCGTGCTCGACGGGGGAACCGTCGTCGATCCCCAGGTCGTACGGCAGTTGCTGCGCCGCCGGCGTGATCCGCTGGCGCGGCTGTCGGCGCGCGAACGCGAGGTGCTCGGCCTGATCGCCGAGGGGCACTCCAACACCGCGATCGCCCGGATCCTCGTGATCTCCGAGGCGACCGTCGGCAAGCACGTCGGCAGCATCCTCACCAAGCTCGACCTGCCTCCGACCGAGGACACGCACCGCAGGGTCCTGGCGGTCCTCGCCTATCTGCGCAGCGGCACCGTGACGTGAGCGGCGGCGGGGGGCACCGCCGCCGCCCACGGCCCCCTTCTTCAAGCCGGCCGCCCGCGGCGCGGGCGCCTGCTCGAAGTCGGCGACGCCGCCCGGCCCCGCGTCGGGGTCGGCGGCCACCGCGTACGGACGGCTTCCCCCCGCCAGGTCACCGCCCGTACGCGGCGCTCACCTCACCGGGCCCCCACCTTCGCGCGGGGCACCGTCGTCCAAGTGCTTCTCGAGGTAGACGGTGACGGTGCCGCCGGTCACCTTGCGATCGACCTCCCGCCACTCGAACGTTCGGTACAGCGCGAGCGCGGCCCGCTGCCGCACCGTCGTGTCGGCCCGGAGCACGCGGTAGCCGAGTTCGGCGGCGCGCTGCTGCAGGACGGTGACGAGCAGCGCGCCGTAGCCCCGGCCCTGCAGGTCGGGCCGGACGCGCAGGCGCACCATCTCGGCGGTGACGGCGTCGACGCGCCGTAGCCCGCCGAGCGCCGCCATCTCGCCGCGTACTTCTCCGACCAGGAACTCGCCCCGGTCCCGTAGGTAGATCTCCTCGATGCGAGCGAAGTCGTCGTCGTAGTACACGCCGTCGCCCGGACGCACCCCCACCCGGAACAGGCACTCCTGGTGGAGGGTGAACGCCGCCTCGTGGTCACGTGCGGTGTAGCGCCGCAGGCGGAGGTCGGCGACCTCCCACTCGGGCGGTTCGTACGACAGCCGCCGCACGCTCGCCGAGACGCCTCCCGGCAGGCGGGCCACCCGTCAGGCCTGCTTTCGGGTGATGCCCGCCGTGGCCGGACCGGCGAGTGCGTCACGGAACTCGCGGGCCGCCCGGATGTCGCCGTACTGCGCGACCACCGCGCTGGCGAGCTGACGGGCCCGGTGGATCACGATGTCGGTCCGGTGCGCGGCCGACACCGCGAGGATGGTCTCCTTGGCGGTGCGCAGCGCCTCTTCGGGCTCTCCTTCCTGGAGCCGGCACGACGCGCGGTCGAGCCAGATGAGCGTGCGGTCGAGTTCCTCGGTCGCGGGGTAGAGGGTCAGCGCCTTGCGGAGCGTCTCCTCCGCGTTCCCGTGATCGCCGAGGTTGGTGTAGGTGTCGCCCGTGTGGAAGGCCAGTTGGCGCTCGGTGTAGCCGAAGGCGGTGTCCTTGACCTGGTCCTTTCCGAGTTGGGAGAAGACCGCCTGGCCGCGGGCGATCGCGCGCTTGGCGCTGGGGACCGCCTCGCCCCGGCCCCGCTTGACGAGCATGCCGAGCGCGCGCGCCTCGACGATCGGGGCCATGGCGCCGGCCACGCTGGGTACGCGGCCGGCCAGGTCCTGCGCCCGGCGGGCCAGGTGCAGTGCCTCACGGGGATCCCCGTAGTACATCGGGACGAGCGACTCGCGCACGCTCACCCAGGCCCGGAGCGCCCGGTCGCCGGTCTCGTCGGCGGCCGTCCGCGCCGTGCGGAAGAAGGAGCGGGAGAGGCGGTGGTCGCCCAGGTCGATCATGATGACGCCGGACAGACCGGACAGTTTCGCCGCGATGCGGCAGAGTCGTTCCTGCAGCTCGATCGGCTGCCGCTGCTCGCACATCCGGCGGACCTCGCTGAAGTCCAGCAGGACGTCGCAGAGCAGTCGCAGCGGTGGGGTGGACATGTACTGCTGTCCGTACCCCTGGACGGTCTCCTCCCACTGGTCGAGCATGGTCGGGGACACCGAGGCGTTGACCAGGGTGTCGTCCATGCGGCGGCGGATGCCGTCCACCGCCCCCAGGATCTGGCCGTCGAGCACCACGCCTGCTCCGGCCAGGAGTTGCAGGAGAGTTCGCCGAAGCACTATGTCCTCCTCGTCTCCGTCCGTGCCGCCCGCCGGGCCTTCGGCGCGGTAATGAACCCGGGAGAGGCGTGGACCGGAGGTCCGTTCGAATTCGGTCGTCCATTCGCTGCCGCCCGTGACGACGGTTCGCGGTCCGATCACACTGTCGGGCTCGCGAGTGCCGGTCTCCTGGACGCCGGCGCGTGGGCGGTCGTGCCGGTTGCCGCAGACGCACGGTCCTTGGAGACCGAGGTCGGCGGGCTCTACGCGATAAACGCCGCAGAGGTAGTGCAGATATTCGGGACCCGGGCGCTTGTAGCCGCTCTCGTACGCCGACAGCAGCGTCTCACCGAGCTTGGGACGAGGTTTTCCCTCGAGCTCGTACAGCGCCCTGACCTGGGCCACGACATCGGACAGGGCGATGCCGTGCGCGAGTCGCTGGGCTTTGATCTGACTGGTTCCGAAGATCGGCGCGCATTGATCGTGAATTTCCCGTGCGATGTCCGGCGGCGCGAGGCCCTGGGCCAGTCCACGGGCACGGATACGACGTGCCGTATCAGCCTCTTTGCGAGGTGGGTCCTTTTTGCGGGGATCTGTTACTTCCGCACTTGGGGGATCTGTCATTCCCGGCCTCCTCGGGGGGAAAGAGCCGACCGGATAACTCATGGCCACGGAGATGAAATCTCGCGTACGCAGCGTAACTCCGACATCGCCGTACGCCAACTGAATCAGTCAGATAGAGGTGGGTTACGGTCGCACTCCCCATACCGGAGCAGAAAAAGCTTCAACGTCAGTAGAAAAACTTCTACCCGAGTGGACAGATGTTGGTCCCCGGCCGGGCCGGCGGTCCCTTGACCGCTCTCGCGGGGCTTGCGATTCTCGCACCGCGTAACGAGATGAGTTCATCCGGTGAGCAAGGGAGGCACGCTCCGTGTTCGACGAACGTCGACTGGGATACCTCGAAGGACTGGTGCGCGAGTTAGGCGAACGCGGCCTGGTGGCCCGCGTGGTCCGCAGCCGGTCCGGCCCGGCGTTCTGCCGGGTCGTCAACCCGGACGCCGCGAGCATGTCGGAGAACGTCATGTGCGCGCCGGCACCGGACATCCTCGACCAGCGGTCCTGGTACTTCTGGTGGTCCTGGGGCGAGCCCATGCACCAGGTCGACGACCCCTGCGGCGCCGCCGTGAAGGTGGCCCGCGTCCTGGAGGCGCGCGGCGCCTAGGGAGTGTCCGGCGGAGATCCAGCGGACACCCCTGAAGATCCCCCCGCGGAGCCGGCTGCCAGTGGCGCGGACTGACCGGCTCCGCGGGGCCCGCGCGCGGCGCGCACCCCCCGGGATGGCACGAGGAACCCGCCGCCGTCGCCTACGATCCATCCCGTAGGTTCGCCGGTCCAACACGGTCGCCGATCACGGGCACCGCTCGGGAGGGTCTCTTTTGTTCGCGCGTCACATAACGACGGGCCTTCCGTTCGTCGGCTCCTCCAAGGAGGAGCTGATCAAGGCATGCACGGACAATCCCAACCGGCCCACCGAACCGAGCACCGGTTGCCGCCTCACATGGCAGATCACGCACAACACGCAGATCACCGACTGGTACCACCAGTGGCTCGACGGCAAAAGCCCGATCACATGGACCGTGAAGCTGATCCTCACGATCTTGATCGCGTACGTTCTGCGCAGGCTGACGCACAAGCTGATCACCAAGGTCACGGTGCGGATGGCCGAGGGCACCATGCCCGAGCGGCTCCGCGAGAAGACCCGCACGATCTTCGACGGCAGCCCGGTGCTGGTCAGCGAGCGGCGCAGGCAGCGCGCCGAGACGATGGGATCGGTGCTGCGCAGCATCTCCTCGGTGATCATCCTCGGTGCCGCGACGCTCACCGTGCTGGGGTACCTCGGGCTCAACCTCACGCCGTTCCTGGCCAGCGCCAGCATCATCGGCGTCGCCGTGGCCTTCGGCGCGCAGAACCTCGTCAAGGACTTCCTCACCGGCATGTTCATGCTGCTGGAGGACCAGTACGGCGTCGGTGACGTGATCGACGTCGGCAGCGCCAAGGGCACGGTCGAGGCGGTCACCCTGCGCACGACGCGGCTGCGCGACGCCGACGGGGTCGTCTGGTACGTCCCGAACGGGGAGATCAAGCGGGTCGGCAACGAGTCCCAGAACTGGGCCCGCGTCGTCCTCGACGTCCCGGTCGAGTACGACGTCGACCTGGACAAGGTCCGTACGCTCCTGAGCGAGACCGCCTCGGCCATGGCCGCCGAGCCGCCGTGGGACGAGATCATCCTGGAGGACCCGACGGTCTGGGGCGTGCAGGCCCTGTCCAACGAGGCGGTCGTCGTTCGCGTCGTCTGCAAGACGGCCCCCGGCCAGCAGGGCGACACCGCGCGGGAGCTGCGCGAGCGCCTCAAGAAGGCGTTCGACTCGGCCGGACTGTCCATCGCGGCCTTCACGGCCGCGTAGGCTGGGGCGCGTCATGGCACAAGAGGTCACTTTCTACGAAGCCGTCGGCGGCGAGGAGACCTTCCGCCGCCTGGTACACCGGTTCTACGAAGGGGTGGCCGCCGACCCGCTGCTGCGCCCGATGTATCCCGAAGAGGATCTCGGGCCGGCCGAGGAGCGGCTCCGGCTCTTCCTGATCCAGTACTGGGGCGGTCCGCGCACGTACGGCGAGCGGCGCGGTCATCCGCGGCTGCGCATGCGGCACGTGCCCTTCCGGATCGGCGAGGCCGAGCGCGACGCCTGGCTCGGCCACATGCGCACCGCCGTCGAGGAGCTGCGGCTTCCCGAGCCGCTGGAGACGATGCTCTGGGACTACCTCGTGATGGCGGCGAACACCCTGATCAACGCACCGGGCTGAGTCACGGCCGCGCGCCGGTCGCCGTAGTGGCCGCCGCGCGGGCCGATGCCCGCTCGGACCGTACGGGGAGCAGCAGACCCGCGACCACGGGGAACGCCACCGCGACCGCGAAGGCCGTCCCGTAATCCGACCCGCTGATGAGGGAGCCGAGCACCGGCGGGGTCGCCGCGGCGAGGAGGTTCTGGCCGGTGTTCTGGAAGCCGAGCGCCCGCCCGGCCCAGGCCCGCCCGGCGTACTCCGCCACCGCGGTGAAGGCCAGCCCGTTGGGGGTCACGGTGATCACCGCGGCGATGACGAGGACCGCGGTGGCCGCGCCCCAGTCCGCCAGCGCGCCGATCGTCAGGGCCAGCATCACGACGCCGATGCCGATCGACAGGACGCGCATCGGCCGCAGTCGGCTGCCCGCCCGGTCCGACCAGTGGCCGACGGCCAGCCGGGCCGCGGCCCCGCCGATCTGGGCCGCCGCCAGCAGCCGGCCGGCCGTCCCGGCGTTCCAGCCCTGTGCGTCGACGAGGTAGACGAGGGCGAACGCGGACACGGTGAACTGCGGGACCACGAGGAGCGCGCTCGCCGCGTGGATCCGCCACAGGACGGGCGTGCGGTACGGCGAGCGGCCGCCGTGTGGTTCGTCGCCCGCCGTACGGGCCGGGTCGCGGACGAGCACGGCCACCAGCAGCGCGGCGGCGAGGCAGACGCAGCCGAGGAAGACCAGGCCGCCCGCCAGACCGGCTCCGGCGGCGAGAGGCGGCAGGACGACGGCCGCCAGGCCGACGCCCAGCGGCTGCCCGGTCTGGCGTACGCCCATGGCGAGACCGCGCTCATGGGCGGCGAACCAGCCGAGGATGAGCCGGCCGCTGGCCGCGTGGATGGACGCGCCGCCCGCTCCGGCGAGGAAGAAGCAGCCGCCGAGCGGCACGGGGTGGTGCACGGTGGCGGCGGCCAGCAGCGCCGCGCCGGCCACGGTCAGGCCGGTGGCGAGGATGATCCGCTCGCCCCACCGGTCGGCGGCCATGCCCCAGAGCGCGAGCGAGACGAGGAGGCCCGCGACCGGGCAGGAGATGAGGGTCGCGGCCTGACCGAGCGAGAGCCCGGCGTCGGCGCGCAGGGCGGGGATGAGGTACGGAAGGCCGTACTGATACGCGCACCCGGCGACCATGGCGAGCAATCCGATCCCGAGAACCAACCACCGTCTGCTCATATGGTGATATTAACGTACCAATATGTGAGACGACCGGGTCAGTAAAACGACGCGCCACCGGCCCCTCGTGGGGTCCGGTGGCGAGTCTTCCGTACGGCGTCCGTCACTGCGGACGGCCGGCCGTCACCGCGAGCGGCGGATCGTCACAGCGGGGGGTGCTGGACGAGGCTCGGGTCCTCGGCGACCTGCGGCGGGACCGAGAGCGTCCGCGCCTGCTGCGACGGGGAGACGCCCGCCCAGCGGAGCAGGTCCGCGGTGGCCCGCGCCCGCTGCGCGTCGGGCAGCTTGGCGATCAGCCGGCCGCTGTGGTTCTGCCCCGGCGCGACGTACACGGCGGAGTCGCGGCTGCCCGGACCGACGCGGAACGGCTCGGCGCCCCACGGGTCGTTCTGGCCGTAGACGAACATCATGTGGGTCGCGTGGGTGCGGACCCAGTGGTCGATGTCCTTCATCGCCGACGGGTCGAACCGCATCGGGATGTCACTGGGCACGTACGTCCGCGGCTGGTAGGTGCTCTCGTAGCGGAGCAGCGGGCGCAGGTGCTTGAACTGCGGCGACGGCCAGCCGAGCTGGGTGCCCGCCTGGTAGTAGTACGGGATGTACGGCTCCAGGCTCTGGTCGGTGTAGGTCAGCGCCCCGGAGATCGCGTCGAAGTACGAGTAGATGACGTCCGTCGACGCGGTCGTCGCCGGGACGTCCGCGCACTCCGACTGCAGGTGGTACTGCCAGAACGCCCACTCGAAGTCCATCACCGAGTTCTCGAAGGCCCGGTCGACGGTCTTGATGATCTTCCAGGTGTAGCTGGCCTTCTGGGCGTCGGCGGTCATGCGGGCGAGGATCTCCGGGCGCCGCTTGAGCAGCTCGCGCTGCAGGCTCTCCAGGTTGGCGCGGCACTTCGGGTCGGTGCCGACGGTCTTGAAGAACCGGTCGTACGCGCTGTCGTCATTGTTGTTGACGTCATTGGGGGCGACGTAGGCGACCGTGCCGTCGACGTCCGAGGGGTAGAAGCGCTTGTGGTAGGTGGCGGTCATGCCGCCCTTGCTGGCGCCGGTCGAGATCCACTTGCCGTGGTAGATCGTCTTGAGGGCCATGATCAGCCGATGCTCATCGGTGGCGGCCTGCCAGATCGTGTCCTTCTTCCACACCGCCGGCTCGGGCCGCGACGGCGTGAAGAAGCGGTACTCCACCGAGATCTGGTTGCCGTCCACCAGCGCCGTCGGCTCCGAGAGGAACATCGTCTCGGGCGTGTTGTAGCCGCTGGTGTACAGGACCATCGGCCGGTCGGCGGACTTGTGCTCGAGCAGCACCCGCTGCTCGAACCAGCCGCGCTCCGGGTGGCGGTGGTCGACCGGCTGCCGGTAGTTCAGCCAGAACCACCGGTACCCCGACAGAGCGGAGGTCTTCTCCTCCACCGTCATGCCGGGAATCGCCTTGAGCCTGGTCAGGACGTCGTCGTCCGCGGCTCGACCGGGCGTCGCGTGCGCGGTGCCGCCGAGGCCGCCCAGCCCGGCTGCCAGCAACAGTGCCAGCATTCCTCGAGAGAGGTTGCGCATTCTTACCCCTTTTGTGTCGGATCGCGAGAATGCAACCGCGACATTACGGGGCAAAGAACGCTTAAATCCTGATCTACTCGAAGTTCGTTACGGAACTGTCGCCCGTCCCGCGCCCGGTCACGAGGTACCGCTCCAGAAAGGCGCGCTCCTCCGTGTCGAACCGGCGGGTCCGGCTCTGCTTCAGGTCGTAGCCGACCATCACCGAGACCGCCCGCGCGTACACGTGCTCGTCGTCGCGCACCTCGTACGCCAGACGAAAGGACGCCGCGCGGATCTCCGTGACCCGCGTCTCCACCCGCACCGGCTCGGGCCGCAGCAGCAGGGGCCGCTTGTAGTCGATCTCATGGCGGGCCACCACCAGGCCGTGCAGGGGCCGCCGGCGCCCCTCACGCTCGGGGTCGGTGTAGAACATCGCCACCCGGGCGTCCTCCAGGTACGTCAGGTACCGGCAGTTGTTAACGTGGCCCAGCGAGTCGATGTCGCCGAACCGCACGTGGAACTCGTGCACGTGCCTGTGCGGTACGCGGACGTGGCCAGGGTCGAGGGCAGGCTGGGTCATCACTGGTCCATCTCGTGTCATGGGTCGCACGGTCGGCGTCCAGTCTCCCGGTTCCCATCCCGCCGGACCGCACCCGGGGTGCGCTCATCGCCCCCGGATGACCGATGGATCGGCGTGGCACGTCGCCGGGTCGACGCCGACGGCCACGGGCACGCTCGCCGACGGTGCGGGCCGGGTGCCCGGATCAGGCGCGTTCGTACCAGCCGTCGATGCGACCGCGACCGAGGACGTCGCCGGCGGCGGCCAGCACGTCGCGCGGCTTGGCGGAGTCCAGTGCGGCGCCGCTCGCGGCTTCGGTGACCGGTTTCGCCAGGGCGAAGAGTTGGAACACGTAACGGTGCGCGCCATGCCCCTTGATCGGCGCCGGGCCGAGGTAGCCGCGCCCCATGCCCGAGCGCAGCAGGCGCACCCCGTCGGCCGGGTCGCCGTCGCCCAGTCCCCCTTGGGCGACGCCGGTCACCGAGGGATCCACCAGGGCGACACCATGGATGAACGGCGCGCGCGTCGGCGCGTCGGGGTCCTCGATGACCAGCAGCAACTGTGCCGTGCCCTCGGGTACGGCGGTCCAGGTCAGGGCCGGTGACAGGTCCGCGCCACCGGCTCTCTTCGCGGCGTGGACGGCCGGGATCGTCGCCTCGTGCTCGAAGTCCGGACTGCTCAACGCCAGCGTGTCCGCGCCGGCCAGGTTCGGCGCGTTCCAGGCGAGGCCCGCCTGCCCGGCCCGCCGGTTCTTCAGCAACTTGCCCAGCACTGCCATAGGTCTCTCCCGTCTGTCCGCGACCACAGCCGCCGGGTGTCCGCCTGCCGGTCGAAGGTGGTCCACTCGCGCATGATCCATAAAGAACGGGCCGCGGGACCCGGAGGTCTCGCGGCCCGTTCCCTTTTCGGCTCAGCGGGTCAGCTTGCGGTGGGTGACGCGGTGCGGGCGGGCCGCCTCGGCGCCCAGCCGCTCGATCTTGTTCTTCTCGTAGTCGGCGAAGTTGCCCTCGAACCAGAACCAGTTCGAGCCCTCTTCCCACGCCAGGATGTGCGTGGCGATGCGGTCGAGGAACCACCGGTCGTGGGACGTGATCACGGCGCAGCCGGGGAACTCCAGCAGGGCGTTCTCCAGCGAGCTGAGCGTCTCGACGTCCAGGTCGTTGGTGGGCTCGTCGAGCAGCAGGACGTTGCCGCCCTGCTTGAGGGTGAGCGCGAGGTTGAGGCGGTTGCGCTCACCGCCGGACAGCACGCCGGACGGCTTCTGCTGGTCCGGGCCCTTGAAGCCGAACGCCGCGACGTACGCCCGGCTCGGCATCTCCACCTGGCCGACCTTGATGTGGTCGAGTCCGTCGGAGACGACCTGCCAGACGTTCTTCTGCGGGTCGATGCCGCCCCGGCTCTGGTCGACGTAGGAGATCTTGACGGTGTCGCCGACCTTGAGGGCGCCCTCGTCCGGCTTCTCGTCCGCGGTGACGCCGTCGGGCGCGCCCGCGCCGGCCGCGTTGACGATCATGCGGAACAGCGTGGTCTTACCGACGCCGTTCGGGCCGATGATGCCGACGATGCCGTTCGGCGGCAGGTTGAAGGACAGGTCCTCCATCAGGAGACGGTCACCGAAGCCCTTGGTGAGGTGCTCCGCGACGATCACCGTCGTGCCCAGGCGCGGGCCCGGCGGGATCTGGATCTCCTCGAAGTCGAGCCTGCGGGTCTTGGCCGCCTCGGCCGCCATCTCCTCGTAGCGCTGGAGACGGGCCTTGCTCTTGGTCTGGCGGGCCTTCGGGTTGGAGCGGACCCACTCCAGCTCCTGCTCCAGGCGCTTCTTGCGCTTGGCGTCCTTCTGGCCCTCGACCTTGAGGCGCTCGGCCTTCTTCTCCAGGTAGGTCGAGTAGTTGCCCTCGTACCCGACGAGCCGGCCGCGGTCGACCTCACAGATCCAGCCGGCGACGTTGTCGAGGAAGTAACGGTCGTGGGTGACCGCCAGCACGGTGCCGGCGTACTTCTCGAGGTACTGCTCGAGCCACTGCACACTCTCGGCGTCGAGGTGGTTGGTGGGCTCGTCGAGCAGCAGCAGGTCCGGCGCCTCCAGCAGCAGCTTGCACAGCGCCACGCGGCGCCGCTCGCCACCGGACAGCATGGTCACGTCGGCGTCCGGCGCCGGGCACCGCAGCGCGTCCATCGCCTGCTCGAGCTGACTGTCGAGGTCCCAGGCGTTGCGGTGGTCGAGCTGCTCCTGAAGCTTGCCCATCTCGTCGAGCAGCTCGTCGGAGTAGTCGGTCGCCATCTTCTCGGCGATCTCGTTGAACCGGTCGAGCAGCGCCTTGGTCTCGGCGACACCCTCCTCGACGTTGCCGAGGACGGTCTTCTCCTCGTTGAGCGGCGGCTCCTGCTGCAGGATGCCGACGGTGAACCCGGGCATCAGCCGGGCCTCGCCGTTGGAGGGCTGCTCGAGGCCGGCCATCATCCGCAGCAGCGTGGACTTACCGGCGCCGTTGGGGCCGACGACACCGATCTTCGCTCCGGGGAGGAAGCTCAGGGTGACATCGTCCAGAACCACCTTGTCGCCGTGCGCCTTGCGCACGCGCTGCATCGTGTAGATGTACTCCGGCATGGTTTCAAGACTAGAGCCTCCGAGGGGATGGCCTTGCCGTGATTCGGCGCGGCTCGCCCGGCTTCTTCGTCGCCGGCAGGCAGATCCGGTTGCGCCCGGACTCCTTCGCGCGGTACAGCGCCAGATCCGCCGAGGCGAGCAGCTCGATCAGGTCGTGCCCGTGGGTGCGGAACAGGGCGACGCCGATCGAGATCGTCACCGTGATCGTGGCGTCGTCGGCGGGGACGCACATCCGGCCGACCCGGCTACGGAGCCGTTCGGCCACCCGGCAGGCCTCGAGCATGTCGGCGTTCGGCAGCAGCACGGCGAACTCCTCCCCGCCGAACCGACCCACCACGTCGTACTCCCGCAGCTGCTGGACCAGGGTGGCCGCCACCCCGGCCAGCACCTGATCGCCGGTCAGGTGCCCGTACGCGTCGTTGACCCGCTTGAAATGGTCGATGTCGATCAGGAGCAGGGCCAGTGACTCGTCGGTGCGCACCGCGCGGCTGATCTCGGTGCCGGCCTCAAGCTGCCAGGTCGCGGCGTTCAGCAGACCGGTCTTCGAATCGAGCCGGGCGGCGGCCCGCAACTGGGTGTGCATCAGGCTGCGCTGCAGCATCATCACCGGCGGCAACGCGATCACCAGCAACGTCGGGGTCACCGCACAGGAGATGGTGATCAAGATCCCGACGCAGATCTCCACGAGGTCGAGGAGGAGGATCTCGCGGTTCCACAGCAGGTCCCGCCACGAGCGCTCGGTGTTCGCGATCTGCGCCGCGACCACGACGATCGCCGTGTTCACCACGGTGAACAGCACGGCGCAGAGGACCACCATGGGAATCCTGGTGTCCAGGTCGGTGAGCCACGAGGCGGGGTCCCGGAGCGGGTGCGGCACGACCGCGTGGAACGTGGCGGAGGCGGCCGCCCCCGCCAGGCCGTGCGCGGAGGTCACGATCACCCGCCGGTGCAGCATCGTCCGGCGCACCCGCAGTTGCAGCAGGATCTGCAGCGGAATCGGCATCAACAGCGCGTACACCGGCTGCATCAGCAGCGCCCCGGGCAGCCACCACGCCGACAGCAGGTCACGTGCCACACCGGCCGGCATGCCGAGCCGCCGGGACGCCTCGATGCTGATCGCCCCGCAGGCCAGGAGCGCCCCGAACAGGACGGGCGCCTGCGGACACCACGTCGTGTGCGTGGCGGCGACACCGATCAGCGCGGCGTGCAACGCGACGACCACGGAGACGTACGGGGCGAGCAGGGGCGGCTGCTCCAGCAACGGCCATCGCCGCGGGGCGGCGGCGACGTCACCGTGTCCGTCGCCGGAGGTTTGCAGTGCCGTCATTCATCCCCCTACGGGTCAGACCGTGGCCGCCCCTCCGGACGGCCGCCGCGACGCAGGACGGCGGCTCATGCTCACTCTTGATCGAATCACGTTCAGTAATAGGATAGTTGCAATGTGTGCGGAGTGGGCAAGAAATTCGGTACCTTCTTAGAGCGGTCCGGTGGCGGGCCGCGGCGGCCCGCAGCGATGGGCGCCGCGCCGACCCCATCAGACGTGCTCGTGACCACCGGCTCCCCACGCCGGCGGACGCGCCATCCCGAAAGGAAGGCACGATGCGCGGCATCTCCTGGATCTGACGGCGTCACACACCCTTCCAACAGCCTGAGCATGGGTGACGCATGCTCGGACGGGCACTCCGAACGGTGTCGGGCGTCCTGGTCGTCCGCGTTCGCCCCATGCCCGGGCGGCCCGCATCATGTCGGTGGCCCCGGGGTGCCGGTGCGGGATGCTTCACACCCTGGGACAGCCGGTACCGCTCGGACGAAGATCCCGGCGGCCGACGCCACGATCCGGCCCAGCGCCGCGATCCGGCCGTGCGATGTGGCCGCTTGTGCGGCCAACTCATGACCGGCCGTGCCGCAGCCCCATCGCGCCGACCGCGCGAACCACGCGCACCTGCCTCCTGCCTCCTGCCGCCTGCCGACAGACCTCAGGACCCCGGAGGCCGCAGAACGCGTGAGGGCCGAAGCCGGGCGCAACGCGCGAAGGCTGACGGCGGACGCGACGCTCAGAGACCGACGGGGAAGGCACGACGGCCGACGGCGAGCGCGACCCTCAGAGGCCGACGGCGAAGGCACGACGCTCGACGGCCGGTGAGCGGAGGTGCCGGGCGGCCCTCCGCTCGCCGGTCGTCGGTGTGCCTACCGTCTCCGCGCCGCCTGGGCGCTCACCCGGCGGGCCCAGGAGACCCCGGAGGGGCGCATCAGGCGACCGCTCGGATCTCGGTCCGCTCGGCGGTCTCGTCGGCGTCGCCGGAGCCCTCCGTGACCTGGGCGGTGAGCTCCTCCGCTCCCTCGGCGCCGCCCTCCGCGTCGAGCCAGCGGTCGGCGAGGTCGTCGGCCTGTCTGCGGTCCTCCGACAGGTTGATCGAGGAGCGCTGGGAGCGCTGCAGGCGGGCGACGCCGCGGCTGAGGTCGTGGCCGACCGTGGTCGCCTCGACCTGGGCGGAGAACCGCGTCTGGCCGTCCTTCGCGTACTCCCGGATGCGGAGGCGGCCCGTGACGATGACCGGATCCCCTCGCTTCAGGTCGCTCTCCTGAAGGTTGGTGGCGAGGGAACGCCAGCAGGTCACGGTCAGGAACATCGGGTCCTCGTCGCGCCACTGGCCGAGGTCGCGGTCGAAGCGGCGCGGGGTGCTGCCGATGCGGAGGGACATCAGGGACGTGCCGCTGGACAGGACCTCGAAGTGGGGCTCGGCGGCCACGAAACCGATCACGGTGATCAGCGCGTCGTTCACGAAGGCTCCTGGGGTGCGTGCGCGGCGGCCCTGCGCCGCCGCCGTCACCCCCACCGTCGAGGATGCGGGACCCCGCCCACCAGCCCCCTCCGTGAACTGTGGATAACTCCCCGTGCCCGGACGGAGCCGACGGCCCCGTTCGGTTCCCGGGGCGGCCCCGTTTCGGCGCGGGGCTCAGGGGGCGACGTCGCGGATGGCGTGCCCGGCCTGGTCGCGGAACCGCGCGTACACGGCGAGCTCCTGCTCGACGGGCGCGATGACGAGCTCGCGTGCCGCCGAGGCGACGCCCTCGCGCATCTGCTGCTCCATCCGCTCGCTGTGCTTCACCGAGGTCAGCGCGATCGTGTTGCGCGCGGCCAACGCGGTGAGCAGACCGAGTCCGAGGACGCAGACGAGGACGAGCGCGGCGTACGGCGCGACGCCGGCCTCACCGAGGAGACGGGTCGGCGCGTGGGCGAGCCTGAGCCCGGCGAAGGCGGCGATGGCACCGAGCCAGACGACGCTGACGGCGGCGACGACCAGCAGGAGGTACTGCCAGATCCGTACGGCCCACCACCAGCCCGGAACCTGGTTGAAGGACGGCACCACGGCGCGCAGCGCGGCGCCGAGCGTCTCCGGGAGCGCCTCGGCGTTGGACCGGCCGGCCTCCCGTACCGACCGGCGCCAGGAGGGCGGCAGGTCGCGGACGACGTCCTCGGTGACGTCCTGCAGGGCGTTGTCGACGTGGGCCTGCTGGGCGTTGACGGGCGTGGTGAACGCGGCGCGCAGCTCGTCGCGGAGCTCGCCGAGGCGCATGCGGCGCAGCGGGTCGCTGCGCAGGCGGGCCACGAGACGGGTGACGGGCCAGCCGACGTAGTCGAGCGCGCGCAGTGCGTACGCGCTCTCCATCGCCTCGGCCACGGCGGAGATGCCGGCGGCGTCCACCAGCGCCTCGACGAGCGCCGCCGCTCGCTTGTCGGCCACGGCGGTGGGCGGCTCGACCGAGCCGAAGGCGCCCTCGAACCGCTGGATGAGCCGGTCCATGTCGGCGATGAGCCGCCGGGTGCGGGCCCGGCGGGCGGCCACGGTGTCCGCGATGACGTCGCGGAAGTCCTCGATGCCCGTCCCGGACTTGGCCGAGGTGGTGAGGATGCGCGGAGCGCGCAGTCCCTCGGCCTCCAGCAGCCGCCGCAGGTCCTTGACGCACTCGTCGATCTCTTCGGGCGCGAGCCGGTCGACCTGGTTGAGAACGATCAGGCTGATGCCGTCGTGGCCGGCCAGCGGCTCGAGGTAGCGCCGGTGCACGGCGAAGTCGGCGTACTTCTGCGGGTCGAGCACCCAGATGAGCAGGTCCGCGACGCCGACGTACCGGTCGACCTCGGCGACCTGCTCGGACCGGACGGAATCGTGGTCGGGCAGGTCGAGCAGGATGAGGCCCTGCAGCGAGCCGGCGCCCTCCGCGCCGTCCGTCTGGTCGAGCGCGCTGGCCCGGGCGTACCGGTGGCGCTTCTCGATCTCCAGCCAGTCCAGCAGCGGTCCGGCGCCGTTGAGGCCCCACACGCAGGCGTGTGCCGAGGACGTCATCGGGCGGCGGAGCCCCGTCGGGGACAGCTCGAGCCCGCAGACGGCGTTGAACAGCGAGGACTTGCCGCTGCCGGTGCCGCCGGCGAGCGCGACGATCGTGTGGTCGCCGGACAGGCGCAGCCGGTCGCCGGCCCGGCCGAGGAGCGCGGCGGCGTCGTCCATGAGCTCGTGGTCGACGCGGCCCTCCCCGAGCTCGACGAGCCGGTCGAGGGTGGCCAGGCGCCGGGTCAGCCCGGACATGTCGGACGGTGCCGCCGTCGGGTCCGGCGCGGGGTCCTGCCCGGGCGCGGTCGGCTGCTGCGGGAAGGTCTGCCGGGACGTGCCGGAGACGCCGGGGGTGGTCGTCGTCATCGGTCGCGATCCTCCTCGGTCACCGGGCGACCTCGAGGTTGTAAGTGGCCTGGTAGAGCTGGACGGGGGTGGTCTCGTCGGGCACCCCGGCGCCGTCGAGCACCTGCCCGAAGCGGATGGCCTCCTCGTCGAACAGCATGCCGGTGCGGCCGCGCAGGTCGGCCCGCGCCTTGGCGCTCATGCTGCGGAGGGACTCGGCGCCGAAGAGCGCCTTGAGCAGCCGCTGCGGCACGGCGCTGGTGCCGCCCTCGACCGCGATGTCGCTGGTGCCGAAGCCGAACAGACCGACCATCAGCACGAGTGCCAGGGCGTCGTCATCATAGGAGACGAACTTGGCCACCGAACGCTTCGTGACCCCCTCGGTGCGGATCAGGTCGGCGATGTGGTCCTGCCAGGCGCTGACGGCGCGGGTGACGCGCCGGGGCAGCTCCGCGGAGGCGCGGTCCAGCGTCTGGTCGCGCCCCTCCAGCAGCATGGCGCCGGCCGGGCGGCTCCGCCAGCGCTTCACGACCTCCTCCGCGGAGCGCTCCGCGCCGGCCACGATGAGGGACTCCAGGGCGCTGCGCAGGGCGGCCTTGAGGGCCCGGACCCGGGTGGGGGTGCGCTTGCGGCGGTTGCCGCGGTGCCCGGTCTGGCCGCGGCCGGCGTGCAGCGCGCGCTCGAGGTCGCCGGTGCCGGCGAAGTCCTGCCAGCGGGCGAGGACCTCGCCGCGCAGCAGGGATCCGTTGCGGGTGGCCTCGTCGAGCTCGGCGAGACCGGTCGCGTAGGCGCCCTCGACCTCCTCGCGGAGCATCGTGCGCAGCGCGACCTGCTCCTCGACCTTCGCGGCCAGCTCGGGGACGCGGGTACGGAAGGTGTCGAGCACGCCACCCAGAGTAGACCTGATGACCTCGGCTCGGCCATCCTCGTCCTCACTGATGCCGCTCAGCCACACCTGGACCTCGTCGGCCGCCTCGGACGGCAGCATCCCGCCGGACACCGTGGTCTCGGGGATGACGAACTGCGCGGCCTGCTCGAGGCCGTTGTCCTTGAGCATCTCGGCGAAGTGGGCGACGATCTCCTCGCCGCCCTCCGGGACACGCGACAGGACGACGCCGAGGGTGGCGCCGTGGTCGCGGGCGCGGTGCAGCAGGCGCCAGACGAGGGCGTCGGCGTAGCGGGCCGCGGTGGTCACGCAGATCCACACGTCGGCCGCCGCGAGGAACTGCGCCGCGAACTCATGGTGCTCCTCGAACACCGAGTCGACGTCCGGGCTGTCGAGCAGCGCGAGCCCCTTGGGCAGCACGTCGCTCTTCATGATCACGAGCTGGTCGCCGACCACGGCGTCCGGCGCCGGGCCGGGGACCCGTCCGAAGCCGGGCAGGACGTAGCGCTCGTCGAGCCACCAGTCCGCGTCGTCGGGGTGGCAGACGAGGATCGGGCTGCTCGTCGTGGGACGCAGCACGCCCGTCGCGCTGACCCGCTCACCGACGAGCGTGTTGACCAGCGTGGACTTGCCCGCGCCGGTCGACCCGCTGAGCACCACCAGCAGCGGGGCGTCCTTGCGGCGCACCCGGGGCAGGAGGTAGTCGTCGAGCTGGTTCAGCAGGTCCTGTTGCATGACCCGCGCCTCGTCGACGCCGGGGGCGTCGAGCACGAACCGGAAGGAGGCGATCTGGTCCCGTAGATCGACCAGGGCCTCGTCGAGTGGAAGGGGTGTCGCCGCGCGTTTGATCGCGCTCTGGTCAGCCGGGGGTGTCACGGAGTCCGCCCCAAATCCGCGTTCAGCATGTCGATCTGGCGCGCCACCTGCACGACGTCGCCCACGACGACGATCGCCGGCGGCCGCACGCCGATGGCCGTCATCTCGTCCACAACCGTCGCGAGCGTCGCCATGAGGGCACGCTGGGTCTGCAGCGTACCGTCCTGGATGACGGCGACGGGAGTGTCAGGCGATCGACCATAGCGCATCAGCGTGTCGGCGATGACCTCCATGCGTTCGACCGCCATCAGCAGCACGAGCGTGCCCTGGGCGCGGCCGAGGCCCTCCCAGTCGACGGTCGACGCGGGGTCCCCCGGCGCGACGTGCGCGGACACCACGTGGAACTCCTGCGACACGCCCCGGTGGGTGACCGGTACGCCGACCGCGGCGGGCACGGCGATGGCGCTGGTGATGCCGGGGACGACGGTGACCGGGATCCCCTCACGCGCGCAGTGCAGGACCTCCTCGGCGCCCCGGCCGAAGACGAACGGGTCGCCGCCCTTCAGCCGCACGACGAAGCGCCCCGCCTTGGCCTGCTCGACGAGCACCGCGTTGATGCGCTCCTGCGTGACCGAGCGGCCGTACGGGATCTTGGACGCGTCGATGATCTCGACGTCGGCGGACAGCTCGTCGAGGAGCTCGCGGGGGGCGAGCCGGTCGGTGACGACGACGTCCGCCTGGGCCAGGAGCTGCCGGCCGCGTACGGTGATGAGCCCCGGGTCGCCGGGGCCGCCGCCGACCAGCGCCACGCCCACGGGCCGCCGCCGCGAGTGCCGCGCCTCGATGGTGCCGTCGCGCAGCCCGGCGACGATCACATCGCGCAGGCCCGCCGCGTGGCGCGGGTCGCCGCCCGCGAGCACCCCGACGGTGGTCTCGCCGACCCGGCCGCGCGCCGGGGGGCCGACCCCGGATGACGTCGCTCGCACCGGTGTACTCGCTGGTGCCCCTGCGGCGGTCCACCTCGGCCACCC
>NZ_JBFAUT010000080.1:0-33542 GCF_040679475.1 Actinoallomurus sp. NPDC052274
CAGCGCGATCCGCCCGAGCGGCCCAGGCCGCCCGCCGATGAAGGTCTGGCCGCCCGCCGGGGAGCGGCGGGGCCGTGGTCGCCGAGGGCCCGCGGGCCGGGCAGGCCGGATCGCGTGCCGGACGCCTCGGCGCGCGCCACGTGCGCCAGGCCGAGCGCGCCGGCGACCTCCGACCGGAGCCGGGGGAGCTGGGCGTAGAGCGCGTCGCCGGGGCACTGCGTGGTGTTGTAGTCGCGGTGGCCGACGATCGCGGTGGCCGGGGAGAGCTCGTAGAGGTCGCAGAGCCAGGCGAGGGTCTGGACGAGCGAGTTCCACAGGGCGGTGGGCGGCAGTTCGGTGGTGTAGGTGCCCTCGTTCTCGATGCCGAGGGTGTGGCCGTTCTCGTTGGCGCACTGGGCGCCCATCACGTTCGCGCCCTTGCCGATGGCCTCGATCGAGCGGTTGCGGCCCTCCATCACGTAGCCGCCACGGCTGATCGTGAGCTGCTGCCCGGTGTCGCTCCAGCCGTTGGTGTCCATGTGGAGGTCCTGGCAGTCGCGGGACAGCTGGAAGGCGTGGGCGAGCGAGTAGTCGGTGGAGTTCGGGAAGGCCATGTGGTGCACGATCAGGTGATCGGGCGCCTTGATGATGGTGGCGGGTGAGGTCGGGGGCCGCGCTCCCCACTCGGCGCGCGTGTAGACGTACGGCCTGGTGACGGCGTGTGCGGAGCGCGGGCGGGTCAGGTCGGCGGCGCCGAGGAGGACGGCGGCGCCCGCGACGGCGGCCGCGCGCATGAGCAGGTCTCGGCGGCCGAGTTCCGGGCGGGCGAGGTCGGGGCCGGTCGTGGCGGGGCCCGGCGGTGCGGCGGGCCGGCTGCGGGGGTGGGCGGGGGGATGGTTCATGGCGGGGGAGGTCCTTCCAGCGGAAAACAACGACGATCCGCTCCCTCTCACAGGTAAATAACCAACGAGGCAAGCCGGAAGTAAGTGGAAAAATCCCCTAATATTGCCGCCTTCGTTGGCAGGTCGGCGGATCCGCGCAGTTCAGGCCCATTAACGGCGCGGCCGCCGGACGCCGGGCGGCTGGCCGGATCCGGGCATCACTGGCGTAGGCTCAGGCCCCATGCGGCTTGATCTGACTCAGGACGTCGCGTCCCTGACCGCGGCGATCGTCGATATCGAATCGGTGAGCGGCAACGAGAAGGCCCTCGCCGACGCGGTCGAGGAGGCGCTGCGCGCCCTGCCCCACCTGTCCGTCGAGCGGGACGGCGACACGGTCATCGCGCGGACGTCGCAGGGCCGCGGCGAGCGGGTTGTGATCGCCGGGCACCTCGACACCGTGCCGATCAACCACAACCTGCCCTCCCGCGTGGAGGGCGACCGGCTGTACGGCTGCGGGACCGGGGACATGAAGGCGGGCGTCGCCGTGCAGCTCAAGCTGGCCACCATCCCCGAGACGACCCGGGACGTCACGTACTTCTTCTACGAGTGCGAGGAGATCGAGGAGGAGCGCAACGGCCTCAGGCGCATCGGCCTGACCCGGCCCGAGCTCCTGCGGGCCGACTTCGCGGTCCTGATGGAGCCGTCGGGCGGCATCGTCGAGGGCGGTTGCCAGGGCACCATCCGCGTCGAGGTGAAGGTCTCCGGCGAGCGGGCGCACAGCGCGCGGTCGTGGATGGGGACGAACGCCATCCACCAGGCCGCGGCGGTGCTCGACGTCCTGCGCGCGTACGAGCCGGAGCGGCCCGTGGTGGACGGCCTGGAGTACCACGAGGGGCTCAACGCGGTGTTCGTCCGGGGCGGCGTCGCGGGCAACGTCATCCCCGACGAGTGCGTCGTCACGATCAACTACCGGTTCGCGCCCGACAAGTCCCTGGCCGACGCCGAGCGGTACCTCCGGAAGCTGTTCGACGGCTACGAGGTCACCGTGGTCGACGGCGCGCCGGGTGCGCGCCCGGGCCTGACGCATCCGGTCGCGGCGGCGTTCACCGAGGCCACCGGCGGCGCGGTGCGTGCCAAGTTCGGCTGGACCGACGTCGCGAGGTTCTCCGAGCTGGGCATCCCGGCCGTCAATTACGGCCCGGGTGAACCGAGCCTGTCGCACACCCGTGATGAGTACGTCGAGATTCCGCGTATCTTCGCGAGTGAGGAGCGGATGCGGGCCTGGCTCACGACCTGAGCGCCGCCGCCGAGATCCGAACGGCCCGGCTCAACGACGTGGGCCGCGACACCGACGACACCGACGAGATCCCCCGGACCCCACAGCGGCATCGACGCGGGAAGGTGACCTGATGGGCCAGGTCCTGGCCGACGGACTGACGATCGCGGAGGCGGCCGAGCGCACCGGCGTCTCCACGCACACCCTTCGCTACTACGAGCGCATCGGCGCGTTCCGGGAGCCCCCGGAGCGCGACGCCAGCGGGCACCGCCGCTACACCGAGAGCGACCTGTCCTGGATCACCCTGCTCACCCGGCTGCGCGCGACCGGGATGCCCATCGCGACCATCCTGCGCTACGCCGAGCTGGCCCGCGAGGGCAACGGAACGGCCGCCGACCGCAAGGCGCTGCTCGTGGCGCACCGCGCGGAGGTGATCGCGCGCATCGACGAGCTGCAGCATGACCTCGAGCTCATCGACCACAAGATCAACGTGTACGAGGAGATCGAGCGCACCCGCTTCGGCCGGTGATCCGACGCGTGATCGGTCCCCGGCGTCCCGGCGGATCGACGAAAACGGGGTGCGGCTCGCGCGTGTCCGTCGCTTGGTTCACGGCGGGGGTCTAGAAACCGGCAAATCGGCGTACAGTGCGAAAGCATCATTCGTTCGCCGCCGACTATGCGGTCGGCTCGGCCGAAAGCGGTCGCGTGGCTGGTTACGGTTAGGCCATGCGACCTGACGAGACGCCGCGCAGGAGACGACAGGGTCCCGTGACCCTCCGCGGCAACGCGATCCCCGCCACCACCACCGATCAGCGCCTGCTCGACTCCCGCGGCCCCTCGGACTGGCTGCACACCGACCCCTGGCGGGTGCTCCGCATCCAGGCGGAGTTCGTCGAGGGATTCGGCCTGCTGGCGGAGCTGCCGCGCGCGGTGAGCGTCTTCGGCTCCGCCCGTACGAAGCCGGGTTCGGAGGAGTACGAGCTGGCGGAGCGGATCGGCGCGCTGCTCGCCGAGGCCGGATACGCCGTGATCACCGGTGGCGGCCCGGGGATCATGGAGGCCGCCAACAAGGGGGCCGACGACGCGGGCGGCCTGTCGGTCGGGCTCGGCATCGAGCTGCCGTTCGAGCAGAAGCTGAACGACCACATCGACATCGGTGTGGAGTTCCGCTACTTCTTCGTCCGCAAGACGATGTTCGTCAAGTACTCCCAGGCGTTCGTGGTGCTCCCCGGCGGATTCGGGACGCTGGACGAGCTGTTCGAGGCGATCACGCTCGTCCAGACCAAGAAGATCACCCGCTTCCCGATCGTGCTCTTCGGCACGGACTACTGGGGCGGCCTGATCCAGTGGATCAAGGATCAGATGCTGCCCGCGGGCAAGATCTCTCCGGAGGACCTCGATCTGATGTACGTCACCGACGACCCCGTCGAGGTCGTCGAGCGCATCAAACGCGCCCACGAGACGCAGGAGCGGGAGCTGGAGGAGCGCGCGGCCCAGGAGGCCGACGCGGTGGCGGGAGGAAACGGAAGCTGATGCGCGTCTGCGTCTTCTGCTCGTCCAGCGGCCGCATCGACGGCCGCTACGTCGAACTGGCCGCCGAGGCCGGCGCCGAGCTGGCCCGGCGGGGACACAGCCTGGTCAGCGGCGGCGCCACCGTGTCGTGCATGGGGGCCGTCGCCCGCGCCGCGCGCGAGGGCGGCGCCCGGACCGTCGGCGTCATCCCCAAGGCCCTCGTCGACGTGGAGATCGCCGACGACGACTCCGCCGAGCTGGTCGTCACCGAGGACATGAGGGCGCGCAAGGGCGAGATGGACCGCCGGTCCGACGCCTTCCTCGTCCTTCCCGGCGGGCTGGGAACGCTCGAGGAGCTCTTCGAGATCTGGACCTCGCGGGTCCTCGGCATGCACGAGAAGCCGATCGCGATCCTCGACCCGTACGGCCTGTACGAGCCGCTGCGCGATCTGATGAAGCACCTGCTCGACGAGGGGTTCGCCCGGCCGCGCATCTTCGACGCGATCGGCTGGGCCACCACGGTCGCGGAGGCCTTCGACCACCTGGAGCGCTCGCCCGTGCGCATGCAGCCGACCGCCGAGGACTACGTCGAGTCCGAGCCCTGATCCGCCGTCAGGCCAGGCCGCGCCGCGATACGGCGGGTGGACGGGTGCCCTTGATCGAGGCCACCATGTCGAGCACCTGCCGCATCGCGTCGGCGTCGGCCGCGCGGAAGACCCGGGCGCCTGCCCAGGCGAACACCGACGCGACGGCGGGCTCGGCCGCGTCCACGAACACCGCCCGTCCGGCCTCCGCGAGGCGCTCGGTCTCGTAGGGGTCCGTGACGCGGACCAGCACCCCGTCCGGGCGTATCCCGACGGCCCGCTCGGGCGCCGAGCAGAGCAGCGCGGCGCCGGTGGCCGCCGCCACGCCGGCGAACCGGTCCCCGATCAGGAGGTCGGCCCCCGCTCGTACGCAGGCGGCGGCCTGTTCCTCCGAGGACGGCGTCACCGCGATGACCGGTGCCCGCGGGTCCGCCCGGACCGCGCGGACGATCTCCGGATCGGCGGCCACCTCGGCGATGTCGGCGCCCTCCGCGGGGCCCTCCGTCATCACCGTGAAAGCGCCGGGAAAGATGACCCGGTTCCCGAGACGCAGCTCCATGGTCCTGATCGTGGCATATGCGGCGCGTGCGGCGTTCGCTGAGCGGGTTGACCCACCGTACCGCGTGGTTGTGGCACGATCGGTACATGCTTGTCACCATCACCGTGGCCCTCGCCGCGCTGGCCGTCCTGGCGGCGATCGTCGTCGTGGCCACCGGTGGCGGCGGAGAGCTCTCCGTCGAGCATCCGGACCATCCGCGGCTGTCGCTGCCGGGCCGGCGCTCGGTCGGCGGCACGGACGCCGTGCTGCTCCGCCTGCCGATGGGGCTCTGGGGCTACCACAAGCAGATCACCGACGAGGCGCTGGAACGCTTCGCGCACGAGCTGACGGAGCGCGACACGCGCATCGCCGTGCTGGAGCAGGAGCTCGCGGAGGCACGTCGGCACCTCAACGAGCCGCCGGAGCAGGCCTGGCGCCCGGCCGTCCCGTCGGCCTCCCCGGCACCCGACTCCATGGACCTGCGCGATCCGTTCGAGCCGTCCGATCCGCCGTCCTCGCGCGAGGGCGACCTGCCGCCGCTTCCGCACCACACCCGCGAGGAGCCCCGGGACCGCCCCGCGGACCCGCCGCAGACGGTGTGGGACCGGCCCGCGGACCCGCCGCGGACCGTGCAGGACCGGCCTGTGAATCCGCCGCAGACCATCGTCGACAAGGTCGTCTTCGACCCGCGGGCCGACCGCGACGCCGACGAGGGCCCGGCGGCCGACCACGAGGACGCCGCGGAACGAGCGGCCGAGACCGAGCAGCGGGAGAAGGACACATGAGTGAGCGCAGCGAGCGAGTCATGAGCGCGGCGCCTCTGGTCTCTCCTCCGGCGAAGGAGGACGCATGAGTGAGCGCAGCGAGCGAGTCATGAGCGCAGTGCCTCTGGTCTCTCCTCCGGCGAAGGAGGACGCATGAGTGAGCGCAGCGAGCGAGTCATGAGCGCAGTGCCTCTGGTCACCCCTCCGACGAAGGAGGACGCATGAGCAGGGTCGCGGTGCACGCGTCGGTCGACGTCCCGGCGACGGCGGAGCGGGTGTGGAACGTCCTCGTCGACTGGCCGCGGCACTCCGAGTGGGTGCCGCTGACCCGGGCGGAGGGCGGTGCGGGCGACGGCGCGAGCGTCGAGGCGTGGACGGGCGTCGGCCCCGTCGGTTTCCTCGACACCATGGTGATCAGCGAGTGGCTGCCGCCGCATCGTGTCCTGGTGCGGCACACCGGCGGTCTCGTACGCGGCGAGGGACGGTTCGATCTCCTGGATCTGCCGGGCGGCCGGTGCCGTGTCACCTGGGCCGAACTGCTCGACCTGCCGCTCGGGCCGCTCGGCCGGGCCGGCTGGTTCGCGGTCGGACCGGCCGCCCGCCTCATGTTGCGGACATCGCTGCACCGCCTCGCTAGTATGTTCGAATGACTGTCATCGGACCGGACGGGCTGGCGCGGTGCCCATGGGGCGTCTCCGCGCCCGACTACATCGCCTACCACGACGACGAGTGGGGCCGCCCGGTCCGCGATGACCACGGGCTGTACGAGCGGCTGTGCCTGGAGGCGTTCCAGTCCGGGCTGTCCTGGCTGACGATCCTGCGCAAGCGCGAGGGCTTCCGGCGGGCGTTCGACGGCTTCGACCCGGAGAAGGTCGCGGCGTACGGCCCGGCCGACGTCGAGCGGCTGCTGGCCGACGCCGCCATCGTCCGGAACCGCCGCAAGATCGACGCGACGATCGCGAACGCCCGGGCCGCGCTCGACCTGCCCGACGGCCTGGCCGCCCTCGTCTGGGCGCACGCCGACCCGGCCGCTCCGGCGCCCAAGACGAGCGGCGACGTGCCCGCCACCACGCCCGGCTCCACGGCGCTCGCCAAGAAGCTCAAGAAGCACGGCTTCCGGCACGTCGGCCCGACCACCGTCTACGCCCTCATGCAGGCCTGCGGACTGGTCGACGACCACCTCGTCGACTGCCACCGTCGCGGCGCCTACCGGTAGGGGACGACCGGCACGCGACGTGCGGTGCGGGTCACTCCGCCTTCGCGGCCTCCAGGACCGGCACCCCGGCGGCGCGGCGGGCGGGCAGCGCGGACGTCGCCCAGGTGACGACCGCCGCGCCCAGCACGACGGCGGCGAGCAGCCACCACGGCAGGTCCACCCGGATGAAGGAACTACCGGTGGCGACGTGCAGCAGCGCGACCGTGCCGACGGCGGTGCCGAGGCCCAGCAGCACTCCCAGCAGGACGACCGTCGCGGCCTCCCAGCGGACGACCGACCGGATCTGCCGGACGGTGGTCCCGACCGCGCCGAGCATCCCGAACTCCTTCGTCCGCTCCGACACGCTCAGCGCCACCGTCGTGGCCATGCCGAACAGCGAGATGACCAGGGACATCGCGATGAACCCGTAGATCACTCGGACACCCTGCCGCATGGCGGCCGCCGCCACCCGTACGTAGGCCGCCCGGTCGTACACCCGGGCCACCGGGACGTCGGAGACGGCCGCCGCCAGCGCCGCCGCCGACGCGGTGCCCCGGACGAGGACGGCCGAGGTGCTCGCGCCCGGATCCAGCGTCGCCATCGTGGCCGGCGCGACCAGCGCCTGGTCGGCGAACAGGTGCGAGGGGTCGTGGTACCGGCCGGCCACGGTGAGCGTCACGTCGCCGCGCGCGCCGTGCACGACGATCCGGCGGCCCGGACGCAGCCCGTACGCCTTCACCAGCGGGGACGCGACACCGATCTCGCCGGGCCGCAGCACGGGAAGGTGCCCGCCGAAGCGCAGCACCGCCCGTACGTCGGACGCGCCGGTGACGGCCAGGAAGATCGGCGTGCCGGGATCGCCGTCGAACGCCTTGACCCTCGGTGACACCAGCCGTACCTCCGTCCGCGTCAGCGCGACCGCGGCGGTCACGCCGGGGACGCGCGCGACGCGGGCCGCCGTGTCGGCCGGAAGCGACGCGGCCCCGTTCGACGTACGGCCGTTCCCCGCGATGACATGGTCGGCGGCGAGGGCCTCGGCCCCCGCGACGCGGGACCGGTCGTCGATGGAGGTGATCAGCAGGCCGGTGGTGACGACGAGCGCGACGCCGAGCATGAGCGATGCGGCGGCCGAGGAGACGCGGCGCGGGCTGCGGACGATGGTCGCGCGGGCGAGCCGGCCCGCCTCGCCGCTGACGAGCATGCCGAGCCGTCCGACCAGGCCGCCGAGCGGGCCGACGAAGAAGGGCGCGAGCACGGCCAGCGCGGATACGCACACCATGCACCCGAGCATGATGAGCATCATGATCCCCACGGTCCGGTCGGTGCCGACGGAGGTCGGGTCGTTCGCCACCGCGAAGACCGGGCCGAAGAACATCCAGGACGCCGCGAAGATCGCGACGGCGCCCGCGATCCGGGGCCACTTCCGGCTCTTCGTCTCCGCGGTCGCGGACCGCAGCGCCTCGATCGGCGCGACCCGCGACGCGCGGCGGGCGGGCCGCCAGGCCGCCAACTGCGTGGTAACGACGCCCGCCGCGAAGGGGAAGACCAGCGAGATCCACCCGACCCTGACCTCGCCGGCGGAGATGTCGAAGCCGTCCTGCGCGAACAGCCGCGTGAGGACGTCCGAGACGCCGTACCCGACGAGGAGGCCGCCCGCCGACGCGACCACGGCCAGGACGAGCGCCTCGAGACGGACCAGCCGCCTGATCTGCCGGGGCCGGGCCCCGATGGCCGCCAGGAGGGCCAGCCGCCGGGTCCGCTGGCGGACCATCGTCCCGAAGGCGTTCGCGACCACGAACAGGCCGGTGAACACCGCCACCGAGGAGAGCATGCCGATCGCCCCGCCCACCGACGTGCCCATGCCCTGAAGCTCAGCCGACTGGCGGTGCCGCAGGTCGGCGGCGGTGCGCACGACGGCCGGGCGCATCGGCGCGGTCAGCCGGTCCCGGAGTTCGCCGGCCGGAACGCCCGGGGCGGCCTTCACCCACAGGCTCTGCCACGTGCCCGGCGCCAGGCCCGCCGCCTTCTGGACGGCGGCGGGCGTGCCCAGGACCAGGACGCCGGACGCCACGGCCCCCCGGCCCTGGACGGTGAAGACACCGACGATCCGCACCTTGCTCGACGTCTTGGGCAGCAGCAACGTCATGGCGGTCCCGGTCGCCAGGTGCCCGGCCGTCGCGACGTGCCGTACGACGGCCACCTCGTCGTCGGCGGCGGGGGCCCGCCCGGCCACCAGGTGGTAGGCGTTCAGGCGCGGGTCGGGGATCCAGGGGCGGAGCATGGTCCCCGCGCCCGCCGGAGGCAGCACCGGCCGGCCGCGCGCCCCGATGACCGTGACCGGCACGGCGGCGTCCCCGGCGACCGCCGCGACGCCCGGCACGGAGCCGATCGTGTCGGGCCGCACCTCACCCGGAGGAACGGCGAACGACTCCTCCGGGTCGGCGTCGGGCGGCTGTACGACCACGTCCGCCTTGGCGTACTCGCTCGCGTCCGACCCGGACACCGCGGCCTGCGCCCGCAGCGCGAACTGCAGCGCTCCCGACATCAGCCCCACGGAGAACAGCACGGCGAGCACCGTCGCGGTCAGCCGCGCCCAGTCCTGGGCGAACGACCGGCGGGCGATGAGCCACATGGTCAGGCCTCCATCCGGCGCATGACGCCGTGCACCGCGTCGATCGTCGGTCCGGCCAGCTCGTGGACGATCCGGCCGTCCGCCAGGAACAGCACCCGGTCGGCGTACGACGCGGCGAGCGGGTCGTGCGTCACCATCACGACGGTCTGGTGGTACGTGTCCACCGCCGCGCGCAGGAACCGCAGCACCTCTCCGCCCGCGGAGGAGTCGAGGTTGCCGGTCGGCTCGTCGGCGAACACCACCTCCGGCCGGGTCAGCAGGGCCCGCGCGACCGCGACCCGCTGCTGCTGCCCGCCGGACAGCTCGGCGGGCCGGTGGTCGAGCCGGTCCCGCAGCCCGAGGGCGTCGACGAGGATCCGGAACCACTCGCGGTCCACCCGCCGCCCGGCCATCCGCGCGGTGAGCCGGATGTTCTCCTCGGCGGTCAGCATCGGCAGCAGGTTGAAGGACTGAAAGACGAAGCCGAGCTTCTCGCCGCGCAGCCTCGTCAGCCGGGTCCGCGACAGCTTGGTGATGTCGACCCCGTCGATGACGACGGCCCCCGACGAGACGGCGTCCAGCCCGGCGAGGCAGTGCAGGAACGTCGACTTGCCCGACCCGGACGGGCCCATGATCGCGGTGAACTGCCCGCGGGCGAACGCGGCCGAGACGCCGCGCAGCGCGGCCACCGCGTTCTCCCCGGAGCCGTACGTCTTCACGAGTGAGTCCGCCCGGGCGACGGGTAGCAGGGCGGTCGTCTGTGTCATGCGTCAAGCCAACCCGCGACGAAGCCCCGCCGCACTGGCGCGATCTGGAGGTTCCCGGTAGGGCTGACCCCACCCGGCAGGACCTACCTCACCTCGGCATCCCGCTCTACTGATCTTTCCGCGCGTCGCCGGTTCGCTGGTGGTGACCCACCCCCGACGGAAGAGCATCGGCATGACGATCACCGCGTCGCCGCCCGACGCACGGCGGACCACACCTTGCCCCACCGGCGGCCCGCCGCGTCGTCTCCCGCCGGAACCCCTCTGGTTCGCGGCGTTCGCGGTCTTCGCGGGCGTGTTCGCGGTCGCCGCCGGTCCCGCGGCGCATCGCACGTGGGGTGTCATCGCGGCGGCCGGGTACGCGGTGGCCGCCGGTGTCTCCACCGTGAGCCGTACCGCCGGTCGCGGCTGCGCGTTCGCCGGTGCGGCGCTGGTCCCGCTCGTCGTGCTGGTCGCCACCGGAACGGCGCAGGAGGAGGTGGCGGTGGTGGTCCGGTCCGGCGCCCACCTCCTGCGCCACGGCACGCCGTACCCGGCGAGCGCGGTGCCGGCCGGCGCGTACACCGCCTACGACCCGTACCTGCCGGGCATGGCGGTGTTCGGGACCACCGGGCTCGATCCCCGTCTCCTGTTCACCGCCGTGTTCGCCGTCGCGATGGCCCTCGCCGGCCTGGTCGGCCGATGCGGCCGCGTGTGGGACGGCGTCGGGCGGGGCCGCGTCGGGCGGGCCCGCGTTGGGTGGAGCGGCGTTGGGTGGGGCGGCCTGCCGGTCCTCGTGCTGGTCTCGCCGGTCGTCGCGCTGCCGGTCGCGGTGGGCGGCGACGATCTGCCGGTGCTCGGCCTGTCCTGCCTGGGCCTCGCCCTGGCCCGGCGGCACCCCGGATGGGCGGGGACGGTGCTGGGCGTCGCCGCGACGCTGAAGCCGACGGCCTGGCCGGTCCTGGTGACGGCGCTGTTCCTGACAGGGCGGTCCGGCGCGCCGAGGTACGTCGGCACCGCGGCCGCGGTGCTCGTCCCGGTCATCGGCGTGCCCGCCCTGCTGGATCCCGCCGCCTTCCTGACCAACGTCGTGCTGTTCCCACTCGGGCTCACGCCGGTGACCTCGCCCGCCGACAGCCCACTGCCGGGGCATCTGCTCGCCGGTCTCGGCCCGGCCGGGCACGCGGTGGCCCTGGCGCTGCTCGGCCTGACCGCCGTGACGATCGCCGCCTGGCTGTGCCTCCGCCCGCCCCGGGACGCCGCGGACGCCGCACGCCGGACTGCGCTCGGCTTCGGCCTGGCCATCTGCCTGCTGCCCGCCACCCGGTGGGGCTACCTGCTCTACCCGACCGTGCTGGCGGCCTGGTCGCGTACGGTCGTGGCGTGAGCGGGACGGGGGACCACGGTGCGGGCGGGCGCACGACGGTCTGGCGGGCGATGGCGCGGAACCCGCTGCGGTTCCTGTTCTCGGCGTGGCCCTGGCGGGCGTTCGCGTACGTCGTCACCGGCGTTCCGATCGGTTTGGCCTGGCTGGCGCTCACCCTCGCGCTGCTCGCCGCGGGCCTGCTCCTGACGCCCGTCGTCGCCGGGCTGGCTCTGCTGGCCTGCGCTCCGCTGCTCGCCGTGGCACTGGCCGCGGTCGAACGCCGCAGGCTCCGCTGGCTGGACCCGCGCCCGGCGCCGTCGCCGCACGGGGCCGTGCCGCGCCCGGGACTTCGGCCCTGGATCCGGTACCGGCTGCGGGAGGCCGCGTCCTGGCGGGAGCTCGGCTACGGACTCCTGCACGGGGCGCTGTCGGTGTTCGACGGCGCCGTGCTCTCGAACCTGATCGCCGTCGCGGCCGTGCAGATCGCCGCGCCGGCGCTGGTGGGCGGTGGTGACCGGATCCAGTACGGCTCGCTGGTGACCGTGGACACGCCGGGCGAGGCGTGGGCGCTCGTGCCGGTCGGGGTCGCGGTCGCGGTGGCCGGCCTCTACGCGCTGACGCTGCTCGCGGGCGCCCGCGCCGCGCTGGCCCGCGCGCTCCTCGTACGGTCCGGCGAAGCGGAACTGGGGGAGCGGCTGGTCGCGGTGACCGCCTCACGGGCCCGGATGGCCGGCGCGTTCGAGGCCGAACGGAGGCGCATCGAACGTGACCTGCACGACGGAGCGCAACAGCGGCTCACCGGGCTGATCATGCTGCTGGGACTCGCGAGGCTCGACGGGGATCGTGAGCTGATCGGCAAGGCGCAGGACGAGGCGCGCGCCGCCCTGACCGAACTCCGTGACCTCGTCCGGGGCATCCATCCCTCGATCCTCACCGACCGCGGCCTGGACGCGGCCGTACGGGCCCTGGCCGAGCGCTCCCCGGTGCCCGTCGAGGTGGACGTCGACCTGCCCGTACGCCCGCCGGAACAGCTCGAGTCGGCCGCGTACTTCGTCGCCGCCGAGGCCCTCACCAACGCGGCCAGGCACGGCGGCGCCCGGCACGCCCGGGTGTCCGCGCGGATGCTCGACCGGCTGCTCGTCGTCGAGATCCACGACGACGGGTCCGGCGGAGCGGATCCGGGGCGGGGCACCGGACTGCAGGGCCTCGCCGACCGGGTCGCGGTCCACGATGGAACCCTCCGGCTGTCCAGTCCGCCGGGCGGCCCTACGATCATTCGGGTGGAGATGCCGTGCGGGTAGTGCTCGCCGAGGACTCGGTGCTGCTGCGCGAGGGCCTCATCCAGATCCTCGGCCGGTTCGGCCACGAGACGACGGCGGTCGCCGACGCGCCGGCCCTGGTCGCCGCCGTCGCCGCCGGCCCGCCGGACATCGTCGTCACCGACGTGCGGATGCCGCCGGGCCACCGCGACGAGGGGCTGCGGGCCGCGCTGGAGCTGCGGCGTGACCATCCCGGCCTGCCGGTGCTGGTGCTGTCGCAGTACGTCGAGCGGTCCTACGCCGCCGACCTGCTGCAGACCGGCGGCGGCATCGGCTACCTGCTGAAGGACCGCGTCGGCGACATCGACGAGTTCATGGACGGCCTGACCCGGGTCGCCGAGGGCGGCACCGTGATCGATCCCGAGGTCGTCCGGCGGCTCCTGTCCGGCCGGCACGACGGTTCACCGCTGCGACGGCTGACGGACCGGGAACGCCAGGTGCTGGAGCTGATGGCGGAGGGCCGTTCCAATGGCGCGATCGCCCGCCGCCTGGTCGTCACCGAGGCGGCCGTCGTCAAGCACGTCGGCTCGATCTTCATGAAGCTGGACCTGCCGCCGGCCCCCGACGACCACCGCCGCGTGCTCGCCGTCCTCGCCCACCTGCGCGGCTGACGGCGCGCACGGGTCAGGGGCCCGCGCTCTGCCAGTCGCGCACCTCGTGGGCCCAGGCGGTCAGGCCCGCGACGAACCCCGCCCGGTCCCGTGGGGAGAGGCTCTCCAGCACGCGCAGGAGCGGTGCGGATCGGCGCGCGATGAACTCCTCCATCACCGGGCGCTGCCGGTCCGGCATCGACACGAGCGTCCGGCGGCGGTTGGCCGGATCCTCGCGGCGTTCGACCCAGCCGGCCCGGCTCAGGTCACCGACGAGCTCGCTGGCGGTGGACAGGGAGACGCCCATCCGCCGCGACAGCTCGGTGACGCTGAGGGACTCCTCGACGAACAGGTGGCTGAGCACCGCGCCGTGCCGGGCGGTGAGCCCGTGCTCCCGGAACGCCTCGTAGAACTCCGGCGGCATGTCGCCGCGCGCTCGCTGGAAGTACGCCGCCACCAGGGGGACGTGGGCCAGGACCTCCCTGATCTCCGCGGGCTCGGGGCGGCGGCCCGCCTGCGGTGGTGCGTGCTCGGTCACGACGCCCAGTGTATATATTCGGAAATCCGAAGTATTGGGGAAGTCGAAGGGAGACGTCCGTGATCCTCGTGACCGGAGCGACCGGGAACGTCGGCCGCCAGGTGGTCGGGCAGTTGCTGGAGGAGGGCGCGGAGGTACGCGCGATGACGCGCCGGCCCGACCGGGCGGACCTGCCGGACGGGGTCGAGGTCGTCCGGGGCGATCTCGCGGAGCCCGCGACCCTGCCCGAAGCGCTGCGCGGAGTGGAGCGGGCGTTCCTGTTCCCGGTGCCGGACCGGACCGCCGGCTTCCTCGCCGCGGCGCGGGAGACCGGGCTCCGGAACGTGGTCCTGCTGTCCGCCTCGGCGGTCAGGTACGAGCGGCCGAACCCGATCGGGCGGCTGCACGCGGGCGTCGAGCAGGCGGTGACGGACTCCGGCCTGTCGTGGACGATCCTGCGGCCCGGCGCGTTCATGGCCAACGATCTGCAGTGGTGGGCCCCGCAGATCCGGGCCACCGGCGTCGTCCGTGGGCTCGGAGACGGCGCGGCCGGGACGCCGATCGACGAGCGCGACATCGCCGCCGTCGCCGTCCGCGCGCTGCTCGACGACGGTCACGCCGGCCGGGCCTACCTGCTGACCGGGCCCGAGGCGCTCACCGACCCGCAGCGGGTGGCGATACTCGGTGACGTACTGGGCCGTGAGCTGCGGTTCGAGGGGCTGTCGGCCGAGGAGTTCCGCGCCGCCATGTCCGCGCGCGTGCCCGCCCCGGTCGTCGACGCCTTGATCGCGATGCGCGCGGAGTCGAAGGAGACGGCCGAGGTGTCGCCCGCCCCGGCCGACCTGATCGGGCGGGCGCCCCACACCTACGCCGAATGGGCCGCCCGCCACGCCGACGGCTTCCGCTGATCAGTACCGGGTGTCCAGCGACACCTGCTCCCAGGCGTCCAGGTCGGCGAGCTGCCGCCGGAGTTTCTGCCGGATCCGCTCCACCGCCTCCGGGCCGAGCGGGAGACGCAGCGGCGAGTCCGGCTCGTCGACCGCCTTGACGATCGCCTCGGCGGCCTTGGCCGGGTCGTTCGGCTGCACGCCGTCCTGGTCGGAGAATCGCCGCCGCAACGCGCCGGCCGGGGTGTCGCGGTAGTCGTCGATCGGGTCGGCGAACCGCATCGACCGGCCGGCGAAGTCCGTACGGAACGGGCCCGGCTCGACGATGGTCACCCGGACGCCCAGCGGCCCGACCTCGCCGGCCAGCGCCTCGGACATCCCCTCCAGCGCGAACTTCGAGGTCGCGTAGATCGAGTGGCCGGGGTTGCCGACCGCGCCGCCGACCGAGGACATCTGCACGATGTGACCCCGCCGCCGCGCCCGCATGTGCGGCAGCACGGCACGGGTCACGCCGATGACGCCGAGCACGTTCGTGGCGAGCACCGCGTCGATCTGCTCGTCGGACAGCTCCTCCAGCGCGCCGACCAACCCATGTCCGGCGTTGGTGACCAGCACGTCGATCCGGCCGAACTCCTCGATGGTGGTGCCGACCGCGGCCGTCACCTGGGCCGGGTCGGTGACGTCCAGCGCGACCGCGCGGACCAGCTCCGGCGCCCGCTCGACGAGATCCTTGACGCTCTGCGGGTCCCGCGCCGTGGCGACGACGCGCTCACCGCGGGCCAGCGCGGCGTCGGCGATCGCCCGACCGAGGCCGGTACTGGTGCCGGTGATGAACCACACGCGGGGGGCGTTCGCGGTTTCAGGCATGGTCGATCCTTCGAATCGGATAGCTTGAGATTCAAGGAAAAGTATCTTGAGACTCAAGGTGTGTCCAGTGGCCGAAGATCATGAGGAGCTGCCGCCCGACTCGGTCGGCGCCGACCTGCCCCGGTGGATCGGGCAGATGCCCTCCGGCGTCGACCCCGGCGTGGAGGCCGCCCGCCAGCGGATCGGCCGGATCGCCCGCCTCTTCGAGCACATCCTCGAGCGGGCCGCGGGGCGGGAATCGATCACCGTCGGCGACTGGGCGGCGCTGTCGGTCCTGCAACGCTCCGGCCCCCCGTACGAGCGCACTCCCAAGCAACTGGCCGACGCGCTGGGCCTGACCTCCGGCACGGTCAGCGTCCGCATCGACCGCCTCACCCGCGGCGGCCTGGTCGAACCCGCCCCTGCCGCGGACGGGCGCAGCCGCCCCGTCCGGCTGACGGACGAGGGGCGCCGCCTCTGGAGCGCCGCCACCGCCCAGCGGACGCTGGAGGAGCAACGTCTGTTCGGCGGCGCGCTCGACCCAGACCAGGTCGACCGGCTGAACTCCCTGCTCGGCGCGCTGCTGTTCCGCCTGGAAGAGGAGTTCGGCCCCGCCCCCCGCCACGACCGCCCCCGCCCCGGCTCCTGACCGGCCCGCGTCCGCTCCGGCTAGGCCGACGGGGTGATGAGCTCCTCGGCGACCCAGCGGGCGACGCCGGCCGGGTAGGGCGTCGGCAGCCCAAGGACGATGTGCCGGAAGCCGGCGTCGACCGCTTCGCCGATCGCGTCCCGGGTGGTGCCGGGCCGGTCATAGGAGACCGGCAGGTGGATCGAGCGGACGAGCGAGGCGGGGTCGCGGCGGATCTCGGTGCAGTAGCGGTCCAGCAGCGCGCTGCGGCGGACGACGTCGTCGATGTCGCCGCCGGGGATGTTCCACAGGTCGGCGTGCTCGGCGACATCGGCCTACGCCGCCCCACCAACCCGGATCCCTCGTGAGCCCGGAGGCGTGAAGGGCCCGTCGGATCGGGCCTACCGCCTCGCCCGCCGTGCCGACTCCGCCCCAGCGCGGACCGCTCGCCCTCCTGAGGATCCCCGCGCCGTCGACGAGTAGGCGTATCTCGGGCAGGGTGAGCGTGATCGGTTCCCCGGGTCGAAACGGGAAGGATCCAGTGCCCTCTTTCGCCTTCAACAGTGGGCGGTTCGGCCTTGATGATCTCCAGTTCTGCGGACAGTCTCTCTGTAGCGCCCCTAGAGAGGGTCAGCTGCTCCGCGACTTCGCGGAGGCCCTTCAACAACCGAAAGGGGCTTTCCATGCCCACCAAGGTCAAGACCGCGCTGGACATGGGCGACGGCGAGGGCCGTGAGTTCAAGCGCATCGTCGCGAACTACGGGAGGACCGCGCCTGAGCCCAACTACGGCCGCCAGCCCGGCGGCCGCAAGGGCGACCAGCCCAAGTGACAGCACGAGCGTGACGACAGTCGACCGAGCGTCGTGATCGTTTGATCGCTCCGAGCGGGTTACGGGTCGGTCGATCCGAGCATGCGAAAGACGGTGGCCGGGCGACATGCCCGGCCACCGTTTGCTTCGGCCCCGCCCTCGACGGCTGAAGCCGGACACCGTCAGGCGTCCGTCCTCACCACAGTTCGGGCCGGGCCGCCTTGCCGGATCAGCCGTCGACCCTCTGGGGCTTCTTTCCCCAGAGGGTCGACAGCTTCTCCTTCGTCCCCCTCGTCTGCTCCGCTACGTCGTCGAAGAACACCTTCTGCTCGGCCGCGCGGATCGCCGAATTCACTCTCGAAGCGTCACCGAGCTTCCTGGAAACGTCACCGATCTTCGCGATGCAACCCTTGAGGCTCATGTTGTTCTTCTCCTTGGTTGGGTCCCGAAAGGCTGTGGGACGTCTTAGCTAGAACTGTCCCGTGAGAAGTGGTTTCGGCGAACACCGAGACGTCTTCGATCCGGCGGACCGACTGCGGTGATGCGCACCGCGCCAACCGGGTGACCCATCGCGTTTCGCGCTGTCTACCCAGGCGAGAAATCGTCTCGGCCGGGCGGACACCCCTGGCGGACGGTTGTGCCACCCAGCCGTACGAATTGTCGGAACCGCCCGTTCCGTCCCGGAGGTGATCCTCCCCATACCGATCGCTCGCGCAGCCTCCACGCCGCCGCAGCGGCCGGTCGGCCGACGTTGCGTATCACGCAGTCGTCCGTAGCGACGGCCGCCGGTCGGCACGGCGTACACAACGCTCGGTAAAAGTGATCGGTGACGGCTGTTCCTCCCAAGATGCCCCCACCGCTGATGCCCTTCACCGAGTCCTCCGCGCCTGCTGCGGGGACGAGCCACCCGGCAGGGCTGGATCGATCAGCCATTTTGACGTCGGTATCGGCGTAGCGAGCCCGGCATACCGGTCATCGACTCGTCAACGTCGACGGCAAGGTGACCACGGAGCCGGAGGTGGGGCCCCGCCACCGCCACCGCCACCCGATTCTCCGCGCCATGAGGTCAGCCGGCGCGTGCGGCGATTCCGCACCAGGTTCTCGGTGAGTACGGCGGCGTTCGGCGTCGCTCTTGTCGAGGGGCGGCCAGTCGCGCGGTGGTCGGCGGTGTGGCGTACACAACGCTCGGTGAAGGTGATCGGCGACGGCGACTTATCCCGGAACCTCCCTGCTCGTGACCCGCTTCGCCGAGTGTTTCGTACGGCCCGGCGGCGGGATGCCGGACCGCCACATGGGTGCCGGGCCTGCGGTCAGCGCACCAGGGGGAGGAAGACCGTGTCGACGATCTCTTCTAGGACGTGGTCGGGCACGGGGGCGAAGGTCGTGAGGATCTCGTGGCGCAGCAGGTCGAAGGGGAGTGACTTGATGCGTTCGGTGAGGAGCTCCGGTTTGACCTCGCCGCGGTCGACGGCGCGGTCGAAGAGCGCGTCGAGAGATTCCGAGCGCCCCGTCGCGCGGGGGTCGAGCAGGTCGCCGGGGGTGGTTCCGGTCTCCTGGTAGTAGCCGGCCAGGTGCACGCTCATGACGGTGATGAACTGGACACGGGTGGCGTTGATCTCCCGCATGAGGGTGAGGATGTCCTTCCGCAGGCTTCCCGTGTCGGGAAGGTCGAGGAGGCTTTTCCGCAGGGTGTGGACGATGGCCGCCCGGACGAGTTCGTCGCGGTCGGACCAGCGGCGGTAGAGGACGGGAGGGCTGGTGCCCGCGCGCTGCACGACGGCGTCCATGGTGAACCTGGCGTAGCCGCTGTCGGTGAGTTCTTCCCAGGCCGCATCGAGGAGCGCCTTCTCCAGTGCCGCTCCGCGGCGCCGCTCGGGCATCCGCCCCTCCCTTGGATAGAGTTGCCTATCTTAATCTAGCGCCTTACGCTGGCCGCCGTAAGATAGAGCTCTATATCTTAGGTGGCTGCTCGTGAGCACTCCCAAGGGGACCAGATCGGCGCCCACGGCGGTGGACCCCGACCGTAGAGGCCCCAGGTCGTTGCGCGAGGCCTGGGTGGCCTTGGTCGGACTGTCGGCGGTCTTCCTGTTCGAGATGCTGGACAACTCGATCCTGAACGTCGCGTTGCCCACGATCGGACGCGAGTTGCACGCTTCGACGATCGCGCTGCAGTGGGTGACGGGTGCGTACGGGGTCGTGTTCGGCGGGTTGATGCTGGTCTTCGGCGTGCTGGCCGACCGGTTCGGCCGTCGGCGGATCATGCTCATCGGTCTGGTGCTGCTCGGCGTCGCGAGCCTGGCGACCGCTTTCGTCACCACCGCGGAGCAACTGATCGTCGTCCGCGCGGTGATGGGCGTCGCGGCGGCGATGACGACGCCGGGGTCGATGGCGCTGGCCTTCCGGCTGTTCGACGAGGACGGCCTGCGCATTCGTGCGACGACGCTCATCTCGACCGTGGGTCTGGTCGGTCTCGCGATCGGCCCGACCGTCGGTGGCTTCGTGCTCGTGATCGCTCCGTGGCAGGTACTCCTGCTGGTGAACGTGCCGATCGCGGTGCTCGCGATCATCGGGGTGCGGGCGGGCATCGCTGAGGACGAAGCGGCTGATCTGCACCGCGACCCGGTGGACGTCCTCGGCGCGGTGCTGGGCACGGCGACGATCGTGCTGGCGCTCGTCGCGCCCACCCTGTTCGTGAACGAGGGCACCGGTTCCTGGGAGCCGTGGACGGTCACCGCCGCAGCCGTCGTGGGGGCGGTTCTCTTCCTCCTCCGCGAGATCTCGGCGCGCCATCCGCTCCTCGATCTTCGGCTCGTCGCTCGTCCCCTCGTTTCGAGCGGCCTGGCCTACAAGGCCGCGGCCGGGCTGGCGACCGCCGGTCTCGGTTACCTGGTGACGCTGCAACTGCAGCTCGACTGGGGGTGGACGCCCGGCCTTGCCGCCATCGGCATGCTGCCGCAGGTCATCGTCCTGGTCGCGGCCGGCCCGTTCGTCAATCCGCTCGTGGAACGGGTCGGTGGCGGCCGGGCCGCATGGCTCGGCGCCGCAGCGGTCGTGTTCGGGCTCGCCGTCTACGGTCTGCTGAACAGCTTCGGGTACGTATGGGTGGCGATCGCACTCGTACTCGTGGCCGCCGGGATGCGTGTGGTCGGCGTGGTCGCGGCGATCAACGTGTTCGGTGGTCTGCCGAAGAATCGAACCTCGGTCGGCGCGGCGCTCACCGACACCGTCACCGAGGTCACCTCCGGCGTCGGCATCGCCGTCAGCGGCACCATTCTCGCGGCGCTGTTCACCGGCGACATCGCCACCTCGAACTGGAGCACGCGGCAAACCGCGCAGTTCCACGAGGCGGTCACGATCGCCGGCCTCGTACTCACCGCTGTGGCGGCGGCGCTCGTCGGCTGGGCGATCCTGCGCACGCGGAACGCCGCGGCTGGTCGAACGAGCACGCCCGCCGCCGACGAGATCGGCGAGAAGACCACGGCATGACGCCGGCCCGAGGCCGCGGATCCAACGCCACGCGTCACCTCACGGCCAGGCGCTCTCCGCATGCGATGACGAAGCGCCGGCGCGGGCTCACCCGAGACCGCAGGGCCGGGAATCGTCCTCCGGGTTCTGCGGGCCGCCTCAGTCGTCCTTGTCCTGCGGCGGGTCGTCGGCGGGCGTGTCCTCCGGTGCCGAGTCATCTCTCGCGGCGGAGGACGTCTCCGCGTCGCCTCTCGTCCGCGTCTCCGCGTCGCCTCTCGTCCGCGTCTCCGCGTCGCCTCTCGTCCGTGCCTCGGCGGCGGGGCCGGGGTGAGGCTCCGGGTCGGTTGACGGCTTCGGCTCGGCCGGTGCCGTCTCGGGTGACGGCGGTGCCGGCGAAGGCGATGGTCCGTGGCCGGGCGGAGGCGCGTACCCCGGTGGCGGTGGGTATCCAGGGGGAGGCCCGTACGGCGGCGGGCCCTGGTGGCCGGGCGGGGGAGGGAGGGCGAACGCCGGTCCCGAGGGCGGCGGGAGGCCGGGGCCGCCGTGGCCCGGGACCGGAGCGGGCCGTCCCACGGGCTGCACCGGCGGGGAGAGACCCAGCGCCTCCTCGTCGGGACCGGTCGTGATGACGAGCCGGTCCAGATAGAGGATCTGCAGTGCGGCCAGCGCGATCAGTGCCAGGACGACCACGACGATCGGCGTGGTGTGCCCGACCTGTCCGTTCGTGCCGAAGGTCTGCTCGACGCGGACCATCAGTTCGATCGGTGCCGTCTGGGTGCCGACGCGGTCGCCGATCAGGAACGGCCACAGCAGGCCCTGCCCGCCGATCAGGGTGATCGCACCGACGAGCAGGCCCGCCAGGGGCAGTGCCGGGACGACGACCGTCGCGAAGAACGAAGGTCCGGCCGGGGCGCCGGCGGCGCGCTGCGCCCGCCAGCGCGCCGCGTGTCTCCGGCAGAAGAGCGTCAGGATGAACAGCGCGGGGACGCTCACGAGGATCGGCGAGATCAGGGAGGGGAGTTTCCCGAGGAGGTGGAGGTCCCGCTCGTTCTGGTAGTCGGCGATGCTGAGCGGGCCGATGCCCACGAACAGCCACGGGGCGAACGGCAGGAGGAGCCACTCGCTGCGGGGGCCGAGCGGGCGGAGGCCGCCGATGCCCAGGGCCGCCGGGAACGCCGCGCCGACGGAGACGATGGCTCCCAGCAGCGGCGGGATCCACGTGTTCAGGTAGAGACGGGCGGTGGAGGCGAGGGACGGGCCTTTGGGTCCGTGGGAGAACAGCGCGGAGAGCCAGGGCCAGGAGCCCAGGACGGCGAAGATCAGGACGACGGCCACGGCCAGCAGCCCGAGTACCGCCCGGCCGGCGTCCGGCTGGGGGCCGGGCTCCGGCGCTCCGCGCGGGGGAGTCGGGGAGAGCCCGACGCCCAGGCTCGTCTTGATCGCGATCAGGGCCGCGGCCACGCCGAGGACCGCCAGGATCACCCCGACGATGGTGGCCTGGGCGGAACCGACACCGAACTCGCCCCTGAGGAAGGCCACGGTGTACTCCAGGCCGACGGGAGTGGTCGAGCGCTGCGAGTCGCTCAGCACCGCCGGGAAGGTGAACGCCTGCAGGCTCGTCGCGATCACCGCGAGCGCGACGATCGCCGCGACCGCGAGCATGGCCGGGGCGATCCGCCGGCCCTCGCCGCGGCCGCGCATGACGGGCAGGAAGACCAGCAGCGCCAAGCCGCACACCGCGCCGAACGTGGCCGCGGCCGTGACCAGTGGGATGATGCCGAACGCCTTGTCGGGGCCGTCGATCCGGCCGAAGATCCTCGCGATCCCGCCTCCGCGCGTCTGGCCCATGTTCCAGGCGACGGCGACCGCCACCGGGGAGAACACCACGAGCGGCAGGGACATCAGCACGCGGCCGATCCGCCGGGGCCAGGTGCCCGCCCCGTCCAGGGCGGCGGCGAGCGCCGGTCCGACCAGCACGGCGACGACGACCGGGACGAGGGCGAGCAAGACCCAGAAGCCGAGCGTGCGCCAGAAGTAGCCCTGTTCGAGCAGGTGGGAGTAATTCTCTAGGCCGACGAATCGGTGGGAGGCGCCGAAGAGCCGCGAGTCCTGGAGGCTTCGCACGATCGTCTGGCCGGTCGGCACGACCAGGGTGACGAGCGCCAGGAGGGCGGCGGGAATGGTGAGCAGCAGACCGGTGCCGCGATACCGGTCGCCGACGGGTCGGCCTGCGACGGTTGGCGCCGGGAGGTGAGGGGCCATCGTCCGCTCCGCGTTCTTCCGCTGTGATCTGTTCTGTTGTGTATCAGGGCAGACGGCAACGGGGAAGTGCGGCCTTGTACCCGGTATTCCTGACCTGGGGTACGGCGCCGCCGAACGGGACGAGGGCCTCAGTCGGCCGGAGTGTCCCGGACGGACCTCGCGGCGATCCGCTCGACCTCGTGGAGGTAGGGGTATCGCGCCCGTTCGAACCACCGCCAGGCCATCGCCCCGGACAGCGCACCCGAGATGAGGAAGATGAAGAGCGGCCGGGTGGTCGACCGGTCACCGAGGGAGGAGGGGTCTTCGGGGTCGTAGCGGATGCGCACGGTGTCGCCGAAGGACGCGTACTGGACGTCCGGCAGCCTCCCGGAGTAAGTGCGTCCTGCCACGGTCCAGCGCCCGTAGCAGTAGGGGGACCTGCCCTTGTAGTCGCTACTGCAGCGGGTGACGGTTGCCACGGCCGCGGCCTTCGCCGCGTGGTTGGCGCCCAGGACCTGCACGAGCACGGCGAAGCCGGAGATGGCGAACAGAGCCGTCATGAAGGCGGTGCCGCCACTGCGGGCCACGCGCTTGTCATCCACCAGCGTCGCCGGGTCCCGCAGCTCCGGTTCCCATACCGCCAAATCCTCGCCCCGCCACCCGTTACGGACGGTGACACCCGCCAGGACGGCCACGCCACCGGCCAATACGATCCCGATCGCCGTGAGGAGGTCGGACTCGTTGCCGTCCAACGGCGCCAGCGTCCAAAGGAGGGCCATCGCGGCCGCCCCGTACACGGAGAGGGCGACGCGCCCGGTGCGCCAACTGCGCAGCACCCTCTCGGCGGTGGCCTGCTCGGGCGCGGCCGTCACCAGGCGCGGGCCGGGGCGGCCGCCAGGGCGGGCGCGAGGGGCGAATGGTCGGGTTCTGCTGTCGCGGAGCGGGGTGTCATGGTCGGTGAGACGGCGCGTACGCGGGCCGCGTTCCCTGAACTTCCGAGCACGCGGGCCTCGCCAGAATGCTCATTAAGTACGACCATCATGGAGGATGTCCGCAAGAGCGTATGATCATCGATATGGCGGACAATAGCCACGAATCGGCAGGGAGTGCTTCTGCTGCGCCGCCTGAGCTCCGTGCCAGTACGGGCTACCTGCTGACCCGGCTCGGTGCCGAGTCGCGGCGGCGATGGGCGCGCATGCTGGCCGCGCACGGCATGACGCCGCATCACTATGGCGCCCTCATGACCTTGGAGAACGTGAAGGTCACCCACCAGCAGCACCTCGCCGAACTGATCGGTGTGGATCCGCGGAACGCGGTCTCGGTGGTCGACTTCCTGGAGCGTCAGGGGCTGATCGAGCGGACCCGGGACCCCGCCGACCGGCGCCGGCACGCGATCAGGCTCACCGCGGACGGCCGCACCACGGTCGAGACGCTGCGCCGTGCGGGCGAGGGGATCGAGCGGGACATGCTCGACGGCCTGACCGGCGACGAGCGGTTCGCGCTGCACACTCTGCTGCAACGGTTGTTCGAGGTGACCGTCGACCGCTGAGCGGTTTTCCGGGCCCTGTCCCCCCACTCACCTGACCTCCCGATCATGCACCGGGTGGTAAAGATCTTGCCGACCTGGCGTCGCCGTTCGTAAATCATTTTCTGGTGAGGTGCTGAGGTTTCGCCTCATCTCATCACCGGGAGGCGCCGTGCGAACGGCGAACCGTCTCATCAGAATCGGCCTGACCGCCGTGGTCACCGCGACCATGGCGGCCGGGCTCACCCCACGTGCCGACGCGGCGACCAGGCCCTGGCTCCCCGAGACCCCCGACTTCTGGCCGCTCGTCGTCGACCAGAGCCGGACCGACCCGACCCCGATCACCCATGGGGTCAGCGCGTACTCCGAGACCTACGACGCGGTGGGCGGCCGCCAGCACACGCAGGTGCTCGACGTCGACCTGTCCGACCCGAACGTCCGGATCGGCGCGGTCGAGGCGGGCGACCGGATCACCGACCCGGCGGACGAGACCCTGACCTCCATGGGGACGCGTACGGGCGCGGTGGCCGGCATCAACGGCGACTACTTCGACATCAACGCGACCGGCCGCCCGATCGGCGGGATCATGGCCGGCGGCCGCCTGCTGAAGAGCCCGCAGCCGAACTTCAACGCCATCCTCGGGGTCAGGCCGGACGGCTCGATGGTCATCGGCCCGCAGACCTACAGCGGCACCGTCACCGACGGCGCGGCGAACCACGCGATCACGTCCGTGAACACCGTCACCGACGTCGCGGCCGGCGGGATCAGCAGGCTGACCCCCGACCTCGGCGGCCCGACGGCGGTGGCCGCGGCGACGGTCGTCACCGGCCACACCACCGGGGGCCGTCTCGCCGTCGACGGCGTCGCCTCCGGCGTCACCTCGATACCCCGCCTGACCGACGGGCAGGAGGCCCTGGCCGGCTCGGGCGCGGGCGGGCAGTGGCTCGCCGCGAACGTCCACGCGGGCGACACGCTGACGATCGACGAGAAGGCGCCCGCCCTGACCATGATGGTCAGCGGCGCGACCGTCCTGGTCAAGGACGGCAAGGCGTACAAGGATCCGGTGGGCACTCCGCCCGGCGGCAAGAACCCCAGCCGTAACCCGGAGACCGCCGTCGGCCTGAGCAAGGACGGCCGGCACGCGACGTTCGTCGTCCTCGACGGGCGTACCGGTCCGACGGGGGCGTCCGGCGTCACGCCCGACGAGGCCACCGGCTACCTGCTGGCGCACGGCGCGGACAGCGCCATCCTGTTCGACGCCGGCGGATCGAGCGAACTCGTCGCCCGCAAGCCCGGTGACGGCCGGCTCTCCGTGCTGAACACGCCGTCGGACGGCCACGAGCGCGCGGTCGCGAACGGCATCTTCGTCTACTCCACCGCCGGCGCCGCCGGTTCGGCGCGCGAGGTCGTCATCAACGGCGGCACGCCGGTCACCACCGTGCCCGGCGCGACCGTCGACGTCCCGGTGTACGCCACCGACACCGACCAGAACCCCGCCGCCGGCACCACCCGGGTCACGGTCGTGCCGTCCTCCCTGGGCTCGTGGCAGAACGGCCGGCTGACCGTGAACCGCGCGGGCGCCGGAAGGATCACCGCCCGGAACGGCCGCGCGACCGCGACCGAGACCCTGCGCGTCCTCGACCGGCTGCACTCGCTGACGATCGGACCGGACCAGCCCGACCTCATCAACGGGTCGGTCCAGCAGTTCACCCTCACCGGCGACGGCTCCGTGCCCGTCCCCGCCGAGGTGGCCCGGTGGACGGTGAGCCCGTCCGACCTGGGCACCGTCGACGCGCACGGGACGTTCACCGCGTCGGCCGCCAAGAGCGGGCTGGCCACGGTCACCGCCGAGTCGGGTGGAGTGTCCGCGAGCACGACCGTCGCGGTGGGCAGCGTCTCCAAGGTCATCGACGACCTGAGCGACGTCGGCCACTGGAACCTGCGCAACACCACCGGCCAACCGGCGCAGACGAGCCTGGCCTCCGGTGTCGTGCCGCCCGGATCCACCGCCTCCGGCTCGCTCCAGCTCACGTACACCGTGCCCGCCGGGCAGGGGGTCAAGCAGCTCGTCCTGTCCTCGAAGACGACGCTGCAGGCCGGAGCCGACGCCGAGGGCAAGAACCCGACGGGGATCGGCCTGTGGATCAAGGGCGACGGCAGCGGCATCGATCTGGCGGAGTCCTACATCGGCGCCGACGGCCTCACGACGACGCTCTACCCGACGACGGTGACCTGGAAGGACTGGCGGCTCGTCGTCGCCGCGCTGCCGTCGACGATGAAGTTCCCGCTGAAGATCAGCTTCATCGACTTCCTCGGCATCAACGCGGCGACCACGATGAGCGGCACGCTGAACGTCAGCGGGCTGCAGGCGCTCTACTCTCCGCGCCCGGTCGTCGCGCCGCCGTACACGGCCATCCCGAAGAACCCGTCCTGGCTGACGTACGAGGAGAGCGCGGACGCCTTCCACAAGAAGGGCACGACGCTGCTCACCGGGGACGACGCCCACCTCGTCGCGTCGGATCCGGGCTCGGCCGGCTCCAACGTCATGGACGCCATCGCCAAGCGGGTCCCGGCGCTGCGGCCCGACCGCGCGCAGTTCCTCGGTGACATGTCCGACGACGGGGAACTGCCCGACCTGGAGTTCGCCCGGCGGAAGATGGCCGCGCTCGGCGTCCCCTACCGGGACATCGTCGGCAACCACGAGATCAGCCAGGGCACGGTGCCGGAGAACGGGAACTTCGCGAAGGTGCTCGGCGACACGCACTACGCGTACACCTCCGGGCCGGCGAACGTCATCGTGACCGACAACGCGCACGGCAGCCTGCAGTCCTCCGACGCCTACCAGAGTCCGGCCGAGGCGCAGTTCCCCTGGCTGGTCCGGCAGCTCACCGGCAACCGCTCTCCGGCGGTGCTCGTGGTGACGCACATGCCGGCGTACGACCCGCATCCGGCCGCGAACAGCCAGTTCGGCGACCGGTGGGAGGCGCGGATGTACGTGCGGTTGATCCAGCGGTACCAGCAGACGCACCGCGACACCCACGTGATCATGCTGTACGGCCACGCGCGCGGCTTCGCCGAGCAGATCCTCGACCCGCTCGGCCGGCCCTCGGCCGACGGCGTGCCGCAGTTCACCTTCGCCGACCTGGGCATGCCCGCCTACGCGCCGGCGGATCAGGGCGGCTTCTACAACTTCGGCCTGATCCACGTCGGCCCGTCCGGCCGCATCGGATTCACCGTCGAGCCGGTGCTGACGTCCATCGCGGTCACCGGCCCGGCGTCACTCGGGGAGGGCGCCTCCGCGCAGCTCACGGCGACCGGTACGGCCGTCGGCGGGGACAACCAGCCCCCGCTGACGCTCCCCATCGCCGATCCGGCCTCGCACGTCTGGTCCTCCGGCGACGCGCGGGTGGTCAAGGTCGATCCGGCGACGGGCAGGATCACCGCCGGGCACGCCGGCACCGCGAGCGTCTCGGTCACCAGCGGTGGCGTGTCCGGGAGGTTCAAGGTGACGGTCACCGGCTGACCGCGCTCACACCGGCCCCTCGGAGACGGCACGCCGCCGCCTTCCGAGGGGTCGTCTATGCAGGGCGAAATCGACCAGAAAGCGAAGTTTCGAGCATGGGCGGGCCGTGTTTTTCGGGGAGATTCGTCCCGGTGCTGGCCCTGTGGTGACTCTTGACCGTAGTCTCCCGCGAACAAGCCGTGACCTCCCGTCGGCGTGCGCCGTCGGCGGATCCAGAGCCCATAGTGGAAGAAGGCCATGACCGAACCTGCGCCTGCAACCGCCCCCGCCGACGCCTCGCCGGGCGGCTGTCCCGTCCACGCCGACGTGCTGCCGCTGTACGGTCCGAGGTTCCTGCGGAATCCGGCGGAGCTGTACCGCGAGATGCGACAGGAGCACGGCTCGGTCGTGCCCGTGGTGCTCGAGGGCGACATCCCCGCCTGGTTCGTGATCGGCTACCGGGAGGTCCATCACGTGCTGAGCCACCCGGAGGTCTTCGCCCGCGACTGCCGCCGCTGGAACGAATGGGACAACATCCCGCCCGACTGGCCGTTGCGGCCCTTCGTCGGCTACCAGCCCTCCACGCTGTTCGCCGAAGGCGACGAGCACCGGCGCCGCGCGGGCGCGATCAGCAACGGGCTGTTCGTCGTCGACCAGTTCGACCTGCGGAACCAGTCCGAGAAGATCGCCGATGAGCTGATCGACGCGTTCGCCGAGCGGGGCGAGGCCGAGCTGATGGCCGAGTACGCGCACCCGCTGCCGCTGCTCGTCCTCGCCAGGATCTTCGGCCTGCTCGAGGCCGAGACCCCGGACCTCCTACGGGACATGATGACCACGGTCAACGGCGACGAGGGCGCGCTCGACGCGTACCAGGGCATCTGCGCGACCATGGAGCGGCTGGTCGCGCACAAGCTCGAGCAGCCCGGCCCGGACTTCGTCACGCGCATGATCAACGATCCCGCCGGCCTGACGGAAGAGGAGCTCATCGCGGATCTGGTCCTCGTGATGACCGCGGCCCAGCAGCCGATGGCGTACTGGATCGGCAACACCGTCCGGCTGATGCTGACCGACGACCGGTTCTCCCTGAACCTCGCGGGCGGCCGCCGCAGCGTCGGCCACGCGCTCAACGAGGTGTTGTGGGAGGACACCCCCACGCAGAACTACCTGGGCCGGTGGGCCGCCCGGCCGGTCCACCTCGGCGGGCAGCAGATCAACACCGGAGACCTGCTCGTCCTGGGCCTGGCGGCGGCCAACAGCGACCCGCGGGTACGCCCCGCCGCCGACGCCCCGGCGATCGGCAACCAGGCCATGATGTCGTTCAGCTACGGCGAGCACCGGTGCCCGTTCCCGGCACCGGAGCTCGCCGAGGTGATCTGCGAGGCCGCCGTCGAGGTGCTCCTCGACCGGCTGCCGGACGTGCTGCTGGCGGTGGACCCCGCGGATCTGGAGTGGTCGCCGTCCGTGTGGATGCGCGGCCTGGTCGACCTGCCGGTGAGGTTCGCCCCGTCGTACCTCGTCGGCTGATCAGCCGGAGACGGCCGGGGCCGCCGTCGCGGAGGAGCCGACGGCCGCCGGCCGGAACTCCAGCGGCAGCGTCACGAGGCCGCGGGTGAACACCCCCTGCTCCGGCGGCGCGGCACCGTCCCGGAAGGCGATGTCGTCCATGGCGTCCAGCAACTGGTTGGTCGCCACCTCGACCTCCGTCTTGGCCAGCAGGGCGCCGACGCAGAAGTGCCGCCCGAGGGCGAAGGCCAGGTGGTCGGCGGCCGCCGAGAACGCGGTCGAGGCGGCGAGGTCGTCGCGGAAGACGTCGAACACGTCCGGGCGGGAGAAGTGCCGGGGGTCGCGATTGGCGGCGCCGACCGCGCACACGACGGTGCCGCCGGCGGGCACGGTGCCGCCGCTGAGCGTGACGTCCTCGGCCACCTGACGGATGACCATGTGCACCGGCGGGGTGTACCGCAGCGTCTCGGCGAACGCCTTCGGGATGAGCGTGCGGTCGCGCCGGACGGCGGCGAGCTGGTCGGGGTGCGCGAGGAGGTTCCGGAAGAGGCCGGAGACGGCCCGGTCGGTGGTCTCGCCGCCCGCGGCGAGCAGCAGGCTGCAGAAGGCCCGGATGTCGTCGTCGGTCATCTTGGTGCCGTCGATCTCGGCGGCGCAGAGCGTCGACAGCAGGTCGTCCCCGGGGTTCGCCCGGCGCTCCTGGATGATCGGAATGAGGTACTCGCCCAGCTCGCGGCGGGTCCGCTCGCCGTCCGCCGCCACCTCCGGGTCGCCGGCCAGGTTGCCGAAGACCGCGATGATCGAGGTGTACCACCGGTGGAACCGGTCGTGATCCGCCTTGTCCAGGCCCAGCATGTCGGCGATGACGTTGATCGGAAACCGGGTCGAGAATTCCGCGACCAGATCGACGGTTCCACGGCCCGCGAAACGCTCGATGAGTTCGCGGGAGTTGCGCTCGATGACCGGCAGGAATTTCTCCTGCAGCTCATTCCCGCGGAACGCCGGTGCCACCAGCGCGCGGTGCACGGCGTGCTCCCGGCCGCTCATCTGCAGAATGGTCCGCCCGTGCACGGGCTCGAGCTGCCACTCGTAGTTGTCGGTGGTGAAGACCGGGTCCCGGAAGGCGCGCTGCACGTCCTCGTAGCGCGAGATGACGTAACCGCCGCTCGACTCCTGCCTGATCAGCGGGAATTCTTCCAGCATCGTTCGGTAGAACGGATAGGGGTCCGCGGCGAATTCGGGGGACAGGACATCGGGCGGCACCGACGGCATGGCCATGAACACTCCCTTGATCGGCAAGCGTGCCGGTCAAGGCTATGTAGAGGCTTCTGTCAGGTCCATAGCTCGTGCCAAGTCCCTGGTGCGGGAGCCTGAGATCGCGATCTGGTCATCCGCGAGCCCGGGGGCCGCCCTCAACCCGCTGAGCAGGCATCGAACGGAGCCGGGCCGGTGCGAAGGAAGGGCCCGCCTGCGCATGCGCACGCGGGCCCCCGGCATTGAGGCGGCCTGTCAGAACACCAGGCCGTTGCCTGCTTGACCAGGTACTCGCGTGCCTGGTTCATCGTGAACGCGCCGTCCGAGTGCGCATCACCGCTCGCCCGGCACGTCGGCTGTGGTCGTTCAGCGATCCCGAGGTTCGGAACCGTGCCCGTAGGTGACCTCGCGGCCTCCGTCCTCCAGCTCGTAGAAGACCGGGACGCCGACCTCTGCGCCCTTCTCCTCCACCTTCTTGAGGTGGTCCAGGCAGTCACCCAGCGTATTCCCGATGAAGAATTGCCTCTCGGCCATCGGAGCCATCCTCTCTGGTTTCAGGCAGCGGCCGTGAAGGCAGCGACCTCTCGAATTTATTGCGAGAAACACGGCGGACAGTCCAAAGGAACGGGTCGAACGCAACCTGCTCGGCATGGTCGGGACGCGGTCGTGACATCGCCGTCGGTCATGTTCAGGGCTCGGCATGGAGATGAGGGTGCGTCGGCCGGATCTCCAACGCGATCAAGAAGCGGCGGTCGCGACTGAACCGAACCGGGTCGGCAGATCACGGTCGACCTGCACGCCCAATGCCGGCAGCGACCTCAGCGCGGCACGTCCGCGTCGGTGGGCCGCGACGCGGCGAGGTAGCGCGTCTCGCCGGTCGCGCGCGCCTCGAGGGCGGCGGGGAGGCGGGCGGCGGAGACGGCGGAGAGCAGGCCCACGCCCTCCTCGACCGTCACGAACGCGTGGTCCACGAGCTCTTCCTCCTGCAACCGGATCGGCGCGTCCCCGTCGTACGTGCCGCAGTCGAACAGGAAGTACATGTTCGGACGCGGGCGCTCGCCGTCGGCCGGCACCCAGTCCGAGACGAGCAGGCGGCCCGCGCGCACGCTCAGCCCGACCTCCTCCAGGACCTCGCGTTCGCAGCCCCGGTGCGGGGCCTCGTTCGCCTCGACGACGCCACCGGGAAAGAGCCAGTACGGGCGGTAGCTCGGCTTGACGAGCAGGATCCGCCCGGACGTGTCGGTGATCAGGCCGCCCGCCGCGAGGTAGACGCTGGGCAGGGAGGCGTACCAGTCCTCGGTCGACAGCCATTCGCGTTCGGTCACGATGCCGAGGCTAAGGGCTGCGGGCCGTCCGAGGGGCGGCCATCGCCCACGTTCGCGCTGATCACCCGGCAGGCCGGCCCAGCCGACGGCCGCGCCGCCTCACCTCGCGTCGCGTCGCGTCGCGTCGCGTCGTACGAGCTGTACGTCAGCCGAACCCGACCTCCACCGGGCCCGACGGGGAGGCGGGTCAGCGGCCTTCGAAGACGGGTTCCTCCTTCTTGAGGAAGGACTTGGTGGCGGAGGCGTGGTCGGCGGTCGCGGCGCAGGCGTCCTGCAGCTCCGCCTCCTTGGCCAGCGCACCGGCCAGGTCGGCGGTGGCCGCGTGGTCGAGGGCGGCCTTCACCGCGCCGTACGCGTACGTGGGCCCGGCGGCGAGCCGCCGCGCGAGCTCCCGTGCCTCCGCGTCGAGCCGGTCGGCGGGCACCACGCGGTTCACGAGACCGAGTTCGAGGGCCTCCGGCGCGCGGAGCGGCTCGGCGAGCAGCAGCAGCTCGGTGGCCTTCGCGCGGCCGACGAGGCGCTGCAGCGTCCACGACAGGCCGCTGTCGGGGGCCAGCCCGATCCGCGTGAACGCCGTCGCGAACGACGCCTTCTCCGACGCGATCCGGAAGTCGCACGCCAGGGCGAAGGAGAGACCCGCCCCCGCCGCGACGCCGTTGACCCCGGCGACCACCGGCTTGGGCATGGTGGCGAGCGCGAGCACGATGGGGTTGTAGTGGTCCTGGATGGTGCCGTCCAGACCGCGGCCCGCCTCGAGGTTGGCGGCGTGTTCGCGCAGGTCCTGCCCGGCGCAGAAGGCACGGCCGCTACCGGTCAGGAGCACCGCGCGTACGGCCGAGTCGTCGCGTGCCCGTTCCACCGCCGCGCGCAGCGCGCTCTTGGTCTCCGCGGTCAGCGAGTTCATCGCGTCCGGGCGGTTCAGGCCGATCGTCGCGACCCCGTCCGCCAGGTCGTACAGCACGCTCTCCGACACGTTCAGGCTCCTTTGCCCTGGTTCGGTACGTCCGATGCTCCAGGCCAACGATCGGTGAAGCCGGAGGCCGGGGCAAGAGCCGCGCCGCGGCCGATGGGAGAAAATGAAGTGGGGGAGCGGGCTCGCGGGCCCGGAAACCGGAGCCGCCGCCCACCTCCAGGACGGCTCGTTACCAGGTCTCAGCATGATCTCGAAGCTGATCGTTACCACTTAGCGCCCGGAAAACGGGATAATGGACCACCACCAGTTGACTTGATGCGGCAGACGGGTCAGCGGCCAAAGAAGCCCGGCGGCCCCACGCGGCCCTAGGCAGGAAGGGGATGCACGCATGGCGGCGATGAAGCCGCGGACAGGCGATGGTCCGCTCGAAGTTACCAAGGAGGGGCGCGGAATCGTCATGCGTGTCCCGCTCGAAGGCGGCGGGCGGCTCGTTGTCGAACTGTCGGCGGACGAGGCAGGCGAGCTCGGGGACGCGCTGAAGGACGTCGTGGGCTGAGACGACGTCACCCGATCATTGAGGTTCCGCGAAGGCCCCGGCGTTCCGCGCCGGGGTCTCGCTGTCCGTGGGCCCTTTCCGGACCCTAACGGGACCGTCCCCGAAGGAGAGGACTTGCCGGTTTCCACCGAGCTGCACATCGTCCACGGCAGGATCCGGGACATCGCCACGACCGCCGAGGTCGTCGCGGTGCCCGTGCAGGCCGGCCCCGAG